>DATNAM010000125.1:0-8559 GCA_035572595.1 Gemmatimonadaceae bacterium
CCACCGTCCGGAAATCCAGACATACTGTCGCGTGTCCCAATTCCAATGTCCCGCGACCCACACATAACCTGGTCCGGGCGATCTGCTGATGACTTCCACACGTTCAGCGGGCGGCGCTTCGCGCACGTACACGCGCTCACCACGCGGACCTGATGCACACGCGGCGACGATGACGACCGTCGCTGCGAGTGCTGCTCTCGTAAGTCTGTGCTTCATTCGTTCGATCATCACATCCGTCCTTGCGCTCAAGGCGCATTGGTCATGTCGCTCGGTAGTGCAAAGATCGACCTGCCCGCCCCGCAGGCCTTCACTTCGTTTGACGCCCGACATCGACCGATGTTAACGGCGGACGCATGGTGATGCGGATCACTCGGAGCGTTCGGGAGCGCGCTCGCGCGCACGGTCCGACTTGAACAGGCGGAACAAGTAAGTGAGCGATGGAAACAGCACGAGCGCGCCCAGCGCGAGTACGACCAGGAAGAGCTGCAGCGTGCTGCGCGGCGCCGCGCTGTTCCCCACGCTCAACGTTGGCGGGACGAGATACGGTGCTTGTGCCGCCGCCCAACCCCAGAGAATGAGCGACACTTGCGCCGCGGCAGCGACCCGCGCCAGGTGCCACCGACGGACCCAGAGCGCCACGATCGCGACGATCGCGACAATGCCGGTTAGGATGTGAAGCGGCAGCGCCCATTGCGATGCGATGAGACCGGCGCTCATACGCGGCGCGTGCGACCACGCGAGGATGAGCGCGAGAAACGCGGTCACGAATACCGCGGCGGCGGCCCACAGGGCGCGGCGCCGAAAATCCTCGCGCAACTCGGCGTTCTCGGCTTCGACCGTGAGGTAGGTGGCGGCCAGGAACGCGAACAAGGCCAGCGCCAGCGCGCCGACGGCGACCGTGAACGGCGAGAGCCACGGCGTCACGTAGAGCGAGACGAACGATTCCGTTGCGCCGCGCTGGGGCAAGCGATCGAGCATGTCTCCGACGCGTCCCGACGCAATGGCGCCGATGCAGATCCCAAGGACTAACGGAGTGAGCACGCTGGCGATCGCGAACACGCGGCCCCATCGCCGTTGCGGTGCGTCGTCGCTGCTGCCATAGCTGCGGAAGGCGAACGCGGACCCGCGCAGGACGATGCCGACGAGCATCAGCGTGAGAGGAATGTGCAGGGCGATCGCCAATCCCGAGAACACGGCCGGGAAGCACGTGAAGAGCAGCACGACGACCAGGATGAGCCACACGTGATTGGCTTCCCAGATCGGGCCGATCGCTTCGGCGATGAGTACGCGTTGTTCGGCACGGCGCGGACCCGTGGCGAAAAAGTCCCATACACCGCCGCCGAAATCCGCGCCGGCCAGCAGGACGTACGCGTTCAGCGCGACGAGCGCGATCAGCGCCACGGCAGTCGCCACGATGGCGTCCCGTTAGGCGGCGGCCGGCGCGGTCGCCGCCGCGTCGCCTTCGCGCGTCACCGGACTCCGCATCACGAGGTCGTACAGGAGCCACGCCACGATGACGCCGAGGAAACAGTAGAGCGCGCTGATGACGAGAAACGGAACGATGAGGCCCGGCATGGGCGTGACCGCGTCCGCGGTGCGCATCACGCCGTAGATCACCCATGGTTGTCGGCCGACCTCGGTGACGGTCCAGCCGGCTTCGATGCACACGAAACCCATCGGCGCCGCCAGTGCCACGGCGCGCATCAGCCAGCGGTCGGCGGCGAGATCCCGGCGCCGCCACGCCGCGATGACGATCCAGATGCCGAGCAGCGCGAGATAGGTGCCTAACCCAACCATTACCTGGAATGCCACGTGGACCACCGGCACCGGCGGCCAATCGCGGCGTGGCACGGCGTCGAGGCCGCGCACCACCGCATGCGGGTCGTGGAACGCGAGCAGCGACAGTCCGCCGGGGATCTCGACGGCCCAACGCGTCCGTTGGGCATTCACGTCCGGGAAACCGCCGATGCGCAGCGGTGCGCCGGCTTCGGTGTGAAACTGGCCTTCCATCGAGGCCAACTTGGTAGGCTGCCACCGCGCCACATACCGTGCACTGATGTCGCCCGACACCGGCTGGAGGATCGCGGCGGGTACTCCGACGATGAGCGCCACGACGAGCGCACGCCGGTGGAAGGCGTTCCGGCTGTCGCGTAGCAGCAGGAACCCGTGTATTCCGGCGACCGCGAATCCCGTTGCGGCGTACGCGGCCAACAGCATGTGCAGCACTTCGGGGAAGGCGGCGGGTGTCAGCATCGCTGCGATGGGGTCCACGCCGATGGGCGAGCCATTCTGCAGCTGAAATCCGGTCGGCGAATTCATCCACGCATTCGCGATGACGACGAACAGCGCCGACGCGGCGCCGCTCAGCGCGACGACCATGCCGGCCGCGATGTGCGCGCGCGGCGAGATGCGCGTCCAGCCGTAGAGGTACACGCCGAGGAATATGGCCTCGGCGAAAAAGGCAAATCCCTCGAGCGAAAACGGCATGCCGATGATGGCGCCGGCAAAGCGCATGAATCCGGGCCACAGCAAGCCGAGCTCGAAGCTCAACACGGTACCGGACACCGCGCCGACGGCAAACAGGATGGCCGTGCCCTTCGCCCAACGCTTCGCGAGCTCGAGATACATTGCGTCGCCGGTGCGCCGCCAACGCACCTCGGCTATGACCATGAGCATCGGCATCGCAATGCCGACGACTGCGAACAGGATGTGGAAGCCTAACGACACCGCCATTTGCGACCTGGCGGCGAGCAGGTCGCCCATCAACCGGCCTCGAACTCCAACTCGAGGTCGAGCGCCGGTGCGCGCTGAGTCAGCGCGTCGACCGAAATGCGATCCACGCCGGCTTGTGCGAAGCTCCGCACCGCATCGAGTCGCACGTTCCCATTAACCTGCGTGAACACACGCGACGACGCGAGCTCGACGCACTCGCGGACGTGCGCGGGCGTCATGCCGTCGAGCATCACCGAGTCGACTCCGGCCGCCACGGCGCTGCGCACTTCGGCGGGCGAGCGGCACGCGATTTCGATGCGGGTGTGATCCGACGCCAGCTCGCGCGCCCGGCGCACCACCGTGAAGATGTCGCGATTCGCCGCCGTGAGATGACTATCGCGAATCTGCACCACGTCCAGGCCGTCGCCCCCTACGCCTAACGCACCCCCGGCGCGTGCGGCGTAGTGCTCGAGCTCGCGCATCCCGGGGGTCGTCTTCCACGTGTCGACAATGCGCGCCGACGTGCCGCGGATGGCTTCGACGTAGTACGACGTCAACGTCGCAATGCCGGACAGGTGCCGCAAGAAATTCAGCGCCACGCGCTCGGCCGAGAGAATGGCGTGCGACAACGCCGTGATGCGCACGATCGGCACGCCGTCGGTCACGCGATCACCGTCTTCGATGTCCACGCGCAGTGCCGCGTTGGAATCGAACATGCGAAACGCCGCGACCGCGAGCGGAATGCCGGCGAGAATGCCGGACTGTCGGGCGAAAATGGTGGCGTGCGCGCGCCGCGCGGACACCACGCTGGCCGCGGTCGCGATGTCGTGGTACGCACCGTCTTCGACGAGCGCGGCGCGCAGGCACGACTCGAGTTGTTTGTCCGAGAGCGGAAACCCGAGCACGTCGTGTTCCGAGACCGGAGCGCCCGCCTGCGGCGTCACCGCGCGCGACGTTCGGCGATCTCGTGATTGACGCGGCGCCCGAGTGCCGTCTCCGCGCTCGGACTCACGACGCGGTTCGATCGAGCGGCGACGTTCGCCATGCGACCGTCCTTCCTCCGGCCCATACATCTCAGGTGTGCTCATGAGACCGGACCTCCTGCCCTCTGAACTGGATCTGCAACCTGCCGACGGACCGTTTCGGATGCAAGACTCGCCGCCCAAGCGCGCCGCTTGCCGCGCATTGCCACCGATCCCAAGTTACGCGCGAATGCGCACGCTCATGATCGCAATCGCGCTCCTCCTGGCGGCGCATCTCGGACTGCTGTTGGTACATCCAGCCGGGTCCGGCGCAGCGGCGGCGGGGCCAGGGCTCAACATCGGCGTGGTATTCGACGTCGGGGGCCGGGGCGACAAGTCGTTCAACGACGGCGCCTATCGCGGTGCCCAACGAGCGGCCGTGGCATTCGGCGCGCACGTCCACTACATCGAACCGGGCGACGGGTCGGATCGCGAAGCAGGGTTGCGGCTGCTCGCCGCCGAGAAGATGGACCTCGTCATCGGCGTCGGATTCATTTTCTCGGACGATCTGACCCAAACCGCGCGCGAGTATCCGACAATCCGCTTCGCCGGCGTCGACTACTCGCTTGCGACCGATCCGCACGGCAATGTCATCCCGCCGCCGCCCAACCTGGCGGCGCTCAAGTTTCGCGAGGAGCAGGGATCTTTTCTCGTCGGCGCGCTCGCGGCGATGGTCGGCGGATCCAAAAAGCTGGGGTTCGTGGGCGGGATGGACATCCCGCTCATCCACAAGTTCGAGGCTGGGTATCGCGCCGGCGTGAAGTACGTCTGCCCGGCTTGCACCGTGATCGCGCAGTACGCCGGCGTCACGCCGGACGCGTTTCGCAATCCGGGGCGCGGCAAAGAGCTGGCGCTCAGCCAATACGAGTCGGGCGTGAACATCATCTTCCACGCATCGGGCTCGACCGGGTTAGGCGTCTTCGAGGCGGCGCGTCAAACGGGCAAACTGGCCATTGGCGTCGACGCCGACCAGTACGAGGAAGCGCCGGGTCACGTGTTGACCTCGATGGTCAAGCGCGTCGACGAAGTCGTGTACGATCAGATCGCGCGCGTCCGCGACCACACGTTCCGCGGCGGCATCTTCGAGTACGGGCTGTCGCAGGGTGGCGTCGGCTACGTCTACGACGACCACAATCGGGCGTTGATTCCCGACAGCGTCCATACCAAGCTCGACTCGATCGCCGCGCGCATCGAGTCCGGCCAGATCGTCGTTCCCGTTAGTCGATGAGCGACGCGGACCAGGCACGGCGCACCGCATCGCCGCTGGTGTCGATGGTGGACATCGAGAAGCGATTCGGGGCGGTGGCCGCGAATCGCGGCGCAACGCTGGAGGTCGCACCGGGCGAGATCCACGCGCTCGTCGGTGAGAACGGCGCCGGCAAGTCCACGCTGATGCACATTCTGAGCGGCCTGCTCGCGCCGGACGCCGGCCGTGTGATGGTGGACGGACGCGTGGCCACGGGTTGGTCGACGGCGGAGGCGATTCGCGCCGGCGTCGGCATGGTGCACCAGCACTTCATGCTCGTGCCGACCCTGACGATCGCCGAAAACGTTGTGTTAGGCCGCGAGCCGCGGCGCGGGCCGGCGCTCGACACGGCCGCCGCCGAACGCGACGTCACGTCGGTGGCGGCGCGCTACGGCTTCCCGATGGACGTCAAGCGACGCGTGTCCGAGTTGAGCGTGGGAGAAGCACAGCGCGTCGAGATCATCAAGACATTGTTTCGCGGCGCGAAAATCCTGATCCTCGATGAGCCGACGGCCGTGTTGTCGCCGCCGGAGGTCCGCGACTTGTGGCGGGTGTTGCGCGCGCTGCGCGACTCACGACCCGATGGCGGGATCATTCTCATCACGCACAAGCTCGACGAAGTGATGGAGGTGTCCGATCGCATCACCGTGATGCGGCACGGCCAGACCGTCGGCCACATGGAGACGGCAACGGCGACGCCCGGTGAGGTTGCCCGCGCCATGGTCGGACGCTCGGTGTTGCTGGCCCAGGACGCCGCGACGCCTAACGACGTGGCGGTACCGACGGGCGGTACGCCGCGCCTCGTCGTGCGCGACCTCGTCGTCGAAGGATCGCGACATGAGCGGCGGGTGAATGGCGTCGATGTGTCGATCGCCGGGGGCGAAATCTTCGGCATCGCGGGGGTCGAAGGGAACGGGCAAACGGAGCTCGTCGAGGCGATCGCGGGCCTGCGCGCGGCACGGTCCGGCGCGGTGCTGCTCGACGCGCACGACATCACGACGCTGTCGGTTCACGCGCGCGCTGCGTTAGGACTGGCTCACGTGCCGGAAGACCGGCATCGCCGTGGCCTGGTGCTCGAGTATTCGGTGGCCGACAACCTGATCCTCGGCCGCCAGCGACAGTACGCAACACGACTCGGCCTCGACCGGACACGCATTGCGCGCAACGCCGCGGCTCAGATCGAACGCTTCGACATTCGGCCTCACGACCCGTCGCTCCCGGCGCGGGCGTTGTCGGGCGGCAACCAGCAGAAGATCGTCGTGGCCCGGGAGATGGGCGCCGCCTTCGGCGTGCTGCTCGCGGCGCAGCCCACGCGGGGCGTCGACGTCGGCGCGATCGAATTCATCCATGCCCAGCTGCGCGCGGCCCGAGACGCGGGCAAGGCGATCCTCCTCGTTTCGGCCGAGCTCACCGAAATTCTGGCGCTGTCGGACCGCGTGGGCGTGATGTATGGCGGACGACTCGTGGCCGTGATGGCGCGCGCAGACGCGTCGATCGACGTGCTCGGCCCGCTGATGACCGGCGCCGGAATTTCGAACGCCGGTGCCGCCTGATGCGCGTGCCGCCCAACCTGCGAGCTCGTGCGGCCGAAGCGCTGCTGCCACCGATCGTCGCACTACTCGTTGCCCTTGTGGTCGGGGACATCCTCATTCTGAGCGTTGGGCAGTCGCCCGCCGGCGTGTGGGCGCTGCTGCTGCGCGGTACGTGGGGCAACGCGTACGGATTCGGTCAGGTGTTGTACAAGACCACGACGCTCACGTGCACCGGACTCTGCGTCGCAATCGGATTGCGTGCGGGACTGTTCAACATTGGCGGTGAGGGACAACTCGCTGCCGGTGGATTCGCAGCCGCGTTAGCCGGCCTCGCGCTCCCGGCCGGTACGCCCGCCGCGCTTGCGATTCCCTTCTGCATCGCCGCCGCGCTCGCCGCGGGCGCCGTCACGGGTTGGGTGCCCGGCGTCCTTCGCGCGCGATTCGGCGCGCACGAAGTGATCACCACCATCATGCTCAACTTCGTGATTCTCGCGCTGCTCAATTGGGCGATCTCGACCGGCCTCCGCGTACCTGAGACGCTCCACACGCGCGAGATCCATGCGGGCGCCCTGGCACGCGTCGGCGATCTGTTGCCGGCGTTTCACGGATCCGCCGCCAATCTCTCGATCGTGGTCGCGCTGATCGCGGCGGCCGTGACGTGGTGGTACCTCTTTCGCTCGCGCGGTGGATACGACCTGCGCGCGGTCGGGCTGCAGCCCGATGCGGCCGAATACGGCGGCGTCAACGTTGGGCGCGTGTGGATTGGCGCCATGACGCTGTCCGGCGCGCTGGCTGGGTTAGGCGGAATCAATTTCGTACTCGGCTACAAGCGATACTACGAGGATGGGTTCGCGACCGGCGCCGGATTCCTCGGCATCGCGGTGGCACTCGTTGGGCGAAACACGCCCGTCGGCATCGTGCTGGCGTCGGTCTTCTTCGCCACCCTTTCGCAAGGTGGTCTCGCGATCAACGCGCTCGTCCCGAAGACGATGGTCGACGTCCTGCAGGGCGCCGTCATCATCGCCGTGGCGGCATCGGTGCCCGAAGTACGCCGCGTGCTGCGGTTCCGAAAGCGGACCGTCCCGACATGATCTTCGCCTTCCTGTCGCAGACCATTCGCATCGCGATCCCTTATTTGTTCGCGGCCGCCGGCGGCACGATCGCCGAGCGATCCGGCATCATCAGCCTAACGCTCGAAGGCTTCCTGCTCACCGGCGCCTTCGGGGCCGCGCTCGGCAGTTACTACAGCGGCAATCCGTGGGTCGGTGTGGCATGCGGGATGGGCGCCGGCCTCATCTTCGGACTCGTGCATGGCGTCGCGACGATTCGTTATAAGGCCGACCAGGTTGTGTCCGGAGTCGCCATCAACATTCTGGCGATCGGCGTCACGCGGTATTTTCTGCACCTGTCGTTCGGCAGTTCGTCCAATTCGCCTCGTATTCCAGGATTCACCACGGTCGTTCGCGGCGAGGGACTCATTGCGAGTATGCTGAACAACCCCTTGGTTCTTCTCGGACTCATCGCCATACCCGCGGTGGCGTGGGTTATTTACCACACACCATTCGGGTTGCGCGTCCGTGCGGTAGGTGAACACCCGAAGGCAGCGGAGACCGTCGGTGTAGGCGTCGCTCGCGTGCGATACATTGCCGTCGCCCTGTCCGGCGTGCTCGCCGGCCTCGGCGGTGCATATCTGGCGCTGGATCAACACCAATTCACCGACAACATGAGCGCGGGACGCGGGTACATCGCATTGGCCGCGATGATCTTCGGCAATTGGGATCCGGTACGTGGCGGTCTGGCGTGTTTGCTGTTCGCCGCGGCGGAAGCAGCGCAGATCAACCTGCAGGGAACGCAAGGTATACCGTCGCAGTTCGTGCAAATGATCCCGTACCTCCTCACGATCATCGCGCTTGCCGGCGTCGTGGGGAAATCGAGACCGCCGGCGGCGCTGGGAAGAGCCGAGTGAGCGTAACGCCGCAAGCACACCGGTTACTTCGGTGCCACTCGGGTCTAGGTCGACGGACCGCTAGATTCCACGCGTGACCTC
>DATNAM010000126.1:0-2046 GCA_035572595.1 Gemmatimonadaceae bacterium
GATCGACCCGCCGCCGGCTCGTCGCAGTGCGGGTATCCCGTACTTGCAGCCCAGGAACACGCCGCGCGCGTTGATCCGCATCGTCAGGTCCCAGGTTTCCTCGCTCGTCGAGATCGCGTCGTCGTCCGACGAGTGCATGATCCCGGCGTTGTTGAACAGCACGTGCAAACCGCCGAACTCCCGCTCGGCGTGCGCCACCATCGCTTCCGAGTCGTTGGCCGATGACACATCGGCATGGACGTACGAGGCGCGTCCACCGGCCGACTTGATCTCGTCGACGGTGTGGCGCCCGGCGTCGTCGACGACGTCCACCACGACCACAGCGGCCCCCTCGCGCGCAAAGAGCAGCGATGCCTCGCGGCCGATGCCGCTCCCGCCGCCGGTGATCAATGCCACTTTCTTTTCTAATCTCATATGTTCGGTTATTTAGATACGCTCGAAGTAGCGTTGAATCTCCCAATCGGTCACGGCCATGTCGTAGGCGCGCTGCTCCGCTCGGAAGAAGTGGAGATAGTGCTCGACCACGTCGTCGCCGAACGCGCGCTTGGCGAACTCGCTCGTCGCGAACAGGTCCGTGGCGTCGGCCAAGGTATAGGGTACCCGCGGCAGATCCTGCGCCGCGTAGATGTCGCCGCCAAAGTGCGCCGGCGGCTCGGTGTGATTCGCAATGCCGTCGAGCCCCGAGGCCAGCGACGCGGCGAACGCCAGATACGGATTGCAGTCGGCGCCGGGGATGCGGCATTCGATGCGGAGACTCTGCCCGTCGCCGACGACGCGAAAGCCCGCCGTGCGATTGTCGCTGCTCCACGCCAGGCGCGTCGGCGCCCACGACGCATCCACGTACCGTTTGTACGAGTTGACCGTTGGCGCGTAGAAGACCATCACATCCGACACGTGGGCGATCCACCCGCCGAGGAACCAGCGAAATTCATTCGAGCTCGCCCTGATCGGGCCGCACGCACGATCGCCGACGAAGGCGTTCTTGCCATCGCGCCACAAGCTGAAGTGGATGTGGCATCCCGACCCCGCCTGATTCGGCGCGATCTTCGCCATGAACGTGACCGCGACGCCCATCGAATCGGCCAGCTCTTTCAAGCACTGTTTGAACACCACATGCCGGTCGGCCATGGTGAGCGTGTCGGCGTAGCGCACGTTCACTTCGTGTTGCCCGCGGCCCCACTCCCCCTTGGAGTTCTCCACCGGAACGCCGGAATCGTTGAGGTGCCGGCGGACCGCGCCGTGAAAGTCCTCGGTGCGCGCGCCCTGCATCAGATGATAGTCCTCGAGGTACCAGCCGGCGGGCTTCAGATCACGAAGCGCGCCACGCGCCACGTCGGCGTAGCTCGTCCGAAAGAGGTAATGCTCCAGCTCGGAGGCGGCGAAGGTGTCATAGCCGAGCGCCCGAGCAGCGTCCGTCTGCCGGCGCAGGATCGCCCGCGGCGCGATGCCGACGGGCGCATGCGTCTTCGTGTCGTGAATGTCGCACAATACGACTGCCGTGCGCGGCAGCCAGCTGGCAACGCGCAGCGTGGCCAGATCGGGCACGAGGTGGAAGTCGCCGTAGCCCAGCTCCCAGTTGGCGAACCGATAACCGCGGACGGGCTCCATCTCCATGTCGGTCGTGAGGAGATAGTTGCAGCCGTGCGCGCCGTGTTGGGCGATGTCGTCGATGAACATTCCGGCGACATAGCGCTTACCCATGAGACGGCCGTAGTGGTCGGTGAAGCCCACCACCACGGTCTCGATCTCGCCCTTCGCGATGAGTTTGCGCAGCTCGTCGAGCGACAGCATTCCGCGAACGTCTGGGCGAGCGTCGGCCATCTGCGCGTTGCTCCTTTGGATGCGTACGGGCTCGACTGGACGCAAGGACGAGGCCGAGGCCGGGCACTGGGCTTCCCTTGACAAAACGAAAGGAGCGCCGCATTCCTGTATCCAGGAGGCAGCCATGCCCGAAACTCGCGGCGGCGAAGTCATCAAAGGCACACTCGAGATGGTCGTGCTCGAGGTGCTCCAGCACGAGCCCATGCACGGGTGGGGCATCACCGA
>DATNAM010000127.1:0-12249 GCA_035572595.1 Gemmatimonadaceae bacterium
GCGAGGTCGGAGCGGCGCCTCGTCTCCGGTGTTGGTGGGGACGGCGTGCGACGCGCGAGCAACGCGACCCGCAGCATTGACGGCTGGCAGTTGTCCAATACAGGGCGAGTGCGCCCACGGTGGATGCGCCAGGCGCCGAGCAGCCGAGCGATCCGCTGTGATCCGTGCAGTTATCCGATTTGATCCGTGTCATCAGAGCGAGGAAGCCCACCATGCGCTTGCCCCTTGCGGGCCTAGCGCGCCGCGTCGTGCTGCACGGCCAGGTCCGGCCCGCTCTCCTCGGCCCCCGCGTCGTCGTCGCTGTCGGGACGCAATGCACGCAGCACCGTCCCGCCGGCCGCGATCGCGCCGAGGATGATGTAGAGATAGAAGGTGTAGAACCGCCACCAGATGAGCGACGCGCCGAAAATCGTCGACGGAATCGCGTGGCCCAACGTCTCCTTGAACGCCACTTCGATGAACCCGCCGCCGGCCGGCACCGCCACCACCACGCTGCCGTACGTCAGCGCGATCGGCCACAGAATGAGCGGCGCCGCCGGCACGTGCACGCCGAACGAGTACACGATGATCGGCAGAATCGCCAACCGCAGCAAAATGTGCACGATGGATGTGAGCAGCGCGATCACCGCCATCCCCACCCGCATGTCGCGCATCCCCTCGATGCCCTGCTGCAGCTGCTCGAGCACTTTGCGGAATCGCTCCCACCGCGCGCCGTGGATGCCAAACCGCGCGATCCATCGCGGCGGCGTGTGATTGATCCCGCGCCGCGCCAGCACGAAGCCTAACGCACCGGTGCCCAGCACGAAGGCGGCGTACATCGCCACCAGGCTCGCCATCCCCGTGATGATCGCGCCCGAGCTCCGGAACGTGAAGAACATCGCAATGGCGACGAGCGCCAGCGAGATCATCTCCAGAAACAACTCGGCGTAAATGACGAGGATGATGTGCGCCGATGACATCCCCGCTTCCGTCATGATCAGGAACCGCGCCGGCTCGGCGCCCGTGCGCGCCGGCGTGATCGCCGCGCCGAAGTCCCCGCCCGCGCTCGCGCGCAACGCGACCCCGAACGTCATCGGGATTCTGAGCGACGCCGCGCTCAACCGCACCTTGGCGCCGCGCGCGCCCAACTCGAGGAGCGCGATCGCCAGCAACACGCCGTGCGCGGCCAGGCTCACCGTCACCGTGTGATCCGATGTCGGCCAACTCGTGAGCACGATGTACAGCGAGACCCCGATCGCCGCGGCAAACGACACGATCGCGAGAAGCCAGCGGGCGGGCGTCATGAGCGCAAAGGTGGGGTCGCTGGGTTCCGGATGGTGGCGGAGATGATCAGCCGGCGAGTCGAGAAAGGGTACAGCGTGCGGCGCACCTTCAGTAGGTCAACACGCCCTTTGCCATGCCCCGATGCGTCGTGCCCGGATACGGCACCGAGGGTCCTTTGAGCGCTTCCCACAAAATGTGATTGAACAGATTGTCGTCCGATTCATCCTCTAAATCGAGGTTGAGGCGAGCGGACGCCTTCGCGCCGGGACCCGACGCCGGGTTCCGACTATCGAGCGATTGTGCCGGCGTCTGTGCGACATAGGGCGTGAGGTCGGGCGACTCCGTGAACAATCCGCGCAGCGGGCGGCCGTAATAGTCGAATTGCGACAGCGATCCGAGGTGCAGAATGTCGGCGATGGTGGCGATCACATCCGTGGTATTCACGAACCGGTGCACGACTCCGGCGTGACTGTAGGCGCTGATCATGAGAAACGGCGCGCGGTGCGAGTCCACGTGATCGGGACCGTTCTGCGCGTCGTCTTCCACGACGAACACAACGGTACTGCGCCAGAAGCGGGAGCGCGAGAGGGCATCTATCAGCCGGCCCAGCGCGAGGTCGTTGTCGGCAAACGCGGCCCGGGGACTCGGCGCGCCCACCCGTGCGCCCGACGTGTGGTCGTTCGGCAATCGAACGATCTCGAGGTTCGGCAGTTCGCCCGTTCGCTCGTACCGGTGGAACTCGTCGAGCCAACGGTCGACGCGCGTCTGATCCTCGATCGACAGATCGAATCCGGGATACAGCGAGTCGGTATGCGCGGCCAGAAACGGTTTGTCGCCGCGATACGACTCGGGCAGCTTGCTCGTGTCGCCCAAGTCGCGACTGCTGACCACGAACTCGCCGTAGTTGCGGAAGGTGATGCCGGCGCGTTGGGCGAGGTTCCACAGATATCCGGTGGATGGCGACGCGACGTCGTCGTCGGTCAACTGATCGCGATTCGCGCCCTCGTAGTCGTAATACGGACGGCGGTCCGAGTAGTTGCTCGTCACCGTCTTTTCGACGTAGTCGCTCGAGTACGCGCCGGTGGACCAGTTGTGCCCCTGCGCGCTCACTTCGGCGTTGGTGAAGAACCGATCGAAGATCCCGAAGCGCACGGCGAGCGCGTGATGGTTAGGCGACACCGCGCGCGGGAAAAAGAGGAGCGCCGTATCGCCATCGGCCTGCGGGAGGTCGCCGAACACCTGGTCGTACGTGCGATTCTCCTTGATGACGTAGATGACGTGCGTGAACGGCGGGTAGCCAGCGGCGCCGCGGGCGGACGCCGGCTCATCCCACCGGTTGGCGCGGGCCACGCGGGCGGTGAGCGGGGCGAGCGCGGCGCGCGAGGGTTGGGCGAGCACGACGGTCGACATCGTCCCGCTCAGTTGGCCTAACGTATATTCGTTAGGCACCCGACTCGCCGGACGGAGAGGGGTCGGTCCGCCGGGGTTGGGCGCCGTTCCCGTGCCCTTGCCGTTCGCGACGAGAATCGTGTCGCCCGCGGCGAGGATCGCCGAGGGGTACCACTCCACCGGGATCCGCCCCAGGAGCGCCGCGCGCCCCGAATCGGCGGCGGCCGCATCGGACGATACGTCGAACACCGCCACCGCGTTCGCATCCGCCTCGGCGGCGAAGAGACGCGTGCCGTCGGGCGACAGCGCCAGTGCGTTAGGCGTGCTGCCTTCGGACGGTCCGGCGGGCGGCGGATCGCGCAGCTCGCCGACTGCCGCGTGCCGGCGCGTGTCGATTAGCGTTACGCGATCTGTGGTCGCCGACACCACGTAGAGGCGCGAGCCATCCCGGCTCGCGATCATCGCCGATGGGTGCCGCGCCACGGGAATCGTGTCCGCTACCGCGAGGCGTCCACCGTGCGGCGCGTACGCCCATACCGTGCTCGCGCCCCACGACGACACGTACACGGCGCCGTCCGGCGTCACGACCACCGCGTATGGATACCGGCCCGCCGGCAGGCGCCGAGTGACGGCGCCCGTCGCCACGTCCACCACGGCCAGCGAGTCGTCGAGGTTCTCGGCCACGTACAGCGACTTTCCGTTAGGCGAGAAGGCGAGGCCCGCCGGGTAGCGCACGCCTTCGCGGCCGCGGGCCGGATGCGGGCCTAACGCAATGCTGTCGGCCAGCACCGCGCTGTCGCCCTGCCACGCGTAGCGGTACACGAGATCGCCGTCGGCGCCCGACACGTAAAGCGCGCGGCCGTCGGGCGCGAACGCCAGCCCGACGAACGCCGACGGTTGGGCGAGCGTTTGTACCACGCGCCCGCTCGCGCGATCCATCACCTGGATGCCCTGCTCGCGCCAGCCCGAGAGCACCATCACCACGCGCGAGGAGTCCGGCGAGAATGCCATCGCCAGCGGCATCTGTCCCACCGGCACCGCGGTGCCGGCCGGATCGAGCGACACGCCGGTCGGAAGCCGGCGGTGCGCGTCGTCGGGCGATTGCAGGTCGCGAGCGACGGGCGCAGGCCGGCGGCCGCACGCACCGGCCGCGATGCAGAGCGCGAGAAGTGCCAGACGCAACGTGCGTGGCGGCATTGTCGGTTAGGCGGAGGTCATGGCGCGACGGGCGGGATGGCCCAGATGTCCACGCGGTTCTTGGTCGGCAGCGGCACCGCCACGCGGTCGCGGCGCGTGTCGACGCCCAGATGCGCGGCGGATGGAAATCCGCTGATCGACGTCAGCTTGTCCGCGGCGCGAATGGTGAGCGTCGAGTCCTTCCAGCTCGTCACCAGCAGCCGGCCGTCGGGAAGGACGGCCACGCCATCCATCTGTCCGCGGTTGTATCCGATGATGCGCGGCTGCGCATCGCCGGGCCGCCACGAGAGAATGGTGCTGCCGCCGAACGACACGATCACGAATCGCTTGCCCCGCCGGTCCCATACGATCCCGCTCGGCTCCGCCAGCGAATCGGTCGCCAGCGCTACGGTGACCGCGTGATTGCGGCCGATGCGAAAGATCCGGTCGCTGTGTGGCACGTGGCTCGACGGTTGGGCGATGTCGCGCAGCCCGCGGTCGGTGACGTAGAGCGCGCTGTCCGGCCCCACGGCGATGCCCGCCGGCGCCACCGGGTGATGCGACGCGAGACTAACGGAAGGTCCGGGCGCCCCGGTGCGCGCGTCGAACGCCCGTACCGCATCGCGATCCACCACCCACAGGGTGTCGCCTAACAGGGCAAGCCCGCGCGGCGCGTCGAGCACCGCGCCGCCGCGGCCGTTGTCGATGAAGCGCAGCGAGTCGATGCTCCCGTCGGGATGCACGCGGCTGATGAACGCGTCGTGCGCGCCCGCCCCCGCGGAGTCGGCGCCCTGGTTGGACACGAAGAACACGTCCGCCGCCGAATCGTATCGCGCCGCCACCGGCCGCTCGAATCCGACCGCGGTCGCCGCGCGAGTCGGCGGGACGAACGGTTTTGGCGGCGGCGTCGCCTTCTTGGCGCTGTCCGGCGCACCACACGCAGCCAACAGAATCACGACAACGAGAAATCGGTGCACGAGCCCCGGTCGGCGGAGGGTAAGAGGTGGTACGACCGAACGGAACGCGCGCGTCGCCGCTCCGTCAAGCGTCGGCGCGGGTAACGGATTGGCGTCTCTGTGGTTCATGCCCCGCCGTTCGGTCAGGGCGCCCCGATCCTGCACGATGTACCCTTGGTGAGCAGCCCGCTTACCGAGAGGTGCCGACATGACCACGCGCGACCGACTCATTCTGTTCGCCACCGAACCAGACCGGCCCGGCCTCGTGGCCGAGCTCAGCGGATACGTGGCCGGCCGCGGCTGCAATGTCGACGACAGCCGGGTGATCGTGCTCGGCGGATTCGCCGGCCTCATGTTCCTCATATCGGGCACGCCGCCCCAAATGTCCGCCGTCGAAGGCGGACTGGACGCGCTCGAACGCTCGACCGGTTTGCGCGTGACCGTGCGCCGGATGGTCGAGCGCAGCACTGCGGCGCCCTACGTTCACGCCGCTCCCACGTGGGTCGTGACCGCGAGCGCCATGGATCACGAGGGCATCATCCACTCGATAACCGATGTCGTGCGCGCGCACGGCGGCAACATTCTGGAGCTCGAGACGTCCACCGAATCCGCCCCGATGTCAGGCTCGCCTTTGTTCGCCATGCGGATGGTGATCGCGTTGGCCGAACGACACGGCTCGGTTGCGCGCCTCAAGGATGCGTTGGACACATTGGCACGAGCCGAAGCCATCGATTTGGAGCTTGACGAAGCGGAAGCCGGTGACAACAGGGAAGCGCTGCGCTTGGGGAAGCGCTAACGCTTGGGGAAAAGGGAAATGGGCGAGGGACGGTGACGACGCGATGCTGCGCGCCCGTTCCCCTTTCCCTAAGCGAAGCGCTTCCCCAAGCGGAGCGCTTCCCCAAGCGTAGCGCTTCCCCGCCTCACTGCTTCCCTCTCGTTGGTCCACCTCGTAGAATCGCTGACGCGTCCCTCAACCAGAGGCTCCTCAGTGAATTCTGCGCGCCTGTCGGCGGCCGCGCTTTTCGCGCTGCTGCTGCATGCTGCGCCGTCGGTTGCTCAGTCGACGGCGTACGACACATCGATGTTCCACGCGCTCACCTGGCGCGAGATCGGACCGTATCGGGGCGGACGATCCGTAGCGGTCGCCGGATCCGATGCGCGTCCCTATGAGTTCTGGATGGGGACTACCGGCGGCGGCGTGTTCAAGACCACCGACGGCGGCTCGAGCTGGGAACCGTCCACCGACAAATATTTCGGCGGGACGATCGGCGCCATCGGCGTGAGCGAGTCCAATCCCGACATCGTGTACGTCGGCGCGGGCGAGTTCGACATCCGCGGCAACGTCTCGCACGGCGACGGCGTGTGGAAGACCACCGACGACGGCAAGACGTGGACGTCGGTCGGCCTAACGGACACCAGGCAGATCGCGCGCGTCATCGTCGATCCGCACAAACCCGACGTGGCGTACGTTGGTGCGTTAGGCCACGTGTGGGCGCCCAACGCCGACCGCGGCGTGTACAAGACGACCGACGGCGGCAAGACGTGGCGCAAGGTGCTGTTCCGCAACGACTCCACCGGCGTCAGCGACATGGCGATGGATCCGAGCGATCCCAACACGCTCTACGCCGCGATGTGGCAGGCCGGCCGCAAGCCGTGGCTCCTCGTGAGCGGCGGCGCGGGGAGCGGGATCTTCAAGACCACCGACGGCGGCGAGCACTGGACCGAGCTCACGCACAATCCGGGTTTGCCGTCGGGCATCGTCGGCGACATCGGCATCACCGTGTCGCCCGCCAATCCGCAGCGCGTGTACGCGATCGTCGAGTCGGACTCGGGCGGCGTGTTCCGCTCCGACGACGGCGGCGCCACGTGGACGCGCACCAACGTCGAGCGCAAGCTGCGCCAGCGGGCGTGGTATTACTCTCGCATCTTCGCCGATCCGAAGGACGCCAACACGGTGTACGTGGTGAACGTGTCGTTCTTCAAGTCGACCGACGGCGGCAAGACGTTCAACCCGATCGCCGTGCCGCACGGCGACAACCACGACCTCTGGATTGCGCCTAACGATCCCAAGCGGATGATCGAGTCCAACGACGGGGGCGCCACGGTGTCGTTTGACGGCGGCAAGTCGTGGACCGATGAAGACTACGCGACGGCGCAGTTCTATCACGTCACCACAACCACCGACTTTCCGTACCGCGTCTGCGGCGCGCAGCAGGACAACTCGACGCTCTGCGGACCGAGCCGGTGGCCGCGCGGCATCCCGATGAGCGAGTGGCGCGAGGTGGGCGGCGGCGAATCGGGCTACATCCAGGTTAGGCCGGACAGCACCAACATCGTGTACGCCGGCAGCTACGCGTATTTGTCGCGGCTCGACCTGACCAACGGACAGCAGCGCGACATCATCCCGTGGCCCGACAACCCGATGGGCCACTCGGCCGAAGACTTGAAGTACCGCTTTCAATGGACGTTCCCGATTCTCATCTCGCCGCACGATCCGAACACGTTGTACCTGGGATCGCAGGTGCTCTTCCGCACGCACAACGGCGGTCAGAGCTGGGAGGTGGCGAGCCCCGATCTCACGCGCCACGACCCGTCCACGTTAGGCGCATCCGGCGGTCCGATCACCAAGGACCAGACGTCGGTCGAGTATTACGCGACGATCTTCGCGATCGCCGAATCGCCGGTGACCAAGGGGGTCATCTGGACCGGATCGGACGACGGGATGATCTACGTGACGCGCGACGATGGAAAGACGTGGTCCAACGTCACGCCCAAGGATTTGCCGCCCTTCACGCGCATCTCGATCATCGATGCGTCGCACTTCGGCGCCGGCACGGCGTACGTCGCCGCCAACCGCTATCAGTTGGACGACGATGCGCCGTACCTGTACAAGACGTCGGACTATGGCAAGACGTGGACGCGCATCGACGACGGCATCGACCGCACGCAATTCACGCGCACGATTCGCGAGGATCCCGAGCGGCGCGGCCTGCTGTACGCCGGCACTGAGCGCGGCGTCTGGGTGAGCTTCGACGATGGGTCGCACTGGCAGTCGTTGCAGCTCAACCTGCCGCCGGTGCCGGTGCACGATCTCGAGATCACGCAGGGCGATCTCGTCGCGGCGACGCACGGGCGGTCATTCTACATCCTGGACGATCTGTCGGCGCTCAGGCAGCTGACGCCCGCGATCGCGTCCGCGCCGATGCATCTCTTCAAGCCGCGCGCGGCGTATCGGGTGAACTGGGGCGGAGGATTCGGCGGCGGCGGACGCCAGCATCCCGAAGGCAAGAATCCGCCGAGCGGGGCGGTGGTGTACTACACGCTCTCCACGCCTAACCAGAAAGTGACGCTCGATTTTCTGGATGCGAAGGGGACGGTGATCCAGTCGTTCACGAGCGAGTTGGACAGCGCGGGCATCGCCGACAGCGTGCGCACCGACAGCATCAAGAAGGCCAATAACGGCAAGGTGCCGCCCGGCGCCGAAGGTGCGCGCCGTCCGACGAAGCCGCGGGTCGCGAACAAGGCCGGCCTCAACATGTTCGCGTGGAATCTCAGATATCCCGACGCCGTGTCGTTCGAGAATCTCATCATGTGGGCCGGCGGGGTCAGCGGCCCGATCGCGGTGCCGGGCACGTACTCGGTTCGCCTAACGACAAACGGCCGGTCGCAGACCGAGTCGTTCGTGCTCAAGAAGGACCCGCGTGTCCACGCGACGCAGGCCGATCTGACGGAGCAGTTCGCGCTGCTGATCAAGGTGCGCGACCGTCTCTCGGCGGCCAACAACGCCGTGCGCACGATCCGCAACGTGGAGTGGCAGATGGGCGAGCGCAGCGCCTCGGCGCCGAGCGGTTACGCCGACGCGGCGGCCACGCTCAAGGCGAAGCTCGACACGATCGAGGCCGCGATCTATCAGGTCCACAACCGGGCGAGCGAGGATCCGCTCAACTTCCCGATCCGGCTCAACAACAAGATCGCAGCGTTAGGCGGCTCGATCGGCAGCGCCGACGCGCGGCCGGCGGCGCAGGACTACACGGTGTTCACGCTGCTGTCCGGCCAATTGGACCATCAACTGAGCGCGCTCAAGGATGCGCTCGCGGGACTGACGCCCATCAACGCGATGCTCCGCGGCGCGGGGCAGGCGGCCATTGTGCCGTCGACGGCCGAGCCGCCGCAGAAGGAAGCGGCCGAAATAGAGTAAAGCGGGGAAGCGCTGAGGCTTCGGGAAGCGCGACCCTGCGGGTCGCTTCGGGAAAAGGGAACGGGGCGTGATCGGAACGTTTCCCCGTTCCCCAAGCGACGCGAACGCGTCGCGCTTCCCGAAGCGTCAGCGCTTCCCCGCCCCTACCACGTCCGCGAAATAATCCACCACGTCCAGCTCGAACGCAGGGAGGCTCGCATCGGTTGCCCACACGAGGCGGTCGGTCACCATCTCCGGGCGATCATCGTTTGGATGCCACCGTTCGATCAGTCGCGCATCGAGGTCGACGATCCAGTACTCGGCGATGCCCGCGCGTTGATATCGCCTCCGCTTGAGCTGGCGGTCATAGCGCGCGGTGGACGGCGACAGAACCTCCACGACCAGCCGCAAGTCGACGATGTCGCTCCAATCGCGAAGCCGCGCTCCGCTGGCTGTCCGATACACGAACAGATCCGGCTGAAGCACCTCATCTTCGCCGAGCGAGAGATCGGCCGGTGAGAATAGGAGCCGTCCGATCCCTGACGTGCGCAGCCACGGTTCCAAGCGCGTCACGAGACCCATGATCGCCTCCTGATGCAAGCCGCGGGGCGCTGGGGTCACGACCAGTTCGCCCTCGATGAGCTCATACCGGTTGCCGTCGTCGGGCAACTCGCGTACGCGCTCCGCAGTCCAGCGATCGGCGGCGTGTGGCATACCCATAAGGCTTTGCTCGGCGTGCGGGGATCGCAAGTGGGCATGGCGCACGATGCCGCGGGTCGCGCTTCCCCCAGCGGAGCGCTTCCCCCAGCGCGCGTGAGCGAGCGCTTCCCGCTTCCCCTCGGGAGATGCTCTCAGCACTTCAGACGGGTCCACTAAGGCCTAACGGTGGAATCCAGCCAGTTCACTACCGCCGTCTCGAGCGCGATGCGCTTATCGGAGTACGAGTGGTCGGTGGGTTCGTGCTGCGTGGCGATGTGGGAGTTGCCGAGCGCGCGCAGCTGTTTCACCAGCGCGTCGCCTTCCGGAGCAAGTCCGTCATCGGCCGTGATGACGAGCAGGGGCATCTTCGTCAGGCTCGGCGCCGCGTCGGCAAAGGTCCAGTGGGATTTGGCGGCGCCGGCGGCGAGGTCCTCGGCCATGCTGCGGGCCGTGACTCCGGCGAGCGCTTCCATGTTGTCGGCCATCAGGTCCGTGAGCTTCGCGCGCGGCAGCGCGGCGTCGCGCGCCATGTCCGCCGCCGAGATGAGGACGAGGCCGCGCAGCTCCGGGTGGTGCGCCGCCGTCAGGATCGCCACCCACCCGCCCATGCTGTGTCCGGCGATGACCACGGCCCGCGTGTCGATGCCTAACTGGCGGGCGTTGGCGGAGTCGGCGAGGAATTTGAGCACGGCGTCCGCGTCTTCGAGGTTGTTGCCGAAGCGGAACGATCCCGGGCTGCCCCACGAGCCGCGATAGTTGAACGTGATCGCGTTCCAGCCCGCACGCCTAACGGCTTGGGCGAGGTCGAGGTTCTTTTCGTTCCCCGGCAGGCCGTGCAGCAGCACGAACGTGGGGTGCGCGCCCGCGCCCGACGCGAGATAGGCGACGCCGTTGATGCGCACGCCGCCGGATGGAATGTGGAGCACTTCCATGCGCGCCGGATGCGCGGAGTCGCGTGGCGGATCGAGGGCAATCGCCTGCGGTGTTTGGGCGGCGACGGAGGAAGCCGCCATCGCGACCGCGGCGAGGACGTGCGCGGCTCGGATGCACAATGGTCGCATGCTTGATTGGACGAAGAGGTAACCCGAAACGGTGGGCGTCACCGACGGTTCCGTCGGCACACCGCCGGCTAACGATGTCAGCGCGGGCGAGACGCGTCCAGCCCGCCACGCAACCCGTCGCTCGCCGCGCCCGCTTGATTCGACAAGCGCGTTTTTGATGTCGGTTGGAAAGCGGCCAAGCACGATCGTGCGCAATGCCCACTTGTCTTCCCCGCGCGCCGAGCGAACTCTTATGGGTATGCCTCACGCTACTGGACGCTGGACCGCCGAGCTCGTTCGCGCCATGCCGGACGACGGCAACCGCTACGAGCTCATCGAGGGCCAGTTGCTCGTGACGCCCGCGCCGCGCGGCCTGCATCAAGTAGCTGTCCGTGAGCTCATGAGGCGCCTCGACCCGTGGGTGAGCGCCACGCCAGGCGTGGATCTGCTCTTCTCGCCGGCCGACCTATCGTTAGGCGAAGACGAGCTGCTGCAGCCGGACTTGTTTGTGTATCGCACGGCCGCTGGGACGCAACTCCGCGACTGGAGCGACATCACAGCGTTGCTCGTGGTGGTCGAGGTGCTCTCGCCGTCCACGGCGCGCTACGATCGTCAACTCAAGCGCCGGCGTTACCAGCGCGCCGGCGTACCCGAGTACTGGATCGTGGACCTGGATGCGCGTGTCGTGGAGCGGTGGCGTCCGGCCGACGCGCGGCCTGAAGTCGTGACCGACCATCTCGTGTGGCGGCCGGACGGCGAGGCGGCGCTCACGATCGATGTGGCTGCGTACTTCACCTCGGTATGCGGGGTGTAGGCGGTCCTTTGGAGACACGTCACTGTCACCTGCCGCGCAGGCTTTGCAAGCACGGTTCTCGACCCGCTGCCAATAACCGATTCACACACACATGAGCTCCCTGATTCACGACGCGCGCTACGCGATCCGGACCCTCCTCCGGTCGCCCGGCTTCGCCGCCATCGCCATCCTCACGCTCGCGTTAGGCATCGGCGCCAACACCGCGCTGTTTTCCGTGGTGAACGGCGTGCTCCTCGACCCGCTTCCGTACCCCGACCCCGGCCGCCTCGTCGCCCTCTACGGCAAAGCCCCCGGCGCCGACCACGCGCCCATCTCGTATCCCAACTTCCTCGACTGGCAGCGCGACACGCGCACGTTCTCCTCGATCGCGCTCTACCACAACGAGGACTACAACCTGACCGGCGCCGGCGAGGCGGAGCGCGTCTCGGGCTACATGATCTCGGCGAGCTTCTTCCACACGCTTGGCGTTAGGCCGCTGCTCGGACGGACCTTCCGCGGCGACGATGACGTGGTGGGCGCCGCGCCGGTGGCTGTGTTAGGCGCAGGACTCTGGAAGCGGCGCTTCGGCGGGTCGCCGAACGTCATCGGCACCACCATCGATCTCAACGGCACGGCGTACACCGTGATCGGCGTGATGCCGCCCGACTTCACGTTCTACGGCCACGACCGCGACGTGTACACGCCCATCGGCCAGTGGAACGATCCAACGTTTCTCGACCGCAACGCCGTGTTCAG
>DATNAM010000128.1:0-5134 GCA_035572595.1 Gemmatimonadaceae bacterium
GGTGCCGCTCCACGAGGGCGCGCAGCTGTCCCATGTACGTTAGGCGAGCCTTGGCGAGCGACGTCAGCTCGGTTTCCAACCGCCGGATCTCGGCGCGGGCGGCTTCGACCTGCCGCTCGCCCTCGGCGCGCGCCTCGCGCAAGATGAGTTGCGCTTCGCGCTCCGCCTGCTCGCGCATCTCCGAGCGCAGCTGCTGCGCCGACACGAGCGCGTCGTTGAGCGCCTTGTCGCGCTCGCGGAACGCCCGCAACTGCTCGTGAAATCCGCGCGCCTTGGATTCGAGGTCCTGGTTGAGACGCGTCAGCCGCTCGAGCTCGTCGGCCACCTGCGCCCGAAAGTCCTCGACTTTCTTTTCATCGTACCCGCGAAACGCCTTGGCGCCGAAATCCCAGCGGCGCACGTCGAGCGGTGAGAGATGAAAGGCTTCGTCAGTCATTGGTCTCTCGCTCCAAACAGGATGGTGCCGAGCCGTACCATCGTGGCTCCCTCTTCCACCGCCACCTCGTAGTCGTTGGACATCCCCATCGACAACTCGGTCACGAGCGGGCCGCACGACTGCCGAAGCATCGCACGCGCCTCACGCGCACCACCAAAAACGCGCCGCAGCTCGGCTTCCGGTGCATCGAGCGGCGCCATGGTCATCGCACCGCGTACCCTCATACCCGAAAACCCGGCCATTCGCTCCGCGGCAGCGGGCAACTCCGCGAGTGTGAATCCGCCCTTCGAATCTTCCCCCGACGTATTCACCTGAATGAGCACATCCAGCGCCGCGCCGCGCGTCACGCCGTACTCGTTCACGGCCTGCGCGAGGCGCTCGCTGTCGATAGAGTGCACGAGCGCGAACCGCTCCACCGTACCCTTCACCTTGTTGCGCTGCAGGTGGCCGATGAGATGCCAGCGAACTGGCACCGTGGTCTCGTCCATTTTGCGCAACGCTTCCTGCACGCGATTTTCACCGACGTCGTCCACACCGGCGCGCGATGCGGCTTCGACGGCTTCGACGCCGTGCGTCTTGGTGACGGCAATGATCGTGACGTTCTGACCGTGCCCGCCCCGCGCCGCCGCCGCGCCGATCCGCTGCCGGACTTCGGACACCCGATCGGCGATGTCCAGAAATTGCATAAGCTCTGAATTTATCGCCGGTTACGGCGCGATGCAAATCAGCGCGCGCGGACGCAGTTTCTTGGGGCGCGCGTCCTATGCGCGCATCTGCAGCACGGGCTGCTCGGCGGTGGTGCGAAGCGGGCGACCCGCGATCAGGTCGCGCACCTGCGGCGCCGTGAGGCCGCGCAGCAGCCGGCCGTTCTGGGCCACCGAGATGGTCGCGCTCTCCTCGGACACCACCACCACCAACGCGTCGGTCTCCT
Organism: Gemmatimonadaceae bacterium; assembly: GCA_035572595.1. Lineage (GTDB taxonomy): Bacteria > Gemmatimonadota > Gemmatimonadetes > Gemmatimonadales > Gemmatimonadaceae > JADGGM01. The sequence continues at coordinate 1,368 of DATNAM010000128.1, forward strand.
CGCTCAGGCCGAGCGCCGCGCGGTGGCGCGTGCCTAACGTGCGGTCGCTCATCTGCGCCTGCGTCAGGGGCAGGATGCACCCCGCGCCGATGATCGTGTCGCCGCGGATGATCACCGCGCCGTCGTGGAGGGGCGAGTACGGCGTGAAGATGGTCGCCAACAGGTCCGCCGACACCTTGGCCTGCATCTCCGTGCCCGACGCGACGTAGTCGCCTAACGCAATCTCGCGCTCGAGCGCGATGATGCATCCGATGCTCGACCGGCTCAGCCGCTCGACGGCGTCGGCGATCTCCTCGGCCACCTCGCTCACGTCCATGCGCTTGAAGAAGCGCGTCACCCGCGACTGCCCCAGCCGCGCCAGCGCCGCGCGAAGCTCGGGCTGGAAGATCACCAGCGCCGCGAACGCACCGTAGGTGAACAGCACGCCTAACAGATACGTGATCATCGTGAACTTGAAGATCCACGCCAGCGCGTACGTGAGCACCAGCACCACGATGCCGATGAGCATCTGCACCGCGCGCGTGCCGTGCAGCAGCAGGAGCAGCCGGTAAATGCCGTACGCGACCACCGCGATCTCGATCGCGTCGCGCCAGCCGAAAGACAGGAATCGAAATTGGTCCAGGATGTTCACGCCGTTTCTCTGCTCTGCAGAATGCTCCACGCCACATCCAGCGCCCGGCGGGCGGCGCGGACGTCGTGTACCCGAAAGATGCGCGCGCCGAGCGCCAGCGCCATGACGTTCGCGGCAATGGTCCCGTCCACCCGATCGGCCGGCGTCGAGACGCCGCTCAACTCGCCGACCACGCGCTTGCGAGACGCGCCTATTGCTACTGGATACCCGAGCGCCACCAATCGGTCCACGGCGCCGAGCACCGCCACCGAATGCTCCGTCCGCTTCGCGAACCCGACGCCAGGATCGAGAGCAATCCGCCTCCGCTCGACACCCGCGGATTCGGCGGCATTGGCTGCCGATGCGAGCTCGCTCATCACCTCGCCCATCACGTCGGCGCCGTAAGTCGCAAAGCGATACGTCCCCATTTCGCTCACGCCGCCGCGCGAGTGCATGAGGATAACACCGGCCCCCGCCTGTGCGCACACGCCGGCCATCGCCGGATCCAGTCGAAACGCCGACACATCGTTGATGATATCGACACCCTCGGCGAGCACGCTGCGAGCAACATCACTTTTCACGGTATCGACCGAGAGCGGCAGCGACGGGAATCGCTCGCGAAGCGACCGCACGACCGGCATCACGCGCCGGAGCTCTTCGGCGGCATCGACCGGCACGGCGCCCTGCGGCCGCGTCGACTCGCCCCCGATGTCGAGGACGTCCGCTCCCTCCTCGACCAGTCGCACGCCTTGCTCGACCGCCTCCGCGTGCGACAGAAACTTCCCGCCGTCGCTGAAGCTATCGGGTGTGACGTTGATGATGCCGAGGATGACGGGCCGGTCGAGGGAAAGCATGGCCCAGCGAGACAGCATAGAACCGGGGAAGCGGCGGCTCGCGCCGCCTTGGGGAATCGCTTCGCTTGGGGAATCGGCGGCTGGCGCCGCCTCGGGGAAATGGCCCAACCATCGCCGCACCCGGCGCCCCGTGCCCTTAGGCGGCGCCAGCCGCCGATTCCCCGAGCGTAGCGATTCCCCAAGGCGGCGCGAGCCGCCGCTTCCCTGTTCTTAGGCCGGCGCCGGTTCCGGGCCGCCTAACAACGGCGGCTTGGCCGGTTTGGCCTGCGGGACCGCAACCGGCGTCGCGGGCGCGGGCGGCGGCGAGATCTTCCGCGGCGGCAGCTTGTCGCCGCGCACGAGGATCTCGATGTCTTCCGCCGTCAGCGTCTCGCGCTCGAGCAGCGCGCCGGCAAGCGAGTGCAGGAGGTCGGCGTTATCGTGCAGCGTCTGACGCGCGCGGTTGTACGAGTCCGTTAGGAGGCGCGTCACTTCGGCGTCCACCATCTGCGCGGTTTTCTCGGACACTTCGCGGCGGTGCGACAGCTCACGGCCCAGGAAGACTTCCTGTTCGTTGTCGCCCACCAGCACCGGACCGATCGCGTCGGAAAGGCCCCATTGCGACACGTACCGCCGTGCCAACGACGTCGCCTTCTGAATGTCGTTCGCCGCGCCCGTGGTCACCTTGTCGTGCCCGAAGATCATCTCTTCGGCCACGCGTCCGCCGTACGTCATCACCAGCATCGCTTCCAATTGCTGGCGCGTGATGGAGTAGCGATCTTCCGTGGGCAGGGTGAAAGCCAGGCCTAACGCGCGACCGCGCGGGACGATCGTCACCTTGTGCAACGGATCGCAGCCCAGCGTCTTGATCGCGCACACCGCGTGGCCCGCTTCGTGGTACGCCGTGTTGCGCTTCTCGTCTTCCTTCATCACCATCGACTTCCGCTCGGCGCCTAACATGACCTTGTCCTTCGCCTCTTCCATGTCGGACAGGTACACGCGATCGTGATTGCGGCGCGCCGCGAGTAAGGCGGCCTCGTTCACCAGGTTCGCCAGATCGGCGCCGGACATGCCCGGCGTGCCGCGCGCAATCGTGCTCACGTCGAGGTCTTCGGAAATCGGAACGCGGCGCAGGTGGACGCGCAGGATTTCCTCGCGGCCGCGGAGGTCGGGCAAGTCCACCACCACCTGGCGGTCGAACCGACCCGGACGCAGCAGCGCCGGATCGAGCACGTCGGGCCGGTTGGTGGCCGCGATGAGAATCACGCCGTCGTTGGACTCGAACCCATCCATCTCGACGAGCAACTGGTTGAGCGTCTGCTCGCGCTCGTCGTGGCCGCCGCCTAACCCAGCCCCGCGGTGGCGGCCCACGGCGTCGATCTCGTCGATGAAGATGATGCACGGCGCGTGCGCCTTGCCCTGCTCGAACAGATCGCGCACGCGGCTCGCGCCCACGCCCACGAACATCTCCACGAAGTCGGAGCCCGACATCGAGAAGAACGGGCGCCCGGCCTCGCCGGCCACCGCGCGCGCCAGCAGCGTTTTGCCGGTGCCCGGAGGACCCACGAGCAGCACACCCTTGGGCAGGCGTCCGCCTAACCGGGTGAACTTCTGCGGGTCCTTCAGGAACTCGATGATTTCCTGCAGCTCTTCCTTCGCCTCATCGGCGCCGGCGACGTCGGCGAACGTCACCTTGGGCGTATCGCCCGTGAGCAGCTTCGCCTTGCTCTTGCCGAAACTGAACGCCTTGGCCCCGCCGGCCTGCATCTGCCGGAACAGGAAGATCCAGATCCCGATGATGAGAATCCACGGCAGGAACGTCATCACGTACCCGCCTAACGACGGCTTCGCGTCCTGGGCCGAGATGATGACGTTCTTCTCGCGGAGCCGTTCGACTTCCTTGGAATCGTTGGCCACCGGCAGACGTACCGTGAACTTGGCCGCGTCGTGGTTGCCCACGCGGATCCGCTGCCGGAAATCGCCATCGATCGTCTTGCCATCCTCGATGGTGACGCGCTGGATGTTGCCCGCGTCCAGCTGCTGGCCGTACGTGGTATAGTCGATCTCGGCCGGCGAGTCCGTGCTCGCCCCCGAAAGCCTGATGACCAGGATGGGCAGCAGGATGAGCAGCAACCAGAACGAGAGCGTCTTGGAGATACGCCCCCAGTTGAGGTCTCGTTTTGGCGGCAGTTTGTCAGCCATTACTGCAAGCTCGCGATATAGGGCAGATGCCGAAAGTTCTCAGCGTGGTCCAGGCCGTATCCCACCAAAAACTCGTTGGGCGCATCGAATCCCACCAGCTTCACGGGATAGCGCAGCTCCGT
>DATNAM010000129.1:0-3001 GCA_035572595.1 Gemmatimonadaceae bacterium
GGTAGTCGCTGGCGGCGCCGGTGGCGAGCCAGGCGTCGACGAGCTCGAGGGCGACGGCGATTTCGCCCGGCGTGAACTTGCCGGTGGACTCGAGGATGCGCGAGACGGCGGGTCGGTCGCGGGCGCGGAGGGGGCGGATGGCGGCATCCGGCCGGCTGCTGCCTAACGGGGCCGTCATTCGGCGCGAATGGCGACGAGCGGGTCGACGGCCGCGGCGCGGCGGGCGGGCAGCCAGCTCGCACACAGCGCGATGGCCACGAGCAGCGCACCGACCAGAATGAGGATGGACGGGTCGCCGGGCGCCACCTGGTACAACATGCTGCGCAATACGCGCGTCGCCATGATCGCCGCGGCGCCGCCGGCCGCGACGCCCGCGAACGCCAAGCCCAGTCCGTGTCGTGCGACCCCTCGACCCACTGCGTTAGGCGGTGCACCGAGCGCGATGCGGATGCCGATCTCGCGCGTGCGTTGCGTCACCGAGTAGGAAATGATGCCGTAGAGCCCGACCGCGGTGACGAGCAGTGCAGCGAGCGCGAAGCCGACGAGGATCATCGTGTAGGCCCGCTCGGTTGCTGCGTAGTAACGCAACAGCGCTTTGAGCGGGCCGACATGGTACAGCTGCGAGCCGGGCACGGCCTGTTCCACCGCGCGCTCGATGGTCGGTTCCATGGCTGTCGGATCACCGTTCGTAACGCGCGCGATTACCGACAGATTCTGTGCGCCCTCGGCCGCGAGCGGGACATAAGTCGTGGGCTCCGCTTCCGGCACCATTGTGCTGCTCCGTGTGGTTTCGACGACGCCGACAATTTCAAGCGGCACGGGGTAGCCGGCGTCGATGCGCTTCCCGATCGGATCGAGGTGGGCAAAGTACCGCTGCGCCAGCGCTTCGTTGATGATCGCGATATCCCGGCGCGCCAAATCCTCCGCCGTGAATCCGCGACCACGAAGGACACGGGTTCGCAACGCCGTGAAGTAGTGTCCGTCGATGCCGGCGACCACAGTGTAGTCCTTGGCGGAGTCGGGCAGCCTCCGGCCCGGAATGCGTAGCCGGCCGATCGAGATCGCTCCGCCCATCGGATACGTCGTCGAGACCGACACATCAGTTATGTTGGGCAGCGCCCGAAGACGCTCACCGACGCGCCGCGCCGCGTCCACCCGTGCCAGAGTGTCTTGCACTGGAAGTCCGACATCGAGATCGGCCGTTAGGACGCCGTCCGCGGTAACGCCCGGCCCGATTTCCATCAGGTGCCGGAATGTTTGCAGCAACAAGCCCGCGCCGGCGAGCAGCACGACCGACAGAGCCACTTGTCCCACGACGAGCGTGTCCCGCAGCCGGCGGCGTGCGCGACCGGCGCTGTGTCGGGCGGTGTCGTTGCGTAACGTCGACTCGAGTGCATCGCGGGAGACACTGAGCGCCGGCACGAGTCCGCACACGATGCCCACCACCGCCGCCGCGAGGACACTCGCGAGCAGTACCGGTACATCGAGCGCGACGAGCGAATGTCGTGGCAAGTGCAGCGATGACTCGCCCGCCACGAACCGCGCGACGACCGCCGAGGCGCCCAGTCCCGCGAGCGCACCCAGTGCCGCGAGGATGAGGGCCTCGGTGATCAACTGCCGCACGACCCGCCCGCGGCCAGCGCCTAACGCAAGCCGTACCGCGATCTCGTGGCGCCGCGCGGTACCGCGCACGAGAAGCATGTTGGTGACGTTCGCGGACGCAATGCACAGCAGCGCGACGACGCAGGCCATCATGATGACCAGATGCGTTGCCACGTCCTGGACGATCCCGTTGCGGACGGTCGGTGCGGCCACCTGGAGGCCGCGTAGCGCTCGCACGGCCATCGTCTCCGCTGCGAACCTGGTGCGCATCTCGCTCAACGCATGCGCCGGCGACACGCCATCGCGGAGTCGGCCGATGACGTCGAAGGCGAACGTGTTCTCGTTGGTCCCGAAGCGTGCGATGTCGGACGTGGAAGTCCATAGCTGCGTGTCCTCCGGGAACACGAAGCGGTCCGGCATGACACCGGCGATCGTATACGCGTCGCCGTCGAGCACGATCGAGCGGCCGATCACGTGGGGATCGGCGCCGAATCCACGCTGCCAGTACGCGTACGAGAGCACGGCGAGGCGCGCGGTGGTGTCGGCGGGGTCGAGCTGACCAAAGCCGTAGCCGATTGTGGGCGCGGTCCCGAGGACGGCAAAATAGTTGGGCGTCACCGGCGTGACGTGCACGAGGTTGGGCGACGGCAGCCACGGTGCGCGCCCCGCGATGTGGGCGCCTAACGGAACGGTTCTCGTCGGTTCGGAGGCGGCGATGCCGGAGAAGCTGCGCAATTGTTGGCGCCAGCGGAGGAACTCGGGGACGGAGGCATAGAGGATGACCAACCCATCCTGGTCGGGCTCCCGTCTCACGAGCTCCAGATCGAGCACGCGGTCGGCGTGGGCGATCGGCAGCGGCCGCAGGAGGACGGCATCGACGACGGCGTAGATGGCCGTCGCGCCGCCAATGCCTAACGCAAACGTCAGCGCGGCAACGAGCGTGAAGCCGGGTGCGCGCCGCATCCCGCGGAGCGCAAACGCGAGATCCTGCCGCGTCGCATCGAGCCAGCCGAGCCCCGCGATGCGCCGCATCGACTCGGCGACCGCGGTCCGATTGCCTAACTGGCGGCGCGCCGCGAACTCCGCATCGTCCGCCGAGGCGCCGTCGTGGCGGCGTTGGGCCGCTTCGAGATCGAGATGGAACCGCAGTTCGCGCTCGGCGTCGCGCGCGTGGCGGCGGGCGCCTAACACAGCGCGGAGACGATAGCGGAGCCCGTCGATCAGCGACATGAGCGGGCAGGGGTCAGGCGCGCCGCATCACGCGCGCGATGGCGAGCGCGGTGCGTTGATACGCGCTTCTGGTCTCGCCGAGGTGCCGGCGGCCCGCGGCGGTGATGGTATAGTAGCGCGCCTGCCGTCCGGTGGGCGACGCCCGCCAGCGCGAGGTGGCCCATCCTTT
>DATNAM010000130.1:0-7422 GCA_035572595.1 Gemmatimonadaceae bacterium
GTGCACGAGAGCGCGCATGAGTGGTGGGGCAACAGCCTAACGGATAAGGACCACGCCGACATGTGGATTCACGAGAGCTTCGCCAACTACTCGGAATCGATCTATACGGAATGTCAGCAGGGCAAGGCCGCCGGCGCGCAATACGTGATCGGCACGCGCGCGCTGATCAAGAACGACCGCCCGATCGTCGGCCACTTCGGCGTGAACGACGAGGGCTCGGAAGACATGTACTACAAGGGCGGCAACATGCTGCACACGATTCGTCAGGTGGTGGACAACGACGAGAAGTGGCGGAGCATCTTACGCGGCCTGCAGAAGACGTTCTGGCACCAGACGGTGAGCGGCACGCAGGTGGAGAACTACATCAGCCACGCCGCGGGCATCGATCTGAGCAAGGTGTTCGAGGAGTACCTGACGACGACGAAGGTGCCGGTGCTCGAGTATTCCCTCACCGGCAACACGCTCACGTATCGTTGGGCGGACGTGGTGCCGGGCTTCGCGATGCCGGTGAAGGTGACGATCTCGCCCAACCACTACGCGGTCATTCGCCCAACGGAGAATTGGCAGACGAAGCACGTGAGCCTAACGGCGGCGGATTTCAAGGTGGACCAGAACTATTACATACTGACCAGGGAAGCGTCGGCTGGCGCCGACTGAGGGAAGCACTGCGTTGAGGGAAACGGCGGCTGGCGCCGCCTAAGGGAACAGGAAGAGCGGCGCGTAGGTCGCGTTCGCCCCGTTCCCTGAGGCGGCGCCAGCCGCGTTTCCCCAAGCAGAGCGCTTCCCCAAGGCGACATCAGTCGCCGCTTCCCTGCACTACGCTATCGGGTGGTCGGCCGTCCGATGCGCGTAATGATGTCCTGGCCGCCGTTCGAGGCCGTCAGCAGCAGGCGCACGGCGGGGATGGATTGCGACGCCAGAACGTAGTGCAGGCTGCCGTCCGACTGCGGATCGGCAAACGTGAGGTCGAAGTCCCCAGTCACCTTGGCTTTGGTGCACTTCGCGTTGATGAGATTGGACGGCGACGCCAAGTTGAGCGTTGGGCATGCGCCGACGGAGCTGCTCAGTCCCACGTCCACGGTCGCGGAGGTGAGCGCGAAGTTGGGCGTGGTGTCCTGCAGCAGTGCCTCGTCGATGACGTCGCCCTGGACGTCGGCGACGAGGTAGATGACCTGCGATGCGTCGGTCCCTTGCCACGCCACGAGCACGAACGCCGAATCGTTAGGCGTGGGCGTTTTGCCGGCGGTGGTTCCCACCAGCTCGAGCGCGCCGACCTCGAACGACTGGTCGGTTCCGTTGACGCTCACCGTGACCGTTTCCGGACTCACCCCGTGCGCGAGCAGCGCCACCGGATACTGGAGCACGCGAAACCGATCGAACTCGCTGGCCGCCGCCGCCTGTTGGGCGAGCGTGTCGAGATGTCGCGCCTCGTTGAAGGAGGGCGCGGACGGTCCGGTCGAGCTGCCGCATGCCGTGAGTACCGACAGAGAGAGGACCAGGGTCGCGGCAGTGAACGAAGCGAGTACGGTCCAGGGTTTCTGCATCTCAAGACACCTCGTCAAACGAGTGGGAAACGCGAACCCCGCAAGTATGGGGTGTCGAGGCGTGAAACGCGAGTGTTGGGCAGCGCCGAAAGTCGTCCCCAGAGTATTGACTAGCGCGCATTGAGATACCAGTTTCGGCCAATGACGAACTCCACGCTTCGCTCTCATCGCGCCCTTGGGGCGCCGGCGGTCCGTTGGGCATCGGTGCTCACGGCGTTCGCGATCGCCATGCAGCTTGCCGCCTGCAACGACAGGATGCCGCTCGCCCCGGCGGAAAAGCAAGTCGCCAACGTTCCACTGCCGCCGGCACACAGCTACATCGTGCAGGTCGGCTCGGCGGGACAAATTCCGCAGGCGGTTCAGCAGGCCATTCACGACGCCGGCGGCCATATTGTCCGCGTCCAGCAGGACCTTGGCCTGGCGCTCGTGACCGGCATGTCGGCGTCGGCGGCCAATGCGTTGCGCACCTCGGGCGCGGTCGGCATGATTCTGCCCAACGTGAGGCGGCAGTACGTGCGCGAAGTGGCATCGCAGCGGCACGTCGTCCGGCTCGACGCCGCGGCCGCGTCGCGCGTCGCGGCGCATCGCCTTACTGCGTTAGACAACGTCGATCCGCGCACGGCGCACTTCTTCGGCCAGCAGTGGAACATGGTGCAGATCGCCGCCGACACGGCGTGGCAGGTCACCACGCAGGGGCAAGGCGTCACGGTCTACATCCTCGACACGGGCGTCGACACGGCCCACATCGATCTCGCGGGCAAGGTCGACGGCACGCTCTCCACGTCGTTCGCGTTCGCGCCCGGCGACACGGTGGACACGCTTCCCTTGCCGTTCGGCCACGACGTCGCCGGTCACGGCACGTTCGTCTCCTCGCAGATCGCGGGCAATTCGTTAGGCATGGCCGCCGCCGCCCCGCAATCGCGCCTCGTCATGGTGCGCGTGCTCGACGACAACGGCTCGGGCGATGATTTCGCCGTCATCAGCGGCATCTTGTACGCGGCTGATCACAGCGCCAGCATCATCAGCGTGAGCCTGGGCGGATACCTGAGCCGCTCAAACTCGTTCGACCTCGGTCTCTACGACCTGATGCAGCGCGCGATCGATTACGCCGCGGCGCGCGGCGCGCTCATCGTCGCAGCGGCCGGCAATGAATCGCTCAACACCAATACCGCAGCGGCGCCCAAAGGCAGTTACGCCGACAGCCTGCACGTGATCGCCGGCGGCCTCCGGCACGTCATCAGCGTCGGTGCAACGGGACCCGTCGACCAGAAGAACTTCGACATGATCGCGCAGTATTCGAATTTCGGGAAGGCGGACGTCGCGGTGTTCGCACCGGGCGGCAACGTCGTCGACACGACCGACGTGGGCGTGAACGACCTGGTGTTCGGCGCCTGCAGCTCGAGCAGCGACCTGGTGAGTTGTCCGGATGAGAACTTCTATGTTCTCGAGGCAGGCACCAGCTTCTCGGCGCCGCTCGTCGCGGCGGAAGCGGCGGTAATCATGGCGCACGCCACGTCGAGGCCGACACCCGCACAGCTCGAGAGCTGCATTCTGAACTCGGCCGATGTCGTGAAGGGAACGTCGCGGCCCGACATCAACTACAACTTCGGCCGCATCGACGTGCTCGCGGGAGCGCTACACTCGGCTTGTAAGTAGCGCGTCCCGGAGCATCGTCAGTCACGATTTGCGTTAGTCTGCTTGTTTTCCCTTCGCGGTCGGCGGCAGCACGCCGTTGAGCCGCAGATAAATGGCCGACTGACTGTAATGGTCCGCCCAGTCGCCGGTGGTCAACGTCATTACCGCCGCCCGCGACCGCGTCTTCCCGCCGAAGAACGGCAGCTGTTCGCCTAACTTCGAGTCGTCCACCTTCGCCAGCACCTGATCGCAGAACGCGAACGTCTCCTTGAGACGGGCGACGAGCGTATCCTTGCTGTCGGTGGCCGCCACCTTCGAGCGCGTCGGCGCCTTCTCGCCGCCGATGGCGCCGCACAAATAGTCGTTGCCCTGCGACAGGTGCACGAGGATCTGTCCGAAGCTCATCTGCGCGGGCGTCGGCTTGAAGCTGTACTTGTCGGCCGGCATCGCCTCGGCCGCGGCCACGAGATTCTTTCCGATACTGCTCGCATGGTCGCGGAACGCATCGGACACCGGATTCGACTGCGCCATTGCCAGTCCCGGCGCCAGGGCGGCAGCCAGGCCCGCAAGGCAAATACGGACACGCATGGGTCTCGCTCGGGTTAAGGGAGGCGTTGATGTTGCCCTGTGCGGCATGCGATGTCCAGTGCGCTAAGTCGACCAGCTACCGCGATGACCCGAGGGTTGCCGCCAGTCCAGCTCGCCGCGACCGGCTTACGGGAAGCGTGGTTCCGTCGCGAAGCACCACCTCGAGCGACCCATCGGAGTGTCGTCGCAGTTCCGCAACGCGACAGAGCGCCACGATAGCCGACCGATGCACGCGCGTGAACGCCCTCGGATCGAGCTTCGCCTCGATCGCGCCCAGCGTGTCGCGAACGAGGAATCGCTTGCCGGACGAGTGCACGACCGCGCAATAGTCTTCGGCTTCGATCCAGTCGATGTCGTCGGTCGAGATGACGAGATCGCGCGCGCCGATGCGCACGATGAGACGCTCGACGAACGCATCGCGAACGGCGCCCCGCCCCACGTCGGAGCCCGCGTGCGAAGCGTACTCATCCAATAGACCGCGCAGCCGGCGTGCCAGATCGAGGTCGCCTCGAGACCCAATGGATTCCTGCGCGCGCGCGAGCGCCGACGCGAATCGATCCTCGCGCACCGGCTTCAACAAATAGTCGATCGCGCGCACCTCGAACGCGCGAACGGCGAACTCATCGTGCGCGGTGACGAAAATGACGGCAGGCATCGCGTCTGGCCCGACCTGTCGCAACACGTCGAACCCGCCTACCTCGGGCATTTGCACATCCAGGAAGACCAGGTCCGGTTCGAGCGCGCGAATCGAGCGGATCGCGGCGCGTCCGCCGTGGGCTTCGCCGGCGATCGCGACGCCGCGATGCGGCGACAGTAGCGCACGCAGACCGGCGATGGCGGGCAGCTCATCGTCGACGAGCAGAACGCGGAGCTGACGGGCGTCGGTCATGGTGAGCGCTGTGTGGTGCGCCGGCCTCGTTTCACCGGCACGCGGATGGTCACTTCGACGCCGCCTTCCGTTAGGCCCGATATCTCGAGGCCGCCGGCGCGGCCATAGAGCCTCGCCAACCGGTCGCGCGTGTTGGACAGGCCGACGCCGTTCGAGCGATCGAGCGACCAACCGGCGGGCAGGCCGCGGCCATCGTCGGCGACGCTGAGCAGCAGCACCCCATCGGCCTGGCGCGCGCGCACGCGCACGTGGCCCGGCGCGTCGCGCGGCGCGATCCCGTGTCGCACGGCGTTTTCGACCAGCGGCTGCAATGCGAGACTCGGCACCAGCACATCGAGTGCGGTCTCGGGCACGTCGACCTCGATGGACAGTTTGTCGCCGAAGCGAACGAGCTCGATGTCGCAATAGTCGCGCAACACGGCCAGCTCCTCGCCTAACGTGCACTCCTGCGCGGAATCGGCGCGCAGCATGCGGCGGAGGAGGTCGCCTAACCGTGTGAGCACCTGCGCGCCGCGGTCGGCGTCGCCGGCGCGCACCAGCGACACGCCGGTGTTGAGCGCGTTGAAGAGAAAGTGGGGATTGAGCTGGGCGCGCAGCACCGCCAGCTCGGAGCGGGCGAGGCGCGCCTCGAGCTCCGATGCCCGGAGCTCCTGCTCGCGGTAGCGGCGGAAGTTGTCGACCGCGTGCCCGGCGCCCAGGACCGCCCACCAGATCACGATCGAGATCGGCAGCCAATCCGAGAGCGCCATGAAAAACGCGCCACGGACGGATCCGGCAGTGCGCGGATCGAAGAGCAGCGAGCGCAGCGTGAGCACCAGCGCGTGAACCAGGCCGCCCGCGACGCTCAGACCCAGGTGCGCCAGCACGATGCGCGGCTGGAGCGGCCGCCGGATGGGCAGCCGCCTGCCTAACCACACGACCACGGGGGTGAGGGCGGCCCAGTAGTACCACCCGGGCGCGGCCAGCACGAACGCCCGCCAGAGGGCGATGGGTTGGCCCGTGAGGCGATCGGTGATGAACGTGTCGGCGACGTCGACCAGCGCCGGGACCGACCACGCAGCGAGGATCAGGCCCCACGGCGCGCCGCGGAGCGCGGCTACCCACCCATCGCCGTTCGGGCGTGGCAACTCATCCTGGCGGTGTCGCGTTGCGTTAGGCATCTGGCGCTGGATTCGTGGACGCTGGCGCGCGTGCGGCGTGCCGCTCGCGCTCCCTGAGCGTACAGCGGCGGAGCGGTGCGGCGCAATTCGTCGACGCATGGCCGCACGGCGCTTCGCCGGTACGGCACGCCGCTCACGGGCCGCGGCGGTCGCTTACTGCATCGTCGGCCAAGTTCACTGGGCGCGCGCTGCGCCCGCATCGCGCCCTACCTAGCGTACTCGCGTGTCCTTCGGCCACTCGCTCTCCCTCGTCGGCGCGTTGTTGTGCAGCGCGCGCGTCGCGACTGCCCAGTCCGACAGTACGCTCGCACTTGGCCCGCGAACGATGGTCGCGGTGCGCGTGACGGGCGCGCCTCCCGTGATCGATGGCCGGTTGGACGATGCCATCTGGAAGGACGCGACGCCGGCGCGCGGCTTCATTCAGTCCAACCCCGATCCGGGCGCGATGGCACGGTGGCAGACGGAGGCGCGCGTCGCGTACGATGCGCACGCGCTGTACGTGGCGATACGCGCGTTCGATCCACATCCCGATTCGATCGTCGCGCCGTATCCGCGGCGCGATGACGAGACCGTGTCCGACTGGGTGTTCGTCGAGATCGACAGCCGTCACGATCGTCGCACCGGATTCAGCTTCGGGCTCAACCCGCGCGGTGTGCAGGCGGATGGCGCGTGGTCCAACGGCGCCACGTACGACAACACGTGGGATGGTGTGTGGGAGGGAGCGGCGCGCATCGACTCCGCGGGATGGACGGCCGAGTATCGCATTCCGCTGTCGCAGCTGCCGTCGAATCCCCGCGCGGACGGCTCGGTCGTGTGGGGCATCAACTTCTACCGCTATGTTGCGCGCAGCGCGGAAGCGTCCGATTGGGCGCCGCGTTTGCCAAGCTACGCCGACGTCATCTCGCACTTCAACTCGCTCACGGGAGTGGTGGTGCGGCCTGCGGCGAGCACGTTGGCGGTCGCGCCGTACGTCTCGGTGTCGGCCACGAAAATCCCGAGCACGCCGGGCGACCCGCTGGCACCGCCTAACGGAACGAGTCCGAGCGCCGGTCTCGATTTCACGTATCGCATCTCGCCGGCGGCCTCGCTCACCGGCACCGTGCACCCCGATTTCGGCCAGGTGGAGGCCGACCCGTCGGAGATCAATCTCACCACGTTCGAGTCGCTCTTCACCGAGCGGCGTCCGTTTTTCCTCTCCGACGCCCAGCTCTTCAGCTTTTCGTTAGGCCTACCCTTCACGACGCGCGACGACGCGTTCGACAGCGAGCAGCCGTTCTACTCGCGCCGCATCGGGCGCGCCCCGCTGGGAACGGTGCCGGCAACCGCGCGCTTCAGCGAGGCACCGCCGACCACGACGATCGCCGCGGCCGCCAAGGTGACTGGGCGCACGGAATCCGGGTGGGCGTTCGGCGTGCTCGATGCCGTCACCGAACCCGCCGACGCGCGAGTCGACGATTCGACGGGACGCACGAGCGAAATGCGACTCCAGCCGCTCGCCAACTCGCTGGTTGCGCGCGCCGTGCACGAGTTCGATGAGGGTCGAACCAGTTTGGGCGCGATCGCGACCGCGGTGGCGCACAGCGGTGCCGACGCCGCGTTCGACTCT
>DATNAM010000131.1:0-4500 GCA_035572595.1 Gemmatimonadaceae bacterium
GGCGATCCACGGGAATGCCGCGCGACTCGAGGACCTGGGCGAACATCTCGGCGAGCAGATACGACTCGCCGAACGGTTTGGACGCCACCACCACGGGGCGCGTCTGGTTCGATTGGGCCGCCGGCGCGGCTTGCGAGTCGCGGGCCACGGGAGTTTGCGCCTCGGCCGACGACGAGCGTCCGTTAGGCAATAGCAGCAGCCCGGCAAGGCAGGCCGCGGCGAATGCGCGCATCACGCCGCCTCGACGCCGGCGCGCGCCAACAGCGCCCGAACGTACGGCGTCGCCGGCGTCCGGCGAATGTCGGCGGGCGGCGCGTGCTGCTCCACGCGACCGGCACGCATCACCACCACGTTCGTGGCCAACCGGAACGCCTCGTGCAAATCGTGGGTCACCAACACGAGCGTGAGCGTGGTCGTTTGCCGGAGCGTGATCAACATGGCCTGGAGATCCGAGCGCGCGATCGCGTCGAGGGCGCCGAAGGGCTCATCGAGCAGCACCAGCGACTGGCCGCCGGCCACGGCGCGTGCGACGGCCGCGCGCTGCTGTTGACCACCCGACAGCTCGTGCGGCCATCGCTCGGCCATTGCCGGCTCGAGGCCCACGGCCGCCATCGCGCGATCCGCGCGCACGGTCGCGTCGGCCGCACCGTCCAACCACGGCACGAGCGCCACGTTCCGGCGCACGCGCCAGTGCGGCAACAGTCCACCATCCTGCGGCACGTAGCCGATGGCGCGTCTCAGCGCCACCGGCTCGCTCCGCATCACATCCGTCCCGAACACGGCGATGCACCCCGCATCGAACGGCACCAACCGGTTGATGCACCGGAGCAGCGTCGTTTTCCCGGACCCGCTTTCGCCGACCAACGCGACGCACGCGCCCTGCGGCACCTCGACCGAGACGTCGATCAGGGCCCGTACGCCGCCGTACGACTTGGATACCCGCTCGATGCGTACGGCGGGTCCGTTCACTGCCCGCCTAACGCAGACGCCGCGGAATCGACCAGCGCCGCTTCGCCGTTCAACACGTCGGCGACGACGCCGATCTGCTGCGTCGCTTCGCCGAAGTTGCGCTGCTCGATTGCCTCGCGCACCGCCGGGATCGTTTTCACCCCGTAGCCGGTGTAGAACCCGGGCGCGTACAACTCGTGCGCGTACCACGGACGCCGCGGCAGACCCTTGGCATCGATGAAGCGCCGTTCGCTTTGCAAGAGCAGTGCGTTCACCTTCGCGAGCACCGCATCGCTGGGCGCGCCGTGCGCGTGCGTTGCCGCCGCGGCCTTGGCGTAGCGATCGGCGCTGCGCGTGAGCGAGTCGACCGCATTGTCGAGCGGGGAGAAATCGAGATGCGGCGGCAAGGGCTCCGCCTGCGGAGCGCGCGTGGGCTGCCATGGATCGGACGTCGCCGCGAACACGCCCTCGGCGATCTCGCGATTCGTTTCGACCGTGCTGTCGCGCTCCATGTCGACCAGCTTTTCGAGCTCGCCGACGTATCCGTGCACCGTACGCGCGAGGTCGGTGAAATCGTACGGCAGGAGATCGGCGTCGGCGAGGCGCATGACCATGGTGCCGCCGGTTTGCGCCAGCGCGCGCCCGTACACGAACGACGTGTCGCCGAAGTGCGTGTACCAGTAGAAGTCATCGTACACCGAGTGATAGACGCCGCCGCTGCTCACTTCTCCGCCGTACCCGATGTTGAGCGACGCGATGCCCAGATGCTGGAGGAACGGCGTGTAGTCCGAGCCGGATCCCAGCGCGCTGATGGGGATCTCGCCGTTCTCGCGGCGCAACTCCTGTCGTTCGTTAGGCGTGCGGGCCCGCGCGATGTGCGCCAGTTGCGATCGCTTCCACACCGTGAGATGCGTTTCCGGATCCTGCACGCCGCGCTCGACGTCGTTGACGAACCGCTGGAGCGTGTGCGATCCGCCCACGTTGAGAAATCCGCGCTCGTTGCCGTCGCTGTTGATGTACGCCACGGCCTTGGCCCGCAATTCGTCGTAGTGCGTCTCGGCCCATTCGGTGCTGCCTAACAGGCCGGGCTCCTCGCCATCCCACGCCGCGTACACGATGGTGCGCCGCGGATGCCAGCCCTGCTTGACCAACTCGCCTAACCCGCGTGCTTCCTCGAGCATCGCCGACTGGCCCGACAACGGATCGCCGGCGCCGTTCACCCAGCCGTCGTGGTGATTGCCGCGGATCACCCACTGGTCGGGATTGGTCGATCCCTTGAGCATCGCGATCACGTCGTAGATCGGCTTGGTGGACCAGTCCGATTTGACGCGCAGGTGGACGCGCGCCGCTCCCGGACCCAGGTGGTAGGTCACCGGCAACGCGCCGCGCCACGCCGGCGGCGCCACCGGTCCGGTCATCGCCGCGAGCAACGGCTGCGCGTCGCCGTACGAGATGGGCAGCACCGGAATTCTGGTGATCGTCTTGGCGTCGGCCAGCGTTAGGCGCTTGGCGCCGGGCACCGCGCCCACGCCGGGCGTGAGCGGATCGCCCGAGTAGAGCGGCATGTCGGCCACGCTGCCCCGCTGCACGCCGTCGCGCGGCCGGAACGGACCGCGCGGAAACACGTCGCCTTGCGCGTAGCCATCGTCGCGCGGATCGGAGTAAATGAGACAGCCCACCGCGCCGTGCTCGGCCGCAACCTTGGGCTTGATGCCGCGCCACGAGCCGCCGTATCGCGCGATCACGATTGCGCCCTTCACCGAAATGCCGTGGCGCTCCAGCTCCTCGTAGTCGGCCGGCACACCGTAGTTGACGTACACGAGCGGACCCGTCACGTCGCCGTCCGCGGAGTAGGCGTTGTAGCTCGGAAGTTGCTCGGCATGCTGCGACGACGTCGGGTCGCCGGGAACGGTCGGCTCCTGCAGCTTGGCCACGAAACGCGTCGGCGCCACCATCTCGACCAGTCGGTCGCGCGGCGTGGGAAACAACACGTCGAATTGTTCGATGTGCGCATCCCACCCGAACGACTTGAAGCGTGCGAGCAGCCACACGGCGTTGTCGTGATCGTAGGGCGAGCCCACGTGATGCGGGCGCGCCGAGAGGCGCTTCATGTTCTGCCGGATCGTGTCGGGTGACGGGATCGAGTCGAACTTCGATTCCCAATCGAGCTCGGCGCGTGCCGATTGTGCGGTGAAGCCGGGCAGGTTGTCGGTTGACGGTGGCGTCGTGATCGGCAGGAATGCGATCGCGGCAACGGAGGAGGCGGTGAGAAAACCGATTCGTCGCATTGCGTGACTCGAGTGAGGGTGTGGAAGCGAGGAATATGCCGTGATGAATCGGTCATCCGCCACGACCGCCGGGAATCGAGGAGCCTGCCTCGGACTTGCCGGCGCCGAGTACCGCGACGCAACATGCTGTGCGCGAATCCGCCAGGTTTTCGACGTTTTCTCATTCGGCATGGGTTATTTCTTCTGACATCCGTCTATAAGAGCTGGCTGGGATTGTTCGCGTTCGCCGGCGTGATCGCCGCGAGCGCGAGCGCTCCGTGGCGCCGCACGCAAGCCCCGGACATCCGGGTCGTCGTCCAACAGAGCGGGACGACGGCGCTGCTCCAGGACGTGAGCGCGGTCGATTCATCCATCGTGTGGGTGGGCGGTCACGCCGCAACGTGGAGCGTGACCACGGATGGGGGAGCGCACTGGCGCAGCAGCGTGATGCCGCGCGCGGACTCGCTCGAATTTCGCGACGTCCACGCGGTGGACGCGCGCACGGCGTACCTCTTGTCGAGCGGGTTAGGCGACCGCTCTCGCATCTACAAGACCACCGACGGCGGCGCATCGTGGACGCTCGAGTTCACGGCGCGCGACCCCAAGGCGTTCTTCGACTGCTTCGCCTTCTGGGATGCGAACCATGGATTTGCGATGAGCGATGCGGTGGACGGTCACTTTCTGGTGATCGCCACGAAGGACGGCGTGCACTGGTCGCGCGTGTCCGCTCCGTCGCTGCCCGCGGCCCAACCGAACGAGGGCGGATTCGCGGCGAGCGGGACGTGTGCCATGGCGTTGCCGCCGAGCGATGGGTGGATCGGCACGGGCAACGCGCCCAAGGCGCGCGTGCTGCGCACCGGCGATCGCGGGGCCACCTGGGATGTGGTCACCACGCCGCTCGCCGGCGACACGTCGGAAGGCATCACGAGCCTCGCCGTGCGCGACGCGCGCCACATCGTTGCGTTAGGCGGGCACATCGCGCGCCTCACGGCGTATCAGGACGAGGTGGCAATCACCGACAATGGCGGCCGGTCGTGGACCGCGGGCGGACGACTCCCCTTCCCCGGCCCGGTGTTCGGCGCCGCGTACGCGCGATCGGCCGACGATCCGTGGCTCGTGGCCGTTGGACCGGGCGGCGCCGCCGCGTCGCACGACGACGGTCTCACGTGGACGCGCATCGATACCGCCGCATATTGGAGCGTCGGATTCGGATCGGCGCGCGTCGGGTGGGCGGCCGGTCCGCACGGCCGCATCGCACGGATCGAGCTTCCGGCGCGGTGATCGC
>DATNAM010000132.1:0-27558 GCA_035572595.1 Gemmatimonadaceae bacterium
AAGGACCGGGCGAAAGACCGGCCTTGATCCCGACCCCGAGCAACGTGCCCTGGTGGGTTTTGCGATCGCGGTTCGCTGGCTGCAGCTGCTCGCACATCGAAGGGTGATGCGCGCTTGACTATGCCGCGCGCTTCCCGTCAAACCCGAGTGTCATCCAATGGTCGGCATGGCATCTATGATCTTCTGCTCCGCGAGCTGAATCGCGTCAGCCACTGGAGGAGCTCCTCCAGCGGTTCATTCGGGGTTTAATTCTACCACGGCTCTGCTTGCCCCGCCGTCCCTTATGGCGCTTGTCGCGCGGGGTCCTCATGTTTTCCTGGTGCCGTGGGCCGCTGTGCCGGCGCACCGTGCAGGTCAAGGCCAATACTGTACTGTTAGGCGGCGCCATCCCGCTTTCGGAAGTCGTCAGACACGCTAGACCAGGCTCAGCATTCATGCCACAGATCACCGTCAACCACAACGGGCAGTCGATCAGAATCAGCTCGAAAGACCTGATGGAAGTTGGTTCGCTCGACCTAACGGTAGGCAACTGGCCCGAGCTGGCATGGAGCGCCGATGAAGTCACCGCTGCCCTCCGCGTACTCGACGCGCAGCCGCACAATCCACGGCGCATCAATTGTCAGCAAGGTCAGAATCGGTCGCCTACGATGGCTGTCCTTTATCTGTGGTGGCGGGGAGGCGGCACGTTGGGGGCTGCCTACGATGCTGTTGTCCTAGCTTATGGAGCGCTTGGCGCTCCGTTAGGCACAGCCAAGATTCAGAATCTCCTTGGTCAGTTGCTAGGTGCATACACTGGCATACGCCGTTGGGTATGGAACGACATCAGAGCCCTCCAGCCCGGGGCCGCCGCACCGCTCTTGCCGTAGCTAGTCGCTCGCGACCTTTCCAGGAGACCTGTGCTCGACGACAACCAGGGCGTAGCGGACGATGCGATCGCGACCCTCACTGTGTCCGCCACAGGTCCGAGCCTGAGTGTGCCGGTGCGCCGATCACCCTGGCCCGGGTGCTCGACCCTGGCGATGACGAAACGCGCTTCGACGAGCACAGGGGAGCCATTGTGCAAGGGGTGGTCGATGCGGTGAAAGTTGGCGGCGTTGAAACGGTGAACTGCAAAGCCCGCGATCCGAAGTATCGGGACACGCACATCGAGCTTTCATTGCGAACGCGCGCCGCGGAAACCGAGCGAGTCGTTGTGGAGATCACACCGCGCTGGCGCTCAGCCATGGCGGCTCACGGCGTGGATTGGAGTACCGATGCGCTTCGCTCGCGACTCGTTGGCCACGTCGTTCGGTTCCGCGGCTGGCTGCTCTACGACGCCGAGCACCAGAACGAAGCCGAGAACACGAGTCCGGGCAATCCCAGGGACTGGCGCGCGACCGCGTGGGAGATACACCCCGTCACGTCGCTCGAGGTGATCGACTCGATCCGGTAGCGCTATCCCCGGACATGGGGTGGCCTGCTGTGACAGGCCGCGTCGCGGCCCCTGTGTTAGGCACGCTCGTCTGTGCGTCGTTCGCCGCCACCTGCGCACGGCTGGTCGATGTCGTACATTCTTCCTATGCATATGCCGTTCGTATCCCGCTGCGTCGTGGCGTTGGCTGTGGGCACGCTCGTCGCCCTTCAATCCATCGGCCACACGGCCGCCGCGCAATCCGCGAGCGCCTCCGCAGTGTCATCCACCGAGCGCTCCATCGTTCGTTCGGTGGACTCGCACAACAGCGACGCGCTCGCACTCCTCGTGCGCCTCGTCGACATCAACAGCGGCACCACCAACCACGCCGGTGTCCGCCACGTCGCCGACATCCTGCGCGCGCAGTTCGACTCCCTCGGCTTCGCCACGAAATGGGTGGATGGCGCGGCCTTTCACCGCGCGGGCCATCTCGTCGCCGAGCATCCAGGACCCGGACCCAAGATTCTGATCATTGGCCACCTCGACACGGTGTTCGATCTCAGTAGCCCGTTCCAGAAATTCGAACGCCTCGACGACAGCACGGCGCGCGGCCCGGGCGTGATCGACATGAAGGGCGGGGACGTGATCGCGCTCTACGCATTGCGTGCGCTAGAGGACGCCGGCGCGCTCGACTCGATGCACGTGGTGGTCGTCTACGATGGCGATGAAGAGGACGCGGGCGCGCCGCTCTCGGCGGCCCGGCAGACGCTGATCGACGCCGCGCGCGGCGCCAGGGCTGCGTTAGGCTTCGAGGACGGCGCCGGCGATCCGCGCACGGCGGTCGTCTCGCGCCGCGGCGACATTTCGTGGACGCTCACCACCACCGGCCGCACCGCGCACTCGTCGCAGATCTTCACCAAGGAGTACGGCGCCGGCGCCGTGTACGAAGCGGCGCGCGTGCTCGACGCGTTCTACAAACAGCTCTCGAGCCAGCGGTATCTCACGTTCAATCCCGGCGTCGTGGTCGGCGGCACCGCGGTGTCGCTCGACTCCACGCAGACCTCGGGTACCGCCGCCGGAAAGACCAACGTCGTGTCGGACACGGCGGTGGTGGCGGGCGATCTGCGGACGCTGAGTCCCGCGCAGCTGGCCGCCGCCCAACGGTCGATGCAGGCGATCGTTAGGCAGCACCTGCCCATGACCACCGCGCACCTCGTGTTCGCCGACGGCTATCCACCCATGGCGCCGACGGCCGGCAACAAGAAGCTGCTGGCGATGTACGACCGCGCCAGCCGCGACTTGGGGTTCGGCCCCGTGGTGGCCGTCGACCCGTCGCGCGCCGGCGCGGCCGACGTGTCGTTCGTCGCCAATGAAGTGCCGATGGCGATCGATGCGCTCGGCCTCTCCGGACACGACGACCACTCGCCGCAGGAGACCGCGGATCTCCGCATGCTGCCGGTGCAGACCAAGCGCGCAGCGGTCCTGATGTATCGCCTAACTGTAGAGGGCGGCGCCCACTCCGTCACGCCATGATCGAACCGTCCATCATCGACAACCACGCCGAGCATCAGTTCGAGCTGCACGCCGACGGCGGCGTGTCGGTGCTCACGTATCGCATCACCGGCGACCGCATCCGCCTCATCCACACCGAAGTGCCGCGCGCCCAACGCGGCCGCGGGTACGCCGACATGCTGGCGCATTACGCGCTCGAGCATGCGACGCGCGAGCATCTGCGCGTCGTGCCGATCTGTCCATTCGTCAAAGGCTACCTGGACCGGCACCCGGAGTACGCACAGGCGTTGGTCGACGAGGCGAACGCCTGATGCGCGAACGTGGGGAGCGCCCGGTCGGCGCACTCCGTTTCCGTTAGGCGGTGGCCGGGCGCCGCGCCATCAGGTTGCCCAGGCCGCCCAGAATGCCCACGGCGAGGGCGATCCCCGCGACCGCCGGATGCGACAACGCGCCCAACCCCAGCACCGCATCCAGCGAATACGCGCCCGGTCCGGTGAGTGCCAGCGCTGCCGCGCCCGTCGCGTAGAGGAGCGGCACTTCGATTCCGTTGGTCATGGCGAAGAGGCCGTTCCGCAAATGCACGCTCACGGCGGCCACGATCATCACCGAGATCATGAGTGCGGGTCCGATGGGACCGAGGAAGCCCAAGAGGACGAGAAGGCCGCTTGCGAATTCCGTGGCGGACGCCACCGTCGCGAAAAGCTTGCCGGGCCGGAAGCCCATCTGGTCGAAGTAGCCAGCGGTGGCGGCGAGCCCGTGGCCGCCGAACCAGCCGAACAGCTTCTGCGATCCGTGGGCGGCCATGAGGAGTCCGAGGACGATGCGGGCCACGAGCAAGCCCGTGGCGATGGTGGTGACGTCGACGGTGGCGGTGAGCATGGAGGTCCTCGAAAATAGATGGTGTAACAACGGCTGTTATAACATGCAAACGCGGCGCGTGTCACACCGGTTCCCGGATCGCCGCCAACGCCCGAATCAGCCCCTCGATCGCCGCCGGACTCAACCGCGCCGCCCGCGCCCGCGTCGTCCGCTCCAACTCCGGCGTCGCGTCGGCCACCACCTTCCGGCCCGCCGCCGTGATCCGCGCCGTCACGTGCCGCCGGTCGTCCGGATCCCGCGTGCGCGCGATCAACCCCGTTTCCTCCATGCGATCCAGCAGGCGCGACACGTCGGGTACGCTCGATACCATACGCTCGGCGATGTCCCGCCCGCACAACCCGCGCTTCCCGGCGCCCCGCAGAATGCGCAGCACGTTGTACTGGGTGTGCGTGAGCCCGTGGGCCTTGAGCACCTCGTTCTCGGCGTGCTCCAACACCGCCGCCGTGCGCAGAATCGACAGCAGGGCTTCGTCAGCCGGCCGCGCGAACGGCTTCGACTGCTTGATCTCGTCCATGAGTGTCATAGGCATACCGAGCAATATCTGTTACAACATGTAATGTCAAGCGCGTGGGCGGCGCCCGCGCCGGCGGCCGAGCGCCGCTGTGATCGGCATCGCGCCCCCCGCGCGCGCTGGCGCGACCCTCGCAGGACTGCTATAGAATCGTGTGGGCCGCGCATGGTAGCCCCACTCATCATCTACTTATCGAGGATCCGAGTCATGAAGACGGCCAGACCCAAAGACACCCACAACCTCATGCGCCGCCGCGAGGCCGCGCTCGATACGCCGACCGACCTCGATCACGAAGGCGTCCGTGAAATCGCCGGCGCGCTCAATCCGATCCTCGCCGACGTCTTCACCCTCTACATCAAAACCAAAAACTTCCACTGGCACATGAGCGGCCCGCACTTCCGCGACTACCATCTCCTGCTCGATGAGCAAGCGGACCAGATCTTCGCCATGACCGACCCGATCGCCGAGCGCATCCGCAAGTTAGGCCAGGACACCATCCGCTCCATCGGCCACATCGCCAGGCTCCAGCGCGTGTCCGACAACGATGCCGGCTACGTCGAACCGTCCGACATGCTCGCCGAGCTCCGCGAGGACAACAAAACCCTCGCCGCGCGACTCCGCGAAGTGCACAACGTCTGCGAGGAATACCGCGATATCGCCACCGCGAGTCTCATCGAAGTCTGGATCGACGAGACCGAGCGTCGCACCTGGTTCCTCTTCGAGTCGAGTCGTCGCGGCGATTCATCGGGTCACTGAACCTTTCGTGACAAATCGGTGATGGGAGACGGCACCGCTGGCCCGCCGTCTCCCACCACCGTGTTCGCCGAATCCCAACCTGACCGAGCCCGGGATCGTTGCGTGTCGCGCGCGATCGTGACTTGGCGCGCGTAACCGCGTCATGCAACACACGGACGATCCACATCCGAGAGACTCGAGCAGGAGACGGCGATGATCACGCTCCCCACCTTCAAGAAGCGTCAGTCCACCAGTGAAACGGAGCGGCCGCCGCTCGCCACCACCTACAATCCGAAATACGACGGCGCCGCGCTCGCGGCCCTCGTCACTCGCGCCGAAAAAGCCGTCGAGCAGCTCCAAAGCCTCGAATCGATCGCCGAGCGTGCTGCCGAGCTTGGCGCTATGGAAGAGCGGATTGCCGGACTCGAGCGCTCGCTCGAAGTGTCCGAACGCATCACGGCGCAGTTGCACACAATAGAAGAGCAGGCCGCCCGCCTCACCGCCGCCCACGAGCAGAGCTCGGCAAAAATCACGGCCGCGGACGCCGAGCTGGCGCGTTTGCACGAGTCCAGCACCGACCTGCTCGCCAAGATCAATGATGCGAGCGGCATGCGTGAGCAGCTGGAGCAATTCCTTGCGATCCAACCACAATTCTCTGCATTGCGCCGCGAGTCCGAGGCGACCAACTCCCAGTTGAGGGAGCTCGGCGAGAGTCTGGGCCGGTTGCGCGCCGTGCACGACGATGTGCTGCACGCCCAGAAGCACGCGGCCTCGCGGCTCGAAGGTGTCGAGCAGCGGTCCCAAGCCGCGGTCGCCAAAGTCGACGCCGTCGAGCGTCGCGCGGCGACGGCGCAGGAAGCGCTCGACGGGCTCCTCCGAATCGCCGGCGGGATTCCCGACGCGCAACACCAGCTCGGCGTCCTCAAGGCGATCGCCGAGCAGGTCGCGCAGAAGACCGCGGTGCTCGAGCAGCAGCGCGAAGCCGTGGACCGCGCCGCGGCGCAGGCCGCCGAGGTGTTGTCACTCAGGCCGCAGGTCGAGAGCGCGCTTCGTCGTCAGGAGGAGCAGGTCCAGGCGGTGACGTCGCTCGAGGCGAAGCTCGCCGGGGTTCAGACCCTTCATACCACTGTCCTTGCGCGCGCCGAGGAGATCACGGCGCAGCAGCACACCCTCGAGGAAGCCGAGCAGGCGGCGCAGCGGTCGTTGTCCGGCATGCGCGACGAGATGAAGTCGAGCGCCGAGCGGTTCGAGCTCGAGAACCGGAGCCTCGATGCGGTGAGCGAGCGGATCGTCGAGCTGCGCACCGCCCAGAAAGATTGCGAGACGCGGCTGTCGTCGCTCGACGCCACCGCGCGCACGTTGGCCGAGACCGACGCGCGGTCGCATGCGTTGGCCGAGCAGGTGGGCGATCTGGCGGAAGACATTGAGCGGATCACGTCGCAGGCCGACCGGTTGCGTGCGGTGCGCGATGACGTGGGCGGTCTCGAGAGCAGCTTGAGCGACATGACGCAGCGGATGGAGCGCGTGGAAGCGCTCAAGCCCGATGTCGAATCGATTCTTCGCGACCTGGCCAAGCTCAACGGGACGCACGAGTCGATTCGTGATGGTCTGGAGCAGGTGCGGCTCTCGTACGAAGAGATGACGCGCCTTCGCGAACGTCAGGCGCAGACGGACCAGTGGTTGGCCGACGCCGACGTCAAGTTGCGCGCGACGCGCGAGCTCCTGGCCGAGCTGGATCACATGCGGCCGGGCACGGAAGCGCTGCGCGACAAGGTGGCGCAGATCACGGCGTCGATGGACGCGCTCGAGGGCCGCGCCGCGATGCTCGACACCATGCAGCGTCGGTTAGGCGAAATCGACTCGGCGCTGGCGCAGGCGCAGGATCGCGGCACCGGGCTCAACGCCCGGATGGAAGCCGCCGAGACGCGGTTCAGCGACCTGCTCCGGCAGGCGGCCGAGGCGCGGCGCGTGGCGCAGACGATCGGCACGGTAACGGCGTCGGTGGAAGCAGCCGACCGGCGCATGACCTCGGTGGGCGCGGTCGCCGATGCGTTAGGCGAGCGATCCGCGGCGTTCTCAGGGCTCGAGGACCGGCTGCGCGTGTTCAACCAGGAGTTCGAGCAGCGCCAGACCGCGCTCGAGGCGGCGGCGGCCAACCTGGCGCAGGCGTCCACGGTGCGGCGCGAAGCGGCCGATGCGATGCAACAGCTGGACGAGCTGTCGCGCACGATCGGCGGCCAGTTGGGCGACGCGCAGCAGCGCACGGGTACGCTGTCGCAGATGCTCGACGAGCTCGAGGGGCGGCTCGATTCGTTAGGCGAGGTGGAGAAGCGCATGGCCAACTTCGAGGCCCTGCTCGCCACCTGGGACGCCGCGCAGCGCGATGCCGCCCAGGGCATGGAGCAGATCGGCAGCAAGCAGGCCACGATCGACGCCGTGAGCGCGCAGGTGAAGCATCTGTTCGAAGTCGCCGAGCGGACGGCCGAGCACGTGCGGTCGATCTCCACCGAGCGGCGCGAGATCGAGGATGCGCGCGCGGTGCTCGAGCGCACGCGCGGCGAGCTCTCCCTCGCCACCGACGGCATGCGCGTGTTCTCCGATCGCAAATGGCAGGTGGAGGACATCGAGCGGCGTCTCGCCAAGGCCGATGCACTGGCGCGCGACATTCGCTCGTCCACCGAAGCGTTGGCCGCGCAGCGTGCGGTGGTCGACCGCGCGCTCGATGGATCGGCGGCGCTGGCCCTGCAGATGAAGCAGGCCGACGCCATGATGGAAGCGCTGAGGCAGGAGTGCGCCGCGGCGGCCCGCCTGCGGTCGGCGATGGACGACGCGCGCGGCGACTGACGGTCCGCGTTAGGCAGATGCGACGAGGCCGGGGCGTGTTGCCCCGGCCTCGTCTGCGTTCGGTACGGTGCTAGTGCGAGCCGAGTGTGTCTCGCGCCGGCGTGGTGTCGGGTGGTGGCGGCGGCGGCGGCGGAGACGAGGGCGGTACGCTGTCCGGGGCCGCGCCCGAGTCGGGCGGCGGCGGGGACGATGGCGGTGTCGACGGTGGAACCACGCTGTCGACTACCGCGACCTCGGCGGAATCGTTGACGCCGTTCGCGCTGGCGAAAATGGCCACGACACCAGACTTGATTCCATACACCAGGCCCGTGTCGCCCACCGTCGCGATGGTCGCATCGCTCGACCGCCAGGTGACGTGCGCGGATATCGGCGCGCCGGTGGTGTCGTGCAGCGTCGCGTGGAGCTCCAAGTAGTGGCCTATCTGAACCGACGCCGCTTCCGGTGTGACGGTGAGATAGGGTGAGCGCTGTCCGCCCGGTCCGCCGTGACTCGACGAATCGCCGGGCGATCCCGAGGTGTCGCTCCCGCTCCCCGTGCTACCCTGCGCATTCACCGCCTTGGTCGGCGCCGCAACCGAATCGCTGCCGCACGCGATCGCCGCGCCAAGCGCCACGGTTGCGGCGAACGTGCAGAGTGTGACCACGTGTTTCGTCATCGCTGCCCTCCCTGAATTGCGTCCGTTAGACGAGGTGCCGTGCGGTGATACCCTCGGAGACGCACCGGCGTCACTGCTCCGGCGTGGACGGATCGGAGGAGGGCGGGTTCGGCGGGTGGGCGGATCCGGGTGCAGCAGGGGCGCCGAGTTGTTGGACGCTGGTGCGGACGCGCGTGGCCACCGCCGCTTCCGGCGACTGGCCGTCGCGGATGTCGGCTTCGACCTGGCTGCGCAGGGTGACGAATCGCGATTCGGGCGCGCCCAATCGGAGCAGCTGCTCGATGGATTGCGACGCGACGCCGGCGGGCACGCCCTTGGCGACGAAGTCGACGAGCGTCACCAGGGCGCCGGCCAGGGCCGGGGCGCCGGCCGGCGTGGCGCCGGCGTTGCCTAACGAGCGCAGCGTGGCCGGGGTGACGCCGGCGCGGAGGGCGCTGGCGCCGGCGTCGAGCACCGATGGATCGGCGGTGGGGCCGAGGGCGGCGCGGGCCTCGCCTAACGCACGGGCCAGCGCCCGGACCGCGTCCACGATGCGCGCGTCGTCGGCGCCCTTGAGCGCGCCTTCGGCCGCCTTGGCGGCGAGCGGGCCGGTGGGGAGCCCGGCCGCGCGGACCGAGTCCATGAGCGACTGGATCGCCGCCCGCGCCGGGGCGCCCAATCGCGACGGAAGCGCGGGCTCCGCCGCCGATTGCGCCGGCAGCCGCGCCGCGCCGCAGGCGGCCGCCAGCGCCATGCCTAACGCGAGCGCCGCGCGCCGGACGCGCCGGCTGGCGATCGCGCGGCTCACGAGCCCCCCACCAGCACCACCGAGTTCGGCACGCCGAAGTCGTCCGCGCCCGACTCGGCCGCCGAGGAATCGCGGGCCAACCGGCCGTCCACCACGAACGCGTAGGCGTAGCGACCGGGCGTGAGCCCCACTTCGACTTCCCATGTGCGACCGTCGGCCAGCCGGTGGAGCGGGAGGCCGGCCGGGTTCCAGCCGTTGAAGTCGCCCACGATCGAGACGTGCACCGCTTCCGGCGCTTCGACCGCGAACCGCACCGGCAGCCGGCCCTGCGCGCCGTGCCTAACGTAGCCCGCGGACGCGAGCGCCGGGTTCGGCGCGGTCGGCCGGCCGCGCATCACGCCGTACGAGAGGGCCGCGCCCGCAATCAGGCACGCCGCGCACGCGGCGATGGCCGCGATGGGCCGCACGCTCCAGCGGAGCGGCCTAACGCCGTCGTCGGCCGTCACCGCCTCGAGCAACGCGTCGCGCCACGCCGCCCGGGGGGCCGGCGCCTCGCGCAACAGCGGCGTCGCTCGCGCCAGCGCGCCCGTCAGCTCGTCGGTGTCCTGCTGCTCACGCATAGCCGTCCTCTCGAAGCAGTCCCTGCAATCGCTCGCACGCGCGCTGCACCCGCATCTTGAGCGCCGATACCCCTGCGCCGGTGATCGCCGACATCTCGTCGTAGCTCATCATCTCGACGTGCTTGAGCACGAATGCCTCCCGCTGTGCCGCGTCGAGGCGAGCCAGCGCACGCTCGATCGCGTCGCGCAGGTCCCCATCGTCGCCCGTCGGCGGACCCACCGCCTGCTCCACCGCATCACCATCGATCACGACCCGCGCCACGCGGCGCTGGCGATGGAGCAGCGCGGTGCGACAGCGATTGGCGAGGATGCTCATCACCCACGTCCGAAACCGCATCTGCTCGTCGTATCGGGCCAGCGCGCGATGCGCGCGCACGAACGCTTCCTGCGTCGCATCCTCGGCGTCCTCGCGGTTGCCTAACATGCGGCTCGCGAACCGCAGGCACGCCGGCGCATGGCGGTCGACCAGCGCTGCGAACGCCGCCGGGTCTCCTGCCAACGCCGCGCGCACGAGCATCGCATCGCTCATCTCCACCGCGTTGGTACCTTCGCACCGGCCCAACCGTCACGCGGCATCCGTCAGCGGACGTCGAGAATGCCTGTCGTCCCGCCGAAATCGTCCGCGACGGCCGGCGTTCCCGGGGGCGCGAACCACGCGCCGTCGTCCACGCGCAGGCTCACGTGATGGACACCGGGTGCCAGTGTCAGCGTGGCGCGCCAGCGCCCGTGGGGCTCGGCGACGAGATCGACCGGCGTCCACGCATCGAAATCGCCCGCCACCTGCACGCGGACGGCCTGGACCGACGCGTACGTGATGGTGTAGCGATGCGCACCGAGGGACGTGACGGTGAACGCGGCCGCAGGCGGCGCGTGCCTAACGGAAGGCGCAGGCGGCGCGCTCCCCGGTCGCAGGCGCACGCCCAGGCTCACGAACCGCGAGCCCGGGATGCCGAGTCCGATGCCGTCCGGCGCGGTGCCGGCGGTTAGGTCGAGCCCGACGCCCCGCAGGACGTCAATACTCGCGCTCGCCTGTGCCCACGTGGCCGCCCGAAACGTACCGACCGACGGACGCGCGCTGACCAACGCGTCGAGCTGCACGCGCCCGATCGTCCAGTCGGCACTCGCCTGCAGCTCCGACCACATCTGGATGTGCGCCGGCGTGCCCGGATGCACCACGGTGTCCGCCGAGGGACCGTGATAGGGGAAGAATCCGGAGTCCGAGAGGAACATGGTGTCGATGGGGGTGATCACCATGCTCGCCGGTACGCCGGCAAATCGCAGCGCGTGCTCTGCCAAGCCCAGTCGCAGCGTCACCGGTCCCAGCGAATGCCAGGCCGCGGCCTGGAGCGCGTACACGGGTCCCATCGAGTCGGCTTCCGCCGTGCGCTGGGCAAAGAGGGCCAGCGATGCGCCGCGGGCGTCGTCGCCGATGGCGGCCGTCGTGCCTAACGAAAACACGGTGCGCGGCGCGGTCAAGGACAGGTGGCGGCCGACGCCCGCGTCCGCGCTCACGCGGACCGGTCCGGTTGCGATCGGCACCACCGACGCGCCGACGTTCGCGCCGGTGGCGTATTGGCCGGCGGCCGGCGGCGGAGCGGCTGTGATCAGCAAGGCGGCCGCCGTCAGCACTGGTAAGGCGCGTGGGAATACGTGCGGCATGGCACTCCTCCGATTCACCCGGAACGCAGCAAGCATGACGACGACGTCTGGCGTGGGCAAGCCACCTTCCCGAAGCGGTTGCGCAGCCGCGCTGGTGTAATACCCTCGGATGGACCGGTCGCGTCACACCGAAACGCCGGAGGCGGCGTCCCGCGACGCGGCGCGCGGACCGGCCGCGCGCCCGCCAGCGCCTAACGCACGCGCGTGAAGACGGCGTTGATGGCCACGTGCGCGCCCGCGAAGCCTCCCGTGAGGCTCGTGAGTGTGAGCACGCTGGAATCGGTTCGCGCCTGGACCGAATGCACGAATCCCCGCGTCACGAAGTCATCCGGCTCGAGCACCACCGTTCCGCCTTGCACGGTGTAGCGTCCAGATCCCGTGAAGGTGTGCGGGTCAGGGCCGGCCGAGAAGCCGGGGAGCGGGAAAGGCAAGGAGGGTGCTTTTGTCCAACGCACCGTTACCTTGTCGCTGTAGCTGCTGTCGGCCGCGAGCACCAAACGCGCGCTGTCGACGACACCGGCGACGACCGAGCCGGCCAATTGGAACTGGAAGGGAATCGGGGGCCGGGCCGATGCGGCGCGCGACAGCACGTACGCCCCGGTCGGTAGCGCGGCGTTGGTGGCGGGACTGGTGCTCGCCGCCGCCGTTAGGGCGCCGAGGCAAAGAAGCGGTGCGATAGCGGATCGAAAGCGCATGTCGGGTGGCCTGGGATGAAACACCCCCAAGATACACGCAGTGGCAAGCGAAGTTCGCCCGCCTGGCGGACGCGGCCTTGGGCGGCCGCATCGACTTGACGGGCCGAACGCCGGATCCCATACTGTCACGCCAATCACTTAGACATTCTAGGGGAGAAACCGCGAATGGCCGCCTCGGGGACATCGGTGGCGCTGCTTCAGGGCACGCTCGACGTGATCGTGCTCAAGACCCTGAGCTGGGGGCCGATGCACGGCTTCGGCATCGCGCGGTGGATTCAACAGACCACCGGCGACGTGCTCCGCGTCGAGGAAGGCTCGCTGTATCCGTCCCTCTACCGGATGGAGAATCGCGGCTGGGTGCGGGCGCAGTGGCGGATCACCGACAACCACCGCCGGGCCAAGTACTATAGCCTAACGGCGGCCGGCCGCCGGCAGCTGGCGGCGCAGAGCACCACCTGGTCCGCGTTCTCGGTCGCGATGGGGCGGATCATGAGCGCCACGCGGCAGCCGGCGTGAGGCGACGGTCCGTGACGCCGGCGGTCGTTCCACCCGACCGACAGCCTAACGATCACCCTGACGAACCGCGGTGGCGCCGCTACCTGCGCTTCTGGCGGGCCGACGCCACGGGTGACATGCGCGATGAGCTCCGCTTCCACCTCGAGGAGCGCGTGGCCGAGAATCTCGCGGCCGGCATGTCGCCGGAGGACGCTCGGCGCGCGGCGGCCGAGCGCTTCGGCGACGTCGAGGCGATCGAACGGTCGCTGGCCTCGCTGACCCGCGAGCGCGAGACCATGGAGCGCCGCGTGGCGTGGCGCCAGGTCATCGCGCAGGACCTTCGCTACGCGGCCCGCCAATTGGCGCGCAACCCCGTGTTCACCGGCGTCGCGGTGCTCACGCTTGCGTTAGGCATCGGCGCCAACACCGCAATCTTCAGCGCCGTGTACAGTGTATTGCTCCGCCCGCTTCCCTACGCGCACGCGGACCGCCTCGTCGAGCTGCGCGAAGGCGCCCAGGGCGGCGGCTCGATGAACGTGACCGCGGGAAACTACGACGTCTGGCGGCAGCGCTCCCCACGGTTCACGGCCCTGGGCGCGTACTGGTACGGATCGTTCACGCTCACCGGCGCCGGCGCGCCCGAGCGGCTCTTGGCGCTCGAAGCGTCGGCCGACTACTGGCGCGCGCTCTACATTCCGCCGCTCGCCGGCCGCTACTTCGGCCCGGCCGAGGACGAGCCGGGAGCGCCTAACGTGGTCGTGTTGTCGTACGCGCTCTGGTCGTCCACCTTCGCGTCCGATCCGCGCGTGGTGGGCAAAACGATCACGCTCAACGGCAACGGATACACCGTCATCGGCGTGGCGCCGGCCGACTATGCGCTCACCACGGCGGCGCCGGCCATCTGGGTGCCGCTCGCGCTCACCGCGGCGGAGCGGGCCGAGCACGCGGACCACGAGCTCACCGTCATCGGCCTCCTGCGCGATGGCGACGCGATCCCCGACGCCGTCCGCGACTTGACCGCCGTGCAGCATCAGCTCGCGCACGACTACCCGCGCGCCGGCATCGATGGCAGCATCGTCGCGCTGCCGCTGCGCGACAGCGTCGTCGGACAAGTGCGGCCCATGATGCTCGTGTTGTTCGGCGCTGTTGGACTGGTGCTGCTCATCGCGTGCGGCAACGTGATGAATCTGCTGCTCGCGCGCGCGGCGCTGCGCCGCAAGGAAGTGGCGCTCCGGAGCGCACTCGGCGCCGGGCGCGGCCGCATCGTCGCGCAGCTGCTCACCGAGAGCGTCCTGCTGGCAGCGTTAGGCGGTGTGGCCGGCGTCGCCGTGGCGGCACTCGGCCTCCGCGCGCTCATCCGCGTGAGCCCGGCCAACGTGCCGCGATTGTCGGAGGCCACGCTCGATGCCCCGGTGCTCGCCTTCGCGGCGATCGTCGCGCTGGTGTGCGGCGTCGTGTTCGGCGTCTGGCCGGCGCTCCGCGCCACGCGCCTCGATCTGCAACAGGCGCTGCGCGAAGGATCGCGCGACGCCACGCTCTCGGTCCGCGGATCGATGCGCACCCTGCTCGTGATCGCCGAGGTGTCGCTGGCGCTGGTGTTGTTGGTCGGAGCCGGACTGCTCGTGCGCAGCGCCATCGCGCGCCAGCAGGTGGCGCCCGGGTTCGATCCGCACGGGCTCCTCGTGGCCGGCGTCGCGCTGCCGGCGGCGCGGTATTCGAACGACAGCGCGGTGACCGCCGCCTTCGAGCGCATCACGGCGGCGGTGCAGGGCGTACCCGGCGCGACGTCGGTGGCGATGGTCTCGCGGCTGCCGATCGGCGCGTTCGGTGATGACTGCGCCGCGTGGCCGGAAGGCGGCACGCAGGAGGCGAACGGCGTCGACGCAAACCTGCGCGTGGCCAGCGGAAACTACTTCGCCACCATGCGCACGCCGTTGCTGCGTGGACGCACCTTCGGCACGGGCGATGTCGCGGGAGCGCTGCCCGTGGTCGTGATCAACGAGAGTCTGGCCCATCGCCTCTTTGGCAGCGCGGATCCCATTGGGCGGCGGATCGCGCATTGCACCGGCAGCGCGCCCGTGTGGCGCCAGGTGGTCGGCGTGGTGGGCGACATGCGCGCCCGCGGCCTGGATGAAGCGCCGCCTAACGAAGTGTTCTACCCGGTCGAGCAGATGCACGAGTCGTCCATGTCGCTCGTCATCCGCTCGTCGGTGCCGCCGGCGTCGCTCACCGCCGGGGTGCGACGCGCCGTCGCCCGAGTGGACCCAGAGCTCGCCGTCTCCGGCGCCTCTACCATGGACGGGATCATCGCCCTGTCCCTGGCCACCCCGCGATTCGCCACCACGCTGCTCGTGCTTCTCGGCCTAACGGGACTCGCGCTGGCCGCGGTCGGCATTTACGGGATCATCGCGTACTTCGTGAGCCAGCGCGCGCACGAGATCGGCGTGCGTATGGCGCTGGGCGCGACCCGCGGCGGCGTGTCGCGCATGGTGCTGCGCCAAGGGTTGATCCTCGCCGGCGCCGGCATCGCGATCGGGTTGGTGGCGTCGGTCGCCGCCACGCGCGTGCTGGCCGGCATGGTGTACGGTGTCGGCACCCGCGATCCGGTCACGTTCCTCGGCGTCGCGGCGTTGCTGCTCCTGGTGGCCGCGCTCGCGAGTCTCGTCCCGGCGCACCGCGCCACGCGGCTCGATCCGCTCGAGGCGCTGCGCGGCGGTTGATCCGTTAGGCGCCGGCTGCCGGTCGGCGCCGGTCCCGCCGCCGCGCCAGCCAGGTCTCCCACCACCGTGGCGCGTTCGGATCCACCACGCGCACGCTCACGTTCCCCGCCACCGCGGTGCCGGTGATGCGCACCAGCGGCGCCGTGGGCGACGCCGGCGCCACCGCCGACCCCCGAATCTGGAATTCGCCCATCACCGGATTGCCGCTGCACTCGACGCGCAGCGCGTTCGGCACGACGATCTTCACTTCGCCCATGATGCACATGACCTCGATCGTCGACACGCCGGGCGCGATCGCCACCTGCGTCAGATCGAGTGTCACCTGGCCCATGAACGCGGCCACGCGCATGTTGCGCGGCAGTTCCCACGGCCCGACGCGCGAGACGTTGGACAGCAACGCGGTGAACCCGTGGCGCGCCGGCACCTGGTGCTCGGGCACCAGCACCGGTCCGATCACCCGAAACGCCGGCGGCGCCGACGGGACCGACGCTGCGGTGCCTAACGGAAGGTTCGGCGGCGACGGAATGGCCGGGCGGCTCAATGGGGCGTCGTCACCCGCGCGCCGGGCCGCGGCAGCGGCACGGCCTCGGCCGGCCGCTGCGAGAAGACGTTCACGAGGAACCGCTGCGACTCGGTCACCCGCTCTACCTCGATCGACGTCGATTCCACGATCTGCTCGATGCGCGCCAGTCGCTCCTCCAGCGCCCCGGTATCGGTGAGCGACGGCATCGGGCGCTTCCGCCCGAAGAACGCAATCATGATCCGTGTGAACGCATAGAGACACCCCATCCCGAACAGGAAGGTGAGGACGTCGACCAGCATCGATTCGGTCATCTCCGCTCCTCCGCAACTGGAAGCTGTGCCGGTACCGGCTCGCGGCGTTCGGCGAGCAGACGCGCCGTGAACCGCTGCGCTTCGCTCACCCGCTCCATTTCCACGGCAATGCCCTCGACCGATTGCTCGATGCGGTCGAGCCGCGTCTCCAGGCCGCCGAGCTCGAACGGCGCCTTGAGCTTGGCACGGGCACGCGCCGAGAACGCATACGCGATCGCGCCAATGCACGCGCCGAATGTGAGAATTGCCGTAATGGCCACCAACATGGCCTGGTCGCCGCTCATCCTGGAGTCTCCCGTGGGTGCGTCTGAACAGTCCTTACGCGCGATGGCGGCGCCAGGTGTCAGCGTCGCGTCACGGAACGATTGCGTGACCCTGCGCGCCGGGCCAGAATCAGTCGCCGCATGTCATTCACATCCTTCATTGGAGCCGTCGTTGCGCGTCACTCGGTTCACTCGCTCGTTCGCCTACTCAGCGCGCGCTCTGGGTTGGGCGCTGGGCACCGTTGCCCTCGCATCCGCGGCCGCCAATGCGCAGTCGCGGCCGTCGCCCGTGACCGACGCCGCGGCCACGGCGGAATCGGGGCGTCCGCTGCCCGGGCCGGTCTTTGAGACGGCGGCCTTCAGCAACGCCGTGGCGCGCGGCACGCGCACGCGAACCGGCGAGCCTGGCTCGTCCAACTGGGTCCAACACGCGCGGTATCGGATCGACGCGTCGCTCGACGTCGCGGCCTCCCGCCTAACGGGAAACGAATCGGTGGTCTACCTCAATCGCTCGCCGGACACGCTGCGCGCGATCGCGGTCTATCTCCGCCAGAACGTGTTCGCGCCCGGGAGCCCGCGGCGGAGCGCGGTGCCGATCACCGGCGGCGTGACGCTGTCCACCGTGGCCGTCGCCGGCACACGCCTCAGGGCGTCCACCGACACGACCCGCGCCGGCTACGACGTCGACGGCACGGTGATGTGGATCCGCCCGGCGTCGCCGGTACTGCCCGGCGACAGCGTGCGTCTCGCGTTCGGGTGGTCGTTCACGCCGCCGCCCACGCCTTCGGATGGCCGCGAGGGTCGCGACGGCCACGTGTTCTTTCTCGGCTACTGGTATCCCCAAGTCGCGGTGTTCGACGACGTGAACGGTTGGGTCACCGACCCGTATCTGAACGGCGCCGAGTTCTACATGGATCCGGCCGACTACGACGTCCGCCTAACGGTGCCGCACGGGTGGGTGGTCGGCGCCACCGGCGTGCTCGTGGATTCGTCGGTCTATTCGGCTCGGACGCGCGCCCGCCTGGCCGATGCGCGACGCACGGGCCGCGTGGTGCGCGTGCTCACGCCGGGCGCCGATGCCGCGGCGGCGCTGGCCGCCGGCCCATCACGCGTCGTGTGGCACTTCACGGCGCCCAACGTGCGCGATTTCTCGTGGGGCACGAGCGACCAGTACGCGTGGGACGCCACCCGCGCGCTCGTCGCCCGCGACGGCGGCGGCCAGGACACGGTCGCCATCAACAGCTTCTTCCGCCTCACCCGCCGCGCCGCGGCCTGGCCGTTAGGCGGCGCCCGGTTCACGCGCGACGCGATCGAGAAGATGTCCGATTGGCTGTGGCCCTACCCATGGCCGCAGATGACCTCGATGGAGGGCGTCATCCAGGGCGGCGGCATGGAATACCCGATGATGACGCTCATGCAATCGTGGGCCGACACGTTGTCGTTGGCGGGCGATCTGATGCACGAGACCGGCCACATGTGGTTCCCGATGCAGGTCGGGTCCAACGAGACGCGCCACCCGTGGATGGACGAAGGTATCACCCAGTTCGACGTCGCGCAGTGCATGCGCGTCCTCTACGGCGAGCCGCGCCGGGGCGGCCGGGCTAACGATTCGGAGCCGGGCCAGCGCAGCCTGTACCTGGGGGCGTTGCAGCAGGGCCTCGACGAACCGCTCATGCGCTGGGGCGACCTCTCGTCATCCGATCTCTACTTCATCACGTACTACGACAAAACCGCCCAGGTGCTCGCCGCGCTGCGCGCGGTGATGGGCGCCGACGCGTTCCATCGCGCGCTCCGCGAATACGGCCGGCGCTGGATCGGCCGGCATCCTTATCCCGTCGACTTCTTCAATACGTTCGACCAGGTCGCGGGGCGCAACCTCTCGTGGTTCTGGGACACGTGGTTCTATCGCGCGTGGCCGCTCCACCAGGCCATCGCGTCCGTCGCTCCCGACGGCGATTCGCTGGCGATCACGATCGAGGACCGCGGGCTGGCCCCCATGCCGGTTCCGTTAGTCGTGACCCGCGCCGGCAACGTCACCCAGCGCATCGACGTTCCCGTGGACGTGTGGCTGCACGGACAGCGGCGCACCGTCGTACGGGTGGCGCGCGAGCCGGCCGTTAGTCGCGTCGAAATCGACCCCGCCGGCGCATACCCCGAGCTCGATCGCTCGGCGCTGGTGTGGACATCCCGGCCGTGAGGGGCCGGAGCGCGCTCACTCGTCGCGGAGCGCGATCGACGGATCGAGCGCCGCGGCGCGGCGCGCGGGCAGCCACGCCGCCGCCGTCGCCACGCACAGGAACAACACCGAGATCGCGGCGTACGTGAGCGGATCCGTTGGGCGGACGTCCACGAGCATCGAGGTCATCGCGCGCGTCAGCATCACCGCGGCCACGAGGCCGCACGCGATCCCGATGGCGCTCAATCGCACGCCGTGCGCGATGACTAACCCAAAATGCTCCCGCTCGGCGCCCCGAACGCCATGCGCATGCCGAGCTCCGGCGTCCGTTGGCGCACCACGGTCGACAACACGCCGTACAGTCCCACCGCCGCCAGAATGATCGCGATGGCCGCGAACGTGCTGATGAGCGCCAGCGCAAAGCGCGTCGGCGCTTCGGCGCGATCCACGAACACCTGCATCGGTTGCACCTCGGCGATCGAAAGTGTCGGGTCGAACTCGTGGACCGCCGCGCGCACGGCCGGCCCGAGCGCGGCCGGATCGCCGGTGGTGCGCACTGCCCAACGCGCGACGTTTCCCGAGCCGGCCTCCGCATCGCCCAGGAACAGTTCCTCGCGCCCATCCGATGTCAGCGTTTCGTCGCGCTCGTGCGCCACCACGCCGATCACCGTGTACCAGAGCGCCTCGTTCGTCACGATCCGAGCGAGCAACCGTTGTCCGACGGCGTTCTGTCCCGGGAATGCGCGCGCGGCCAGCTTGTCATCGATGATGATGTTTCGCGCCGCCGTGTCGTCGTCCGCCTGGGAGAAGTCGCGGCCCGCGATCAGCCGCGTGCGCATGGTGGCGAAGTAGCCTGGAATCACGACGTGTACGTTCGCCTGACGGAACTTGGCGGGGTCGGTGAGCGCCTCCGCCGTTCCCCATCGGGCATTGCCGAGCGCTCCTTCGAGCGGCAGCTGCGAGGCTGCCGTCACCGATTGGACGCCGGGAATCGCCCGGAGTCGTTCGGCGAGCGTGCGGACGAACGCGGCGCGTTCGGCGGTCGCGCCCGGTGCCGTTGGGCGGGACGGCCGTGCGAAAAACGTGAGGAGTCCGTTGGGATCGAACCCGGGATCGGCGTGTTGCAACGCGACGAACGAGCGCACCATGAGTCCGCAGCCGATGAGCAGCACCAGCGACAGCGCAACCTCGGCGATCACCACGCCGCTGCGCATGAGCGCGCTCGCACGCTGTCCGGTGGTGCGGCCGGTGGCCCGCAACACATCCATGAGGTCGGGACGCGACGCGCGCAGCGCCGGGACCGTGCCGAAGATCAACGCGGACAGGAGGCCGGCCGCGCCCGTGAAGACGAGCACGGTGGGGTCGATGCCGATCTCGTCGAGGCGCGGCAGCCCCGCCGGCGCCAGGTGGACCAGCACCGCTACGCCTAACGCAGCCGCCCAGAGCCCGACCAGCGCGCCGCACGCGCCCAGCAGCAGGCTTTCCAACATCAGCTGGCGCACCAGCCGGCCGCGCGAACCGCCTAACGCAGCGCGCACGGCGAGCTCCCGCTCGCGGCTCGACGCCCGCACCAGGAGCAGGTTCGCCACGTTGGCGCACGAGATGAGCAGCACGAACGCCACCGCGCCCATGAGCGCCATGATGGCCGGTCGTTCGCCCGCCACCAGATCGGCCTGCATCGGCTCGACCCGCATGTAAAACCCGGCGGTGTTGTCGATCGGAAACTGGGCCCGCAGGTTCGCGGCGAAGGCGTCCACCTCGCGGCGGGCGTCGGCGAGGGTAGCGTTAGGCGCCAGCCGCCCGATCACGCGAAGGAACACGTTGATGCGCGACGCCGGCGAATTGTCTCCGAAATTGATCCGGGCCGCGATGAAGGCGTCCGGCGTGCGGTCGACGCCGGCGGCAGGCGTGAGCATGATCTCGAACCCCGGCTCCAGCACGCCCACCACCTGGACGCGCTGCCCGCCCAGATCGAAGCTCTTGCCGACGACGCTCGGATCGCCGCCGTACCGCCGCTTCCAGAACTCGTAGCGGAGGATCACCATCGCCGGCAGCGGCGGCGCCGGCGCGGCGGCGGCGCCTGCCGCCGTTGCGTTAGGCGGAGGCGTCTGCGGCGTCGCGTCGGCATCCACGAAATCGCGCCCCATCGCCACGTGCGCGCCGAGCAGCGAGAAGAAATTCGTGGTGACCCCGGCCGCCGAGACCTGCTCCGGCTCGAATCCGTCGCCGCCGAACGGCACCCGGAACGTGCTCACGCCGGCCAGCCCCTGGAACGCGTGCGTCTCGGCGCGCAGATCGCGGAAATCGGACGGCGACAGCGGAAAGTTGGTCACGTTCCGATTGCGCAGATCGCCCCACACGATCGCGAGGCGATCCGGTTGCCGGTACGGCAGCGGCCGCAACAGCACCGCGTTCACCACCGAAAAAATCGCCGTGCTCGCGCCGATGCCGAGTGCTAACGTGACGATGGCGGTGAAGGCGAACGCCGGGTTCTTGCGCAGCATGCGCAGCGCGACGCGGGTGTCCTTCCACAGCGAATCCATACGCAGCCTCGGTCGCGAGCGGTGTGGTGCGGCGCGTGGGCGAGGCGCGCGAGCCGCCCCGTCCAGCCAAAGACGCCGTACACAATGCGCGCCGCGTCTTCAGTTGCGCAACGCATTGCGCCGCAGCGCATTGCTTTTTAGCATGTTCCCGCGCGTGACCGGTTGTGGGATTCGTCATCTCGATTCCGAACGCCCGTGCGCGCGACGCCTCCACCGGGCCCGCCTCTTGCGCCCGAGTGCCGCGCCACGCACGAGCCTCCGTAAGGCCGCCACCATCCCAATGCCGGGAACCCTGCAGATTTCGCCCGTCCAATGCCGGACGACGAGCCCGTCGTCGCGTGTCGCCGCGATCGTTGGCGACAGCGAAGTCTGGTTCGAGTCCGACGACGTGGCCTTACGGCCTTCCGTCGAGGCGTTCGTGTCGGCGTTCCTCATTCCGTCGGTTGCGGCCCGGCTTCGCCTCGACGCGACGGGTCCGGTCGACGCCGCGTTCGCCGCATCGATGTCCACGGTCCTTGACATCGCGCATCGGTGGTGGGGGTACGATCCGATGTTGCCGCGCCTCGACACACGGTGTGTCGACCGCGATCCGCAGTCGCCGGCAGCGGGACGCACGGCGCTCTGTTTCAGCGGCGGCGTCGATTCGTTTCACACGCTGCTCGCGTCGGGCCGGAAGATCGACGACCTCGTCTTCGTGCGCGGCTTCGACATGCCGCTCGCCGATGTCGCGCGGGCCGAGGCGGTCGAGGAGCAGGTGCGCGAGATCGCCGGCGTCGTGGGCGCGCGGGCGATCATCGTGCGCACGAACCTCCGCGCCCACCCGCCGTTCCGCGCCGCCAGGTGGGACCGCACGCACGGCGGTGCGTTAGCGGCCGTTGGGCATCTGCTCGCCGGTCACGCGGACACGCTGCTCATCTCGGCGTCGTTTTCGCACAAGGGGTGGCATCCGTGGGGGTCGGCGTGGCAGCTCGACCCGCTGTGGAGCGGCAACGGCCTAACGGTCGAGCACATCGGCGCCGAATTGAACCGCGCCGAGAAGCTGCGCGTGCTGCGCGACGAGCCGCTGGTGCGGCGCCACCTGCGCGTGTGCTGGGAGAACCGCACCGAGGCGCTCAACTGCTCGCGCTGCGAGAAGTGCATTCGCAACCAGGTCGTGTTAGGCGGACTCGGCGTCCTCGAGCACTTCCGCGTGTTCGAGCCGCCGGCCACCCTCGCCGCGCGCGTCGACCAGGTCGCGCGGATCCGCGATCCCCAGGTGTTCGCCCGCTACGAGTTCGCGTTGGCCATGGGCGGCCTCACGCCGCAGGCCGCTCTCGCGGTGCGTGCGCTCCTCGCGCGCAGCAAGCGCGCGATGTGGCGCGACCGCGTCGCCCGCGCGCATGAATATCTCGGCGCCGTCGCCCGCCGCGTCATGCGCGGCCGCCGCCTCGACGCGTCGTCGCCCCGCGCCGAGTGACTGCCTAACGTTAGGCGGGCGGGGGGCCGAACGTCCACCGGCCGAACGTCGCGTAGAGCAGCGCCGTCACGCACGCCCACGACACGCTGCCCAGCAATACGCCCGCTATCGCGGAGCCCATGAGGGCGACGAACACCAGCAACGCCGTGACGAAGCCGCGCGACTGGAGCGCGTGTTGCGCCGCCGCTTGCCCTGCCTGTGCCGCTTGCGGATTCGTCTGCATGCGCCGAAGAAACGTCGGGAGCGGCTGCTGTTGCCGTCGCGCTTGATCCTGCGACGCCTTCTGCATGATCGAGTCGATCGTTCCGGGCGGTGCCATGAGCGCGATCACGCCCAACGAGATGAGCGCGGCCACGATCGTCCCGCCTACCGCACCAGCCCAGCCGACAGCCCGCGTATACGGCCGCCGCCGCACGCGCTGAACGCCCCACACCACCGCGATGCCGACCAGCCCGACCAGCGCTACTTTGAGTCGCGTGACCAGCAGAAGAAGCAGCAGCGCGCCGGCGATTGCCGCCATGACGCGCGCACCCGGCGTCGCCGGCGGACTGGCCGGTGCACGTGCTGCAATTGGTGCGATCGGTGCGATCGGTGCGATCGGTGCGATCGGCGTCTCGCCCGGAAGATTGTTTCCATCCATCATTATGCGAACCCGTTGGCGTGAGGAGGTTGGCCTCTGAAGCACTTTCTCGAACGCATGGCGCGTCGATTCGGCTTTGAGCTCATTCGCAGTACGGAACCACCAGTCGCCCAGCCCGATCTCGAGCCGGAGTTTTTTGCCCTCCACGCGCGCTGCGCACCGTATACGATGACGTCGGTCGAGCGCGTCTACGCGCTCCGACAGGCGGTCACATACGTGAGCCGCCACCGCATCCAGGGCGACATCGTGGAATGCGGCGTGTGGCGCGGCGGCAGTATGATGGCGGCGGCGCTGACCCTGCTCTCGTTAGGCGACACGACGCGTACCCTCTGGCTGTACGACACCTTCGAAGGCATGAGCGAGCCCACCGACCGCGATGTGAACCGGGGCGACCGCGCCGCGCGAAGCCGCTGGAAGCGCGCGCAGCGCGACGGACACAATGCGTGGAACTACGCCTCGATCGATGAAGTACGCCGGAATCTCGTCGCCACCGGCTACCCGGAGGCGCAGCTGCGGTTCGTGAAGGGGAAGGTCGAGGACACGCTGCCCGGCACGCTGCCCGGACCGATCGCCATCCTGCGCCTGGATACCGATTTCTACGAGTCGACGTATCAGGAGCTCACCCATCTGTATCCCTTGCTGGTGTCGCGCGGCGTGCTGCTGTTGGACGACTACGGCCATTGGCGCGGCGCGCGCGAGGCGGTGGACCGCTATCTGGGCGAGCACAACCCGGCCGTCCTGCTGGATCGGATCGATTACTCGGGCCGGATCGCCGTCAAACCCTGAGCGCGCGCGCCCGTTAGGCGCTCGCCTCGCGCGTCCGAACGGTAAAGCCGTCGATGATGGCGATGAGCTCGGACAGATCGAATGGCTTGACGAGATACGGGACCCGGCACGCCTGAATGAGGTCGAACGCGCGGTCGGTCGTATCGCCCGTCGTCATGAGCGTCGCCGTTCGCAAATGCGGATGGAGCGCGGCCGCGAGCTCGAAGAACTCGTCGCCGCGTTCGTCGGGAATGCGCAAGTCGACGATCATGGCGTCGAATTGCTCGCGGTCCAACAGCGAGTGCGCGGCCGCCGCCGACTCGGCCGAGCGCGGATCGTAGCCGGCGCGGCTCAGCGCAATCGACAGGGCGCGACAGATGGTGGGTTCGTCATCGACCACCAGAACGCGAGGAACTAACGGGTGCGGCATCATGCGTGTCCCGGTCGCGGGGGACGGGGCGGGGCAGTGACCTCGCTCCGGTCGGGCACGTGCGACGTGTCGCCGACGGCCAGCCGCAGCGCGGCGGGCGGCCGATACAGCGATCGCACGCAATGGGTCACGACTTCGGCGGGCGGCATCTCGAGCAGATCCCGCGAGCTGCGGACCGATGTCGTTAGGCGTAAGTGGCGCGCCAGAATGCGCGGCGCGACCCGGAGACGCTCGGCCGCGCCTTGCACCGTCACGCCTCCCGAGCGAAGGACCTGATACGCGCGCAACACGCGCGCGGTCACGAGTAATTGCGTGGGCGACGTGAGCCCCGCGTCCGTCACCAGCCGGTGGACGTGGCGTCGCGACATGCTGGCGGCCGAGGCCAGATCTTCGACCGACGGGAACCGGTGCGGCGCCGCGAACAGAAGCCGGATCGCGCGTACCAACGGCGCCGGCAGCCGCTCGATCGGACGCGCGAGCGCGTCGAGCAGGAGCGCCGCCACCGCATCCGCCGTAAGGCGAACGATCATGTCGCGAATGGCCGTCGTGCCGTCGTCGATGCCCGCAAGCAGCAGCGCGTTCATCGGGCCGCCGAAGAACTGCGGCAGCGCGGCCACCCCGGCGGTCGAGAGCGTCGTGTAAATGACGCACGGGATCCAGTCGTAGCGCTCGAGCAGCGCGATGATCTCCTTGACGCGCCCGGCGAGCCGCGGGTCAGCCGGATCGATCACCAGCAGGTTGACCGGCGATGTATCGAGGACAGTCGTTAGGCCGGTGGGACCGTCGACCGTATCCAGCGCGCGCACGCTGAACGCCGGCGGCGTCGCCAGCCGTATGCGCAGCAGCTTCGGGTCCGGCAACAGCGTCACGAGATCCACAAGGCCCACCAATGTCCTACGAGATGTCCCAATGGCGTATCGTGTGTCCCCAAAGTGCAGTTCAGTGTCCCCAAACTGCACTACGAGCATGGCAATGTCGCGCTAACCTGGTCGCGGGTGGAGTCCACCCCCGGGCTTTGCCCCTTCCACCCGTCCCAGCATATAGCAGACAGAGGTTCCATGCGCCGCACTACTGCCCGCCTCATTCTCGTCGCCATCGGTCTGGCGTTTGTCGCCTGCACGTCTCCGACCGCCCCGACTCAGCCCAACGCCGATCAGACCGTCACGGTCGGACCGCACTAACCGAAACTCGAAGCCTGCGCACCGGCGTCGTGCCATCGGTGCGCCGAAGCACCGTCCACCGTTGTGCATTCCGTCGCCACTCTGCGCGACGGGCCGTGCCGAGTCAGCGCGACGGCGCTTCCAGCTCCTCGCGCATCCTGCCTAACGCGCGAGCGATCACCAGCGTCTTGGCCGGCGGATCACGGATGGGATCGGGATCTAACGGCGGCGGCATGCGCAGCTTGGCGATCCCTCGCTCGACGTCGAACCCCAGTTGCGCCAACCCGTGGCGCGTCGAGATCTCGATCGCGCGTCCGTACTCCATGCGCGCCGTCT
This sequence comes from Gemmatimonadaceae bacterium, assembly GCA_035572595.1. Classification (GTDB taxonomy): domain Bacteria; phylum Gemmatimonadota; class Gemmatimonadetes; order Gemmatimonadales; family Gemmatimonadaceae; genus JADGGM01. The sequence continues at coordinate 26,046 of DATNAM010000132.1, forward strand.
CGACCCGTCCGAACTGCCAGGCCCCCCACCCCGCGTAATAGTGGTAGTAACCCGCCAACCGCGGCGGCAGCTGCTCGGAGGCGAGCTGCCGGCGGTACTGTTCGAATAACGGCTCCGTACGATCCTTCGCTGCCATGTCCATCAAGTTGATGAGCGCGGCACCGCGGACATACGGCTCCTGCGTCGTCGCGATGAGAATGAGATTCGCATCGCGCGCCGCGCGCCGCGCACCCAACTCGATGAACGCCGCCGCGACGTCCGCCAGCGCGCGATCGCGCGCCAGTGGATCGCGCAGTCCGCGCAACGCGCGGAAGGCAAACCGCACCGCGGCCTCGTACCGCTTCCGTTGGAACGCCACGTGCGCGCGCCCGTGCAGCGCCAACGCGAACTCGTCGCCGAGTCCCGCCCAACGGGCATCCTGCGCGGCGCGGCGCAACAGGGAATCGGCGATCGCGAGATTGCCCGATTCCGACAACACCGCGGCGCCCAGGCACCGCGCCTTGATCTGCGTCGACCAGTCGGACACGCTCGCCGCCGCTTCGGCCGCCGCGCGGAACGCGTGCTGCGATTCCTCCCAGCGGGCTTGCTGCCGGCGGCACTCGCCTAACCGAAGATACGCCGCCGCCGCGTCGTGCGCGTCGCCGTGATCCACGCCGCGGCACAGTCGGATCACCGTGTCGTACACGTCCGAGGCGAGCGCCCAACGGGACTCGAGCTCGAGCACGCGTCCATATGCCATGAGCCGGGGACGCGCCGTGACCGCGCGATCGCCGCTGTCGCTCGACAACACATTGAGGAGGCTGGCGAGCACGCTCCCCGCCGCATCGCCGCTGCCCAACGACTCGAGACACGCCCACGCGGCGCGCGTCGCGCGCACATCGTCGACGCGCGGCACGTCGCCGGCGAGGAGATAGTCCACCAGGCGCAGACACACGAGACCCGCCGAGATGCGACGCCAGTCCAGCGTCGTGTCATCGCCGATCTCCGCCAGGAATTCGAAGAAAGGCGCGTGTTGGACGGTGATGTCCCGAATCGGCACTGTGGGTATCGAAAATCGAGTTTGATGTTCGTTCAGGAGACTCTCGCCCCCGCTGTCCTCGGCGTCGCGTCGGACAGAATGCCTCAGCGCTTTGCCATGAAACCGTCGTCTGCGCCTGCGGGGAGGGTCAAGGGCCATGAGAGAGTATCGGGAAAAATTCTCTAACCTGCAATGGTGGCGGATTCGCAACGCCAACGCTGGACAGAAATCTGACAGACTCGTCTATGTCACACGCTCGGCGCACCTCCATTCGTGTCATGGGACCGCCGGGCTAACCTTTTTCCCGCTGTCCGACGTCCACCAGGCCAGTCCGGACCACCAGCCGTCCGCGGTCAAAGCCCGCGGTTCGATCGGACGGCGGACGGCACCCACATTCACTAGATCGTACAACCATACCGCCGGCACGTCACCGACGAGGACCGACCACGCTCGGCGGTAGAGCGCGTGGGCGCGATCTTCGCTTTCCGAGGCCAG
>DATNAM010000133.1:0-5692 GCA_035572595.1 Gemmatimonadaceae bacterium
GTCTGCGCAAGAATGCACGGCGCCTTGCACCGGCCGATGTGATAGTCGAGACACGGCCGCTCCGGCATCTCGCGCGGCATGTCGTAGTTGCACGACCGGACCGTGAAGATGCGCTTCACCACGTTGAGCGCGCGCCGCATCGCGCCGACGTCGGTGTAGGGACCGAAGTATCGTCCGCCGTCGTCGACCAACCGGCGCGTCACGATCACGCGCGGAAACGGCTCCTGGACCGTGACCTTGATGTACGGGTACGACTTGTCATCGCGCAGCGCGATGTTGAACCGCGGCCGATACTCTTTGATGAGATTGTTCTCGAGGATCAGCGCGTGTGCTTCGGACGGCACGACGATCGTGTCGACCTCTATTGCCTGTCGCATGAGCGCGAGAGTCTTGATGCTCTCCATGCGATCGGCGGACAGATAGCTCCGCACGCGCGAGCGCAGGCGCTTGGCCTTGCCCACGTACAGCACCCGTCCCTCGGCGTCCTTCCACAGGTACACGCCGGGCGAATCGGGCAGGTTCGCTACTTTGAGTGCGAGCGGATCGAGGTCGAAATCGGTCATCGGCAAGTCGGCGGCGCGGTCGCCCTTCGCGACCGGCGCACACCGGAATATACGCCGCGACGGAGGGCCGGCGCGCTCAGCGCCGCCGGAACACCGTCCGGAGCACCGTGCGCGATTCGGGAACCGAGAGCAAGGTGGTGAGGCCGAAGTACACCAGCCCGTACGGTGTGAGCGCGAGCAGCGCGAGTAAAATCGGATGTGCCACGCCTACCAGCAGCTTGACGCCCCACGCAGCCGCCGCCGCAACGATCGCCGCGCACCACAGCTTGGCGACGAAGGCGGCGGGCAGGCCCGTGCGACCGATGCGTTTGTTGAGCGTGCGCCTGAGCAGCAGAAACTCGGCCCACCCCGCGATGCCCGCCGACGCCGTGAGTCCCGCCGCGCCCCACTTGAGATCGAGCGCGAGCAAGGGCGGCACGAGCAGCGCGAACACCGCACCCAGTCCGGTCGTGAGTGTCACGCGCACCAGCGCGAAGCGGAGCGGAGTCCTGGTATCGCGCAGCGCGTAGTAGGCCGACGAATAGAGGCGGCCGAGCGTCGACGCAAGCAGGCCGACGGCCGCGCCGGCCAGGATGCCCCACACGTAGACCGAGTCGGCGCGCGTGAACCGGCCCGTCTGGAACAGCGCCGCCGCGAGCACGTCGCCTAACGCAACGAACGCCACCGCCGACGGGACGACCAGAAACGCAATGCGCCGGAGCCCGTCGTCGAGGCGCACGCGCAGGTACTCGCCGATCTCCTGTTCGTCGCCTAACGCACTGGACATGGCCGGGAGCTCGGCCGCCGACACCGACATGCCGAACAGGCTCACCGGCAGCACGTAGAGCGTCTGTGCCGTGGTGAGTCCGGCCACCGCGCCCGCCGGCAGCAGGCTCGCGAGCACCACGTCCACGTAGCCGCTGATCTGCACCACGCCGCGGCCCACGAACACCGGCAAGAAGTTGTGGATCACCGTGCGGACGTTCGCCGCCGCCACGTCCAACGATGGCCGCAGACGCCCGACGAGCTTGATCACGGTGGGGAGCTGCACCAGCAACTGCAGCACGCTGCCGGCCAGCGAGCCCCACGCGGCTGCAATGGCCAGCGGCGACTGCGCGCGGCTCCGGCCCAACGCAATCAGCGTGGCGATGATCGCGAGATTCCAGAAGATCGGCGCCGTGTACGAAATGAAAAACCGGCGGTGGCTGTTGAGCACGCCCAGACACCACGCCGAGAGCACGAGCACACCCGCGCCGGGGAAAAAGATGCGCACCAGTTCGATGGTGAGGTCGCGCTTGGCTCCGGTGAATCCGGGCGCGATGATCGCGATGAGCCACGGCGTCGCCAGCACGCCGAGCACCACGATGATCGCGGTGGTCACCGCGAGCAGCCCCGCCACGGCGCCGGCTACGCGCCGCGCTTCCTCCTCGTCGCCCTCGGCGAGCAGGCGCGCGTACACGGGGATGAACGACGCCGACAACACGCCTTCCCCGAACAGGTTCTGCAGGAAATTCGGGATCTTGAACGCCGCGTTGAACGCGTCGGCGGCGTCGCCTAACCCGAGATAGTGGCCGAGGAACCGCTGGCGGATGAGGCCGAAGATGCGGCTGAGGAAGATGCCCGCGGCGACGAGCAGCGCCGCGCGCCCCGTCCGCTCCGGCGTTCGGCGCCGCGCCGGCTCAGTGGCCGGCGGCATGCTGCGTGAGTCGGTCCTGTCCGGCCGGCGACGACGCGCCCAACAGCACCGCGTGCTCGCGCGCGCGCGCCGCCATCGCGTCCATCAGCGCCATGCCGTGCCGCGCGAGCATCGGCATGAGGTTGAGCACGCGCTCCTGTAGACGGTCTAAAGGAAAGAGCGACGCGCGCGCGACGTCGAGCTGATGCACCAGATCCGACTCGCGGCGCTTCGTGGCCGCTGCCACCCGACGCTCGAGCCGGTCCAACCGGTGCGCGATGGTGCGGCGCGTTCCTTCCGCCACCGCGCGATCCACCAGCGGCGGCGACGAGCGCGCGAGCGCGGCATCGAGCGCGGACGCCGCCGCCTCGAGCGCCTGGCGGTACTGCGCCACCGCCGCCGCGACGTCGCCCGGCACGCGCTCGCGCACCAGCCGGCCCAACACCGCGTGCGGATCGCGCAGCGCGTCCACGTCCACCTGGTACCGGTCGAGGATCCGCTGCACGTGCGCCTCGACGATCACGCCCGACCACCGCGGGACCGCCAGCGGGCGCGCCATGCCTAACGCATCGGCCACCGCCGTCGACTGCGCGAAGTACGATTGCTCCGCCGGGCCGGCCACGTACGCCACCGTGGGCAGGATCGTGCGTTCGACCACCGGGCGCAGCAGCACGTTGGGCTCGAGCGCGCCGCGTGCATCGTCCAGCGGCGCGCCGATCGGCAGCCGGCGGCGTTCGGCAGTCCCTGCCTCGAACACCAGCGACAGACGGTTTACGTCCGCGACCTGCGGTTCGTAGCCCGCCTCGCGCAGCGCCGCGCTCCGCGCGCGCAGCGCCGCGTCCACGCGCGACGCCTCCGCGAGCGCATGCGCCAGCACCGGCCGCCCCGCCGCCTGCACCGCGGGATGCCCGGCGTCCAGCACCGCCATGCCTAACGGCTCGAGCAGCGCGCGCAGGAGCGCCACGAAGGCCGATCCCACCGTCCGGCCCGGGCCGTAGGCGTCGCGCACCAGGTCCAGCACGTGCGGCGCGGCCGCGGCACCGGCCGCCTCGGCCAGCGTCCGCAGCGCGGCGCTGACGTCGCCTAACGGAGTGTCGCGCATGCCCCGGCCCGTCACGGCCGCGGGCGGCGCGGCGAGCGTCACCACCCGCCCGTCCTGCGCCACGTACGTCACGCTGGACTCGGCGTAGTCCGCGTCGTAGGTGGCGGCCCAGAACACCGGCGCCGTCGGAATGCCGCTCGCTGCTTCGATCGCGTCCGCGAGCGCGATCGCGCTCAGCGCCTTGCTCCACGTGTAAATCGGACCGCCGAACAATCCCGCCTGCTGGCCGGTGGTCACCACGATCCCGCCGCGCGCCGCGCGCGCCAATCGATCCCGGGCCACGCCGCTCGCCTCGAACGCCGGCGCCAGCGCGCGCGCCCAGTCGCCCGCGCCGACGTCCCGCACTGCCGCTGCCCGCGCGCGCCATTCGGATGCGTCGCCCGGCGCCGCGTCGTACCACGCCGACTCCGGTCCCCCCGCTCGTGCCGCGCGCACGATGTCCGGCATCGTGGTGGCGAGCGACAGTACGCGCAGCTCGCTCACGCGCGACAGTCCCCGCCCCGCTCGCGCGCGGGCCCTGCCACCCAACATCGCACGATCACTTCGCCGCGAGAAGAAAGCATCACTTGTGATACGGTTCGCCGCGCCCGATCGTGCCGGCGCGATAGAGTTGTTCCGCGAGCACCAGGCGCGCGATGTCGTGCGGCAACGTCCACCGCGCGAACGCCAGCATGAGCGTCGACCGGCGGCGCACCTCATCCGACAGTCCATACGCGCCGCCGATCACGAACGCCACATCGCGTCCGTCCTCACGAAGCTTGCGCAGCCAGTCGGCGAACTCCGTGGACTGCATCAGCGTTCCCTCGGCATCGCAGGCCACGAGCACGCTCGCCGATCCGGCCGCGTCGAGCAAGCGCACGCCCTCGCGCTCGCGCACCTCGTCCGGCGTGCGGCTGCGGGCCGGCTCTTCGCGCACCGCGCGCCACTCGAGCGGCCAGTACCGCGCTGCCCGCCGCTCGTACTCATCGATGGCCACCGCGAGATCGCCCTGCTTCGGACGCCCCACCGTCGCCACGAGGAAGCGCATCAGCCGGCCCGCCGGCCGAGCGCCGTCCGGATTCTTGCGTTAGGCGTAGATACCGCGCAGCCGGTGCACCGTGGCGACGCGCGAAATCGACAACATGTACGCGGCCGTGCGCATGTTCACCTTGTGGCGCCGCGACAGCTCGAGCACCGCCCGGAAGCTGTCCTGCATGATCTGCTGCAGACGGTCGTTCACCGTCGTCTCCGTCCAGAAATATCCGCCGCGATCCTGCACCCACTCGAAATACGACACCGTCACACCGCCGGCGTTGGCGAGAATGTCCGGAATCACGAACACACCCTTCTCGTCGAGGATCGCGTCCGCCGGCGCCGTCGTGGGACCGTTCGCGCCCTCGCAAATCACCCGCGCGCGAATCTTCGACGCGTTCTTGCGCGTGATCACGTTCTCGAGCGCCGCCGGTACCAGCACGTCGACCTCCAGCGTCAGGAGATCATCGTTCGAGATGCGGTCGCCCTTGTTGTATCCCTCGAGCGACCGGTGCTCCTTGGTGTGCGCGATTGCGTCGTTGACGTCGATTCCCTTCGTGTTGACGATGCCGCCCGAGCGGTCGCCGATCGCGATCACCTTGCAGCCCTGCGACTGCAGGAGCTGCGCGGCCACCGAGCCGACGTTGCCGAAGCCCTGCACCGCCACGGTGGCGCCGGCGGCGCGCATGCCCAGATGCTCGAGCGCGGCGAGCGTCACCAACATGCACCCGCGGCCCGTCGCTTCGCGTCTGCCTAACGAACCGCCCATCTCGACCGGCTTCCCGGTCACCACCGACGTGACCGTGTGCCGCATGTGCATCGAGTACGTGTCCATCACCCACGCCATCACGCGCTCGTTGGTGTTCACGTCGGGCGCGGGCACGTCGGAGTCGGGACCGAGAACCCCGATGAGCCCCGCCGTGTACCGCCGCGTGATGCGCTCGAGCTCGGCCACGCTCAGCTTGAGCGGATCGCAGATCACGCCGCCCTTGGCGCCGCCGAACGGAATGTTGACCACCGCGCACTTCCACGTCATCCACGCCGCCAGCGCTTTCACCTCGTCGCGATTCACGTTCGGATCGAATCGAATCCCGCCCTTCGCCGGACCGCGCGACGTGTTGTGCAGCACGCGATATCCGGTGAATACCTCGATCTCGCCGTTGTCCATCAACACGGGAATCGAGAGCGTGATTTCTTTTTCGGGATGGCGGAGGATCTTGTAGAGTCCCGGCTCCAGATCGAGCAGCACGGCTGCGCGGTCGAACCGGGACATCATGTCCTCGAAAGGATTGTCCTCGTTCAGGAAGCGGTCCTTATCGGGCCTGACGATCTTGTCGGTGGAGAGTCTGAGATCGGTTGTCA
>DATNAM010000134.1:0-23822 GCA_035572595.1 Gemmatimonadaceae bacterium
GCGACGACCACCGAGAGAATTTGTTGGTTCGTGATCTGCGATTTGCTGTGCTGCCCGTCCTGCTCCTGATCGCGCGAGAACACAGACATCAGGTGGTAGCGGTGCGAACCCGGCGCATAGGTCGCGATGGTCTGCGCGGAGAGCGTGCTCGTTGCGAGCGTCATGCAGGCGGCAAACAACGCGATGGGACGGCCAGGTGACATACGTGCTCCTCGCGCGGGCGAGCCCGTCACGACATGGGTTAGGTGCGACGCGAGCGGCGCGGACCGCCGGATCGAATGATGCACCGCGGTCGCGGTCCGGAACAATGCGGCACGGCGCGCGTCCGCGGTCGTTGAATACCCGATGCAGATCGCGGAGGTTTCTTCAGAGGGCAACGGGCGAGGTCCAGCGCGACGGGTGCAGGTCTGCGTGTGCGCTCCACCGCAGAGCCCGCCGCGCGTCATGGCGCATGGGACAATGACGAGACGAGGATCCGACGCGCGCGATGCTGCGCGTCGCAGCGCGGCACTGATACGGGCGGCGGCGGTCCGATTGCGGTTCGGGCGTCTGCTGCGGGCGTGGTATCGCGCGCACCATCGCGATCTTCCATGGCGGCGGACACGCGATCCATATCGGATCCTGGTGTCGGAGCTGATGCTCCAACAGACGCAGGTCTCTCGCGTGCTGCTCAAGTACGGCGAATTCCTGGAACGCTTCCCGACGTTGGCGTCGCTGGCGCGTGCGCGCCCGGCGCGCGTGATGGAGGCGTGGGCCGGGTTAGGCTACTACGCACGCGCGCGGAATCTGCACCGGTTGGCGCGCACGGTGGCGGTTGGCGGCGACACAGCGACGCTGCCCGACGACGCGGCGGCGTTGCGGTCGCTGCCGGGAATCGGCGAGTACACGGCCGGCGCGGTGGCGTCGTTCGCATTCGAGCGGCGTGAGGCACTCGTGGATACGAACGTCGCGCGCGTGGTGCGCCGGGTATTCGCACCGGATCTCGACGCCACACGTGGGAGCGATCGGCGTACCATCTGGTTTGTGGCGCGAGCGATTTTACCGCGCACGGGGCGCGCGACGTACGTGCACAATCAGGCGCTGATGGAGTTGGGCGCGCTCATCTGCACGGCGCGCGTGCGACACTGCGATCGGTGTCCGGTGCGCGCCGTGTGCGCGACGTACGAGGCGGATCGCTCGTGAACGCCTGGCAGGACACCACCGCGCTTCGCCGGTTAGGCGGATACGTGCCGGGGAACACGGTGCACTATCTGTTGCCGAGCATCGTCGTGGCGCTGGCATTCGGCGCGGTCTTTCTCTTGCGCCACAAGCGTCCGCTCACGCGCGTCTTGCGCGTGACGGGGACGGTCGCGCCGGTCGTGGTGCCGCGCCTGCTCGCGGCGACGACGTTCCTCGCCGGATCGATTCTGATCTTTTCCGGTGCGACGCCGCCGGCGGCTGAACGGTTGGGATGGTTGGTGCAGGTGCTCCCGTTGCCGGTGATCGAGGTATCGCACTTCTTCGGCAGCCTGGCAGGCGCGGGTCTGTTGATTCTGGCGCGCGGCTTGTGGCGGCGGCTCGATGCGGCGTACACGCTGACGGTCGTTCTGTTAGGCGCCGGCGCGCTCTTCTGCCTCCTCAAGGAACTGGACGTCGAGGAGGCGGTGCTGCTGGCGGCGATGCTCGGGGCGTTGGTGACGAGCCGCCGCTTCTTCTATCGCAAGGCGAGCCTGTTCGAGGAGCGCTTCACGACGCCGTGGATCGCGGCCATCCTGTTCGTGGTGGTCGGGTCGGTGGTGTTAGGCATCATCTCCTACGGATGGCCCGACATCAGCGCCGGGACATTCTGGCGTTTTTCGCCGGGGGCGGAAGCGCCGCGGTTCCTGCGCGCGACGACCGGCGTGCTGGTGGTGCTGGTGATCGTGGCCGGGACGCGGCTCATCCGGCCGGCGCGGGCGCGTCCGGGGCTTCCGACGCATGCGGAGCTGGACGCCGTGGCTCCCATCGTCGCCGCGTCGCCGGAAGCGGCGGCCAATCTGGCGTTCCTCGGCGACAAAGCGCTGTTGTTCAACGACACCCGCACCGGGTTCGTGATGTACGCGGTCGCACGCCGCAGCTGGGTTGCGTTAGGCGATCCGGTGGCGCCGCCGGACGACATGCCCGACCTGGCGATGCGGTTCATCACCGCCTGCGACCGTCACGGCGCATGGCCGGTGTTCTACAAGGTCGGCACGGCGCAATTGCACCGCTACCTCGACATCGGCTTCAGCGTGGCGAAGTTGGGCGAAGAGGCCCGCGTTCCGTTGGGCGATTTCTCGCTGGACGGCCCGGATCGCCGCAACCTGCGGCGCGTGTGGCGCACGGCCGTCAAGGACGGGTGCTCGTTCGAGATGCTGGCGCCGGACGAGGTGCATGCCCACCTCACCGAGCTGCGAGCCGTGTCCGACGCGTGGCTCGAGGCGAAACGCGCGCGGGAAAAGCGATTCTCGTTGGGTTTCTTCGACGACGCGTACGTGAGGCGGTTCCCAACCGGCGTGGTCCGGCGCAACGACGCCATCATCGCATTTGCCACCGCCTGGCCATCGGGCTGTCACGAGGAGATCGAGGTGGATCTGATGCGGTTCACACCGGGGGCGCCGCCCGGCATCATGCGCTACGCGCTGTCCGAGATGATGATGTGGGGAAAGACGCAGAGATATCGGTGGTTCAATCTCGGCATGGCGCCCTTGTCGGGCCTTCAGGCCAGCACGATCGCACCGCTCTGGCATCGGTTGGGCACCGCGGCGTTCGGACACGGCGAGCGCTTCTACAACTTTCAAGGCGTACGGGAATTCAAGGAGTGGTTTCATCCGGTCTGGGTACCCAAGTACCTGGTAACGCCGGGCGGCGCGTTGCGTCCGGTGATCATGACGAACATCGCGTCGCTCATTGCGGGGGGGCTGGAAGGCGTCGTGCGTCGCTAGCGTCCCTGTGGCGCGTTGGGCGCCACCATCCTATTATCTTCGCACCGCATGTCCTTCCTTCTCGCCCAACAGATCCCCGATCGGCACATTGCCGGCGCGGTGGACACCGTTTTTCGCGATCCGGCGTTCCGGAGCCTGACGCTGGGGCAAACGCTGCTGCATTGGATCGGCTCGCAATTCGTGCGGCTGATCGAATTCCTCATCGAGTGGTATCAGAGTCTCCGCGCGTCGCCGGGGACCTTTTGGCTATTGGTGGGCCTGGTCACCGCGTTAGTCCTGGCGATCGTTGGGCGGGCGGTGATGCTGTGGCGGATGCATCGCACCGATCAGGCGTACGGCCCGGTGTGGAGCGCGTTGGGGGGCACCACCGGACGCGATCCGTGGGCCGCGGCGCAGTCGCTGGCCGCGGCCGGCGATTATACGAGCGCCGCGCACGCACTGTATGCGGCGATGCTGGAGAGCGCCGCCCGGCAGCACGAGATCCGGCTGCACCCATCGAAGACCGTCGGCGACTACGTGCGCGAGCTGCGGACGCGCTCCTCCTCTCTGTTCGGCCGCTTTCGTGAATTCGGGCGGTCGTACGACGTCGTGATCTACGGCATCGGGACGTGTGACGCCGAGCGCTACCAGCAGTTGTACACGCTCGCGATGCCGGTGGTGCGGCCGAATGGCTAACCGAGGCCTCGACCGGTGGCTGCGCCCAACGATCGTCTTGCCCGTCCTGGGCATCCTGCTGCTGGCGGCGGTGGTGTTCTCGCCCAATTCGGGCTACGGCAACGCGCTCGACATGCGGCTCACGACGTTCGGCGCGAATCCGTTTGGCGCCAAGGCGACGCACGACGTGCTGGCGCGACTCGGATGGACCGTGGAACAGCGCCGTGTGGCGTTCCGTGCTCCGTTAGACACGTCGGCGACGTACCTCGTGCTGGATCCGCCACTCGAGCCGAGTGCGACGGAAGTATCCGTGTTGCTGGATGCGGTGCGTCGCGGGGCGACGGTGATCGCCTCGCCGGAGGCGGGATCGCCGTTGGCGGATTCCCTTCGCGTGCGCCGCTCGCGCTACGACGAGCACGCCGAGGTGGTGCGGGACGATTCAGAGGCGACGTCGACCGGCATCACGCCTTTGACATCGGCGGCGATCGATGCCAACGAGTTCGGGCACGTCCTGATGCCGGTGCCGACATCGGAGGAGGACACCGCGCCCAAGTTCCCGCCGTCGACCAAGACGTTGATTCTGGTGCGCACCACCGGCGGCAAATTCGAGCCTGCGGTCGCGACGCGCCAGTTAGGCAAGGGCACGGCGGTGCTGGTGAGCGACTTCGAGTTCCTGCGCAACAACACCGTGCGGGACACGAGCGGGATGATCCTCGCGGTGCGCCTCCTGGAGCGCGTCGGATCGGATCGCTCGCGTCGTCTGGTGTTCGACGAGTACCATCAGGGATTCGGGGACACGGCGACGTTGGGCGGCGTGGTCTGGCACGCGTTGTTCGGGACGCCAGTCGGGCGCGCGGCGGCGCAGGCGCTGGCGGCCTGTTTGATCTTGATGCTGGCGGTCGGCATTCGGCCGATCCGGCCGCACGAGCGGCTCAGCATCGAGCGCCGGTCGCCGCTGGAGCACGTCGGCGCGCTGACGCTGGCGTACGAGCAAATTCACGCGACGCGGCTCGCGACCGGGCGACTGGTCCGCGGCCTGCGCCGCCGCCATCCGTTAGGCGCGGGGTCGCTGAGCGACGACGCCTATCTGGTGATGTTGACGCAGCGGCTGCCGCGCACCATGAGTGACGTCGCATTGGTGCAGCGCGCACTGTCGCAACCGATGCCCGCCGCCGACTGGGTCGGCGTGGGCGGAGCCATTGACCACATCGAGAGGGCGATAACTCCGTGATGACCGCCGAGCAAGTTGCCGAGCGCATGGGTGCCGTGCGCACCGCCGTCGCGTCCCGCGTCGTTGGACAAGAGCCCGTCATCGACGAAGTGCTGGTCGCGTTCCTGGCGCGCGGACACGCGCTGCTCGAGGGCGTGCCGGGCACCGCCAAGACGCTGCTGGTGCGCCTCCTGGCGAGCGCGCTCAACGCGAAATTCGGCCGCATTCAATTCACGCCCGACCTCATGCCGTCGGACATCACGGGAACGACGGTGCTGCAGGACGCCGGGCGCACGAGCGAGTTCCGGCCGGGCCCGGTGTTCACCGACTTGCTGCTGGCGGACGAGATCAATCGCGCGCCGGCGAAGACGCAGGCGGCGCTGCTCGAGGCAATGCAGGAACGCCAGGTGACGGTCGACGGTACGGCGCGCCAGTTAGGCACGCTGTTCACGGTGTTCGCGACGCAGAACCCGGTGGAATACGAGGGAACGTATCCGCTGCCCGAGGCCCAGCTCGACCGATTCCTGCTCAAGATCAAAGTGCCGTATCCAGCGAAGGAAGCCGAGCTCGCGATGCTCGGCAACTATGCGGCGGGGTTCGACGCCGAGCGGGCATCGGATGTCCGGCTCGACCCGGTACTCGACGCGGAGTCGTGCGCGGAGGTCCGCCGGACGGTGGACAGCGTGACCGTAGCACCGGAAGTGCGCGAGTACATCGCCTCGATCGTGCGCGCGACGCGCGACGAAACGGCGCTTACGTTAGGCGGGTCCCCCCGTGCCACGGTGGCGCTGTTTCGCGTCTCGCGCGCCGCCGCCGTCCTTGCGGGCCGCGATTTCGTGACCCCGGATGACGTCAAGGATTTCGCCTTCCCGGTCCTCAGACACCGCCTCATCGTGTCCCCGGAAGTCGAGGTCGAAGGGCGCACGAGCGACGATGTGCTGCAAGCGGTGTTGATGCGCGTGACCGCGCCGCAATGACCAACGCGGTCGCGCCCGCGCCGCCGGGTACGCCCCACGCGTCGCCGACCGAGGGTGCACGTGCGCCCGGTCTCCTGGCGCGATTCCGCCGCGCCGTCGCGTTCGTTCCGACTCGGCGTCTCGTGGTGGTGGTGGCGGTGCTCGCGCCGGTGTGGGTGGCGTCGCGCACCGGACCGGGCAGTGCGATCGCGCTGATCGTCACCGCGGTGATCGTGGCCGCGGTGGTGCTCGACGTCCTGTCGGCGCCGGCGCGCTGGCAACTGGACGTGGTGCGCGCGGCGCCGGAGCGCATTGGGTTAGGCGACACCGCAGACGTGACGTACGAGGTGCGGGTGCTCTCGGGCCGCGCGCTGCGGTTCGCGCTGTACGATGACCTTCCGCGCGGCGTCCGCGTGGAGGGCCCACGGGGCGACGCGTCGCACGTCGCGCGACCGGGACATCCGTGCATCATTTCGCTCCCGCTGACGGGCGCCGAGCGCGGCCCGTGGCCGCTCGGGCAAATCGTGGTGCGCGTGGACGGATGGTTAGGCCTGATGCGCCGCACGTTTCGCTGGCAGCCTGACGATCGCGTCACCGTGGTCCCGTCCATGGCCGGCGTCCGACGCTACCGGTTGCTCGCGGTGCACCATCGCCTGCACGATCTCGGTATGCGCGCCATTCGTCGCCGCGGCGAGGGCACCGCCTTCGCGAGTCTGCGCGAGTACGTGGTGGGCGATGAGCCGCGGCGCGTCGACTGGAAGGCCACCGCGCGGCGTGGCGTGCTCATCTCCCGCGAGTACACGATCGAGCAAGGACAAACGGTGATGCTCGCGATCGATGCGGGCCGGATGATGACGCAGCTCGAAGGTGACGTGCCGCGATTCGAGTACGCGCTGTCGTCGGCGATGCTGCTGGCGGACGTCGCGACACAATCGAAGGATCAAGTGGGCGCGCTGGTGTTCGACGACGAGATCCGCGCGTGGGCGCCACCGGCGCGCGGCAGGGCGGCGCTGGAGCGCGTGCATCGCGCGATCATGCCGACGGTCGCGAGCATGACCGAGCCCGACTACGCGGCGGCGTTCCGTGTGTTAGGCGAGCGCCAGCGCAAACGATCGCTCATCGTGTTGTTCACCGACGTCATCGACGTCCGTTCGTCGCAAGCGCTGATCGCGCACACGTCGCGCGGCGCCTCGCGCCACCTGCTGGTGGTGGTGGCGTTGCGCAACGACCGGTTGATCGCGGCGGCACGGCCGGAACCGGGCGCATCGTCCATGCAGTTGTACGAGGCGGCGGCCGCCGAGGAGCTCGTCACGGCGCGCGAGATGGCGTTGGCGCGCATGCGGCACGCCGGGGTCTCGGTGTTGGACGTTTCACCGCGCGCCATGACGGCGGCGGTGATCAACCGCTATCTCGAGCTCAAGGCCCGCGCTTCGCTATAGCCGAACTGCTCCTCGTCGGCGGCGCGCATCCAGCGACCGCCCAGCAGCACGTACGCGAGCAGCACGACGGCACATGTCGAGGCTACGGCGATCTTCGTGTCGATCGAAATGTCCGTGCGCGGCGAGATCAATCCCTCGATGGTGCCGGCGATAATCAACAACAACGTGGATGCGGCAATGAGGCGGATGGCGCGACGTCCATACACGACTAACGCTTCGCGTCGTGTGTACACGCCGGGCAGCAGGAGCGCGCGCGCGATGAGGAAACCGCCGCCGCCGGCGATGCAGATGGCGCTCAGCTCGAAGACACTGTGCGACAACACGAATTCGCCGATCTGTCCGAATACGCCTTTGGAGGCATACAGACCGAACATGGCGCCGATCGATATGCCGTTGAAGACCAGCGAATAGAGCGTGAACACGCCAAACGTGATGCCGGCCGCGAACACCAAATACGTCACCTGAATGTTGTTTCTGATGATGGAGGAGGCCGCGACCGGCCGCATGAAATCGTTGATCTTGACGTACGTTCGATCACCCTGCTTCGCGCGCGCGACGCCTTCGTTCGCGCGATCGATCATGGCGGGCGGCAGGAGCGTCTCGGCCAGCTGCGGATCGTCGACTACAGCCTTGTAGGTGATGGCCATCGGCCCGAACATCATCAGCGCCGCGATGCCGATGTAGCGCCACGAGCGGCGAATTTCGCGCGGGACGTTGACGGCGAGAAATCGACCGACTGCGCCGCCAGTGAGCGAGCGCTGCCGATAGAGCAGGTTGTGTCCGCCGGCGACTAACCGGCTGAGATAGAACACGGTGTCAGACTGGCTGTTCTTGGAGGCCGTTTTGAGTCGCGCGAGATCGGTGGCCATTTCGCGGTACTGCGCCACGAAATCGCTCACTTCCGATTCCGACATGTTGCGGAGGCCACGCCGTTGGGCATCGCGAAGCGCCGCGGCGAATGCGGTCCATCGCGTGGACGATCGCGCGACCATCGCGTGGCGTTCACGCGCCGCGCCCGTGGCCCCGCGGGCAGCCACACCGCGCACCCGCGCATCGCGCTCGCGCGCATAGAGCAGACGCAGACGGTCGAGCGCCGGCAGTGGCTCGTTAGGCAGGTGCCCCGCCAGCTTGACGGACAACTGGTCCGTCAACATGGCCAGGCGCGCCGGGGCGAGCTCACCCGACCGCGACAGGAACCGTTCGAGCAAGTCGTACTCGGTGGTGCTGAGCGATGCCACCGCCGGCACCGGCACCGCAGTCGCGGACTCGGCGACGGGCGCCATCGCGTGCGACTGTTCGATGCGCTCCTGGACGACGAAGGTGCCGGCCATCATGTCGCCTAACCGCTTGCCCGACTTGGCCAGCGCGGCGCTCACCACGCCGACTCCGTACGTGGCAACGGGCTGCATGTCGATGATGCGCGCGATGTTGCGAATGGCAGACGCACCGAACGACACCGAGTATCCGCCGTCCTGCACGACGCGGATGTGCATCAGTTTCTTCCCCGGAGTCTGTCCGTCCCACAGCGCTTCGAACAGCACGTAGTAGCCCCACTGCAGCGCGAAGACGAACAGAATCACAATGGCGATCGCCCAGCCGCCCGTGTCGTCGGGCGTCTGCGTGTCGGGTTGCGGCGCCGTCTTCGCGAGCATCACGATCAACAAAATGAGGCCGGTGACGATCACCGTGATGGCGATCGTGTCGATGATCGCCGCCGCGGCACGCGCGCCGACTCCGGCAAGCGTGTAGGACAGCACCACCTGTTCGGGCGTCTCGACGTCGACGCGTTGTTCGAACGTGTCGGCGGCCGGCATCGCGGGACGCGACGATTGACTTTCGGTGCCTGTCATGGAGAGGCGAGAAGGGGTGCGGCGGAACGATCTACCGGGCGTCCTCGGACGGATCGGGCGCACACGACAGCACACCGGGCTCCGGCTCGCTATCGCGCATCAGAAGATCGATCTGCGGACCGTGATTCGCAAGCGCGCTCTCGATCGAGCCGCCTAACATCGCGCCTGCAATCTCGGCCCGCGGCGCACCGTAGGGCGCGAGCATGGCCCAACGCCACGCATCTTCCGCCGCCAGAGCGGTGCCGCGCTCGCGCATGATGCCCGATGCGCGCGCGCGGGCAGCGAGCTCGACCAGACGCCGCCGTGCTGCCGTGAGCTGCTGGTCGCGATCGCCGGAGGCATTGCCGCAGCGGCCCCCATCGACGATCGCGATGACCGAGTCGCGAACGCCGCGCACCGGCGCGACCAGGGCGGCCAGCGACGCCGTGCTGTCGACGCCGGTCGTGTCCAACGGAACCTCGAGCACGCGGCGCACGAGATCGTACGGCGTCAACACCCGTCCGGGGCCGTAGCGCGTGAGATACCAATCGCGCGTCGAGCGCGACGGCGGCGCAACGTCGTCGAGCACGCTCACCAGCGCCGACCCGGCTTCGCCCGTGACGTCGGGCGGCGTCACCGTCACGTAGCCGGTGAAGAGATCATCCTGCACGGACGAGAGATAGCCGTTCATCCGTCCCTCGCGCGCGAGCGACACGGCGACGAACCAGTCCACGCTGCGCGCGAAGACCTCCGTTGGGCGCATGCTCAACGCGTCCCGGTCATCGGGGGCGACGGCCGTCAGCGATGCTGCCGTTAGGCCGCGGAGCGACGCCGCCAGCTGCCCGCCGCGTTTGTCGCGGACGGCGCGGTCGGTGGCGTAGTCGCCGCGCACGGCGTACCGGCGCTCGGCGGCCTGCCAATCGAGATCGTGCGCGATCTCGTGCGCGATGGTTCCGGCGCTGGTGGCCGACGGCAGATAGATGATGCGGTGCACCGGATCGTGCAGAGCCAAGGCGACGCCGCGCAGCGGATTCTCGCCGAAGTGAATGCGCAGTCCGCTGAGGTCGAGCGCTGGCAGCACGCGATCGAGATCGGCGAGCGCCGAGCCGAGCATCGCGCGATAGTACGGACGCCACGCCGCCGGCACGCTGTTGTCGAACGTGACCGCCGTTAGGCCGTAGCGGTCGGTGAGCTGTGTTTCCGTCGGCGCCGCATCGCCCGGATACCACGGCGTCTCCTGCGCGTACGCGCGCAGCGCGACCGCGGCGGCCAGCGAGGTGCGCGCGACCGCAATGCCGGGCGCCTGCTGCGCGACCAACGCACGCTCGGCGGCAAAGCCCTCTTCGCCGCGCGACCGATACAGGAATCGCATCCGCGCCGTGCGCGCGCCGCTCTCGGCGCCCGCCGAGTGAAGCAGATCATCGCGGTGCGTCCACATCGCCACGACCACCGGCGTCTCGGGCGGACGGGCGTGACCGAGCGCCAGGTGCTCCAACTCGCCGGCGGCGATGCCTAACAGCGACGCACTGGAATCCGATGCACCCTGCTTGGGCGCTTGACCGGATGCATCGCGCAGCTCGCCTTGCAGCCGCGGCGTGAGCTGCATGGCCTCCAGCTCGACGTCCGGCGGCAGACGCTCCATGAGCGGCTGTTCGACGCGGAATCGCCGCTGCCGGCGCCAGGACCGAAGCAGTGCCAACGGGTCGGCGTCGTCCCGCCACGCGGCACGCAACAAGTCACTGACGTCCCGCTTGGCAAGCTCGCGATCGCGCACCAGCGCCGCCGCCTGCGCGGCGATGTGCGGCGCATCGGGCTCGAGTCGATGCTCGGCCGCGGCGAGCGTGTAGGCGAGACGCACCGCCAATTCGCCGGCCCTGGGGTCGTGCGCGTCGCGTACCGTGCGGTCAATGAGCGCGAACTGCGCGGCGCCATCGGGCGCCTCGATGAGCGAAACGCTGTCGGTGAGCGAGTCGAGCGCGATCGGATTGACGTGATCGGCATTCCCATCGAGCGTGCGCGCGAGGAGCGCCCACGCGACGGAGTCCCGCGTCGCAATCGTGAGGCGCGGATCGCCCAACGCGTAGTCGATGAGCCGAAACGGTCCGCCGAGACCCAGCCGCTGCCGCTCGAGATAGCCGAGCACCACCACGTGCTCGGTGTCGGTCTCGGTCCGCATTTGTATGGGAGGACGGCCAACCAACCGCTCGGCGTACGCACGGCCCGCGCGCAATTGTCCGGCGATCTGCGGGCCGACGGCGATGCGTTCGCACGCACCGGCCGTGAACACCAACGCGCTGAGCGCGACGAGAACGCGTACGCGACTGAAATGGAGCGGCGGGATCATTGTACTAACGAATACCCACGAAAAAACGTGGAGTTGCCGCGCGCCGAGAGCTCGAGGCCGAAGAGCCGTTATGAAGGGGAGACGAACGACCCGGGCGGGCGTCATGCGACAGGAGGGACGCAACCTGTCTTACATTACTACGGCGTGACGGATGAACAAGTGCGCTACCTCACGGTTGACCCCGACCGACCGGACGCCGAGATCGTGCGGCGTGCGGGCGATGTGTTGCGCCGCGGTGGACTGGTGGCGTTCCCCACCGAGACGGTGTACGGACTCGGCGCCAACGCCCTGGATGCAATCGCGGTCGCACGAATTTTTTCGGCGAAGGGGCGGCCGGCGTACGATCCCTTGATCGTGCACGTGTTGAACGCGTCGGGTGCGCGCGAGGTTGCACGCGAATGGCCCGAAGCCGCCGACCGACTCGCGGCCGCGTTCTGGCCGGGGCCGCTGACGCTCGTTCTGCCCAAACAGCCGGTGGTTCCAGGCATCGTGACGGCCGGTCTGGATACCGTCGCGGTGCGAGTTCCCTCGCATCCGGTCGCCAGAGCGATTCTGGAAGCAGCGACCGTGCCGATTGCGGCGCCGAGCGCCAATCGATTCACAGAGGTTTCACCGACCAGAGCCGAGCACGTGGCACGGACGTTGGGCCAGCGAGTGGATCTCATCATCGACGGCGGTCCAACGACGGTGGGCATCGAGTCGACGGTGGTGGACGTGTCGCGCGCGACGCCGACGGTGCTGAGGCCGGGCATGATTCCGGTTCCGGAATTGGCGGCCGTGCTCGGCGCGTTAGGCATTGTCGTGGCGTCGGCACGCGGTGGGGGCGAGGCCCCGCGTCGGTCGCCGGGCATGCTGGACCGGCACTACGCGCCGCGTGCGTCGCTGCTGTTGTTCGATGGACGCACCCGCACTCAAACGGAGGCCGCGGCACGCGCGCACGCCGACGCCGGCCGCACCGTGGGCGCGCTGCTGCTCGCGCCGTTCGCGGCGCCGGTGGCGCACGCGCTCGAGATGCCTAACGATCCGGTCGGATACGCGCGCGCGCTCTATCATGCGCTGCATACGCTCGACGCCGCGGGATGCGACGTGGTGTTCGTGGAAGCCGTGCCGGACACGCCGGAGTGGGCGGGCGTGCGCGACCGCTTGCAGCGCGCGGCGCGCCCGTCCCACGCCTAACGGAACCTTCAGCCGCGGGCGCGGCCGGCAAACCGGCGGAACAGCCGGCCCAAGCCGAACGAGCCGGCACCGCGATCCAACGCCTCGGCGAGCTGGCGGCCGTACTGCCAGCGTTTGTCCAACTCCTTCTCGAGACAGCGCTCGACCGCGCGCACCAGGTCGAGCGGCGCATTGGGAGCAAGCGACGCCAACGGCGGCACCGGCGAGAACATGTGCTTGGCCGTGATCTCCGCGAACGACTCGCCCGTGAACGGCAGACGCCCGGCCAACATCAGGTAGCCGAGTACGCCGAGGCCGTAGAGATCGCTGCGTCCGTCGAGATCGGCTTCGCCCACCGCCTGCTCGGGCGACATGAAGTGCGGTGTGCCGAAGGCGCGCCGGAGCTCCGATGGACGCGGATCCCACGAGCGGCGGCGTGCCACGCTGAAGTCGGCGAGCAGCGCACGACCGGTTTCGCGATCGACGAGGACGTTCTCGGGCTTGAGGTCGCGGTGCACCACGCCCTGCGCGTGCGCGTAGTCGAGCGCGCGCGCGATCTGGATGAGCACCAAGCGCGCTTCCTCGGGCGACAGCCGGCCGTGCGCGCGGATCCGGTCGCCTAATGAATCGCCGGGCACGTACCGCATGGCCATGTACATCACCCGCGCCGTCTCACCGAACGCGTAGAGCGGCACGATGCCGGGGTGCTCGAGCTGCGCCGACAACCGCGCCTCGGCGCGGAAACGCTCGCGCGCATCTTCGCGATTGCGCACGTCATTGCGGAGCACCTTGAGCGCGACGTGCCGGTGCAGCGCGACGTCGCGGGCGAGATACACGGCGCCCATTCCACCGCGACCCAACGGACGGACCACCTGGTACTGCCGCGTGAGCTCGCGCGCCACGAGATCGCGCTCGATGTCCGGGGTGCCGCGCTCGAGCGTCGGCGTCAAGCGAGGCCCGCGAACAACGGAATCGAGAACTAGCGCTTCCATGCGATGCTCTTAGTCGAAGTGGACGGATGAGCTCAACTACGCATGCCCATACGAAAGTACCGGGCCAACGACATCTATCGTATAAGCCATGGTGCTGCTTGCACTTATACGCCTGCGAACCACTTTGTTCCCGGGCCTGCTGTCCGGAAATGGGACGCCACGTGCCGAGAATGGAACGCGGAGCGCGGTGCCATGACGCGCTCTAGGAATTGGATGATCGATTGGTGCGTTTGGTTGCTTCGCGAGCGCGCGTCGCTCATCGACGTGACGCGATCGTGACCGCTTGGGACGCCTCAGCCGCGCAGTACTTCGCGCGCTTTCGTCAGGAGTTCCTGCGGCGTGAACGGCTTCTGCAGAAACGCGCGGCCTTTGTCGAGAATGCCTTGGCGGATGACCACGTCGTCGGTGTAGCCGGAGACGAACAAGATCTTGGACGACGGACGGGATGAAGCGAGGCGCTCGGCGAGCTCGCGTCCTCCCATCTCGGGCATGACGACGTCCGTGATGACCAGGTGGACGACGCCGCCGTGGCCGGTGGCCACGCGCATCGCGTCTTTACCGTGCCGGGCCTCGAGCACCGCGTAGCCGTGCGTCTCGAGTACGCGGCGCATGAGCGGTCGGAGCGATTCGTCGTCCTCCACCAGCAGCACCGTTTCGTTCCCGTTAGGCGTGTAGGCCGCGTCGTCGGTGCGCGCGGCGGGCTCCGCGCCGTCGGCGGCCAGGCGCGGGAGGCAGATGTCGACCTTCGTCCCGCGTCCCGGCGTGCTGCGGACGACGACGTCTCCATCGCTCTGCTTCACGATGCCGTACACGGTAGCGAGGCCGAGGCCCGTCCCCTGCCCCAATCCTTTGGTGGTGAAGAATGGCTCGAACACGTGCACCAGCGTCTCGGCGCTCATGCCGATACCGGTGTCGCGCACCGAGAGGGTGACGTAGCTCCCCGGCGCGAGATCGAGCCCGTCGTCCGACTCGTGTCCGCTGCGCGTGACATTGTCGGTCTCGATGAGCAGCACTCCGCCATCCGGCATCGCATCGCGCGCATTCACGGCGAGATTCATGAGCACCTGCTCGAGCTGGCCCGGATCGGCGCGCACCCAACACGACTCGGGCGCCAACCGGATGATGAGCTCGATGTCTTCGCCGATCAGGCGAACGAGCATGCGCTCCATCTCGGCGACGGTCTCGTTGAGATTGAGCACGCGGGGTTGAAGCAATTGTTTGCGGCTGAACGCGAGCAGTTGGCGCGTGAGTGCGGTCGCGCGGTCGGCCGATTTTTGAATTTCGCGCGCGTCGATGGCGCGCGGATCCTCGGGCGGCAGCCCGTCGCGCAACAACTGGCTGTAGGTCTTGATCGCGGTGAGGATGTTGTTGAAGTCGTGCGCGATACCGCCCGCGAGGCGCCCCACCGCTTCCATTTTCATCGCGTGGCTCAGCTGTCCCTCGAGTTGTTTGCGCTCGCTGATGTCGACCACCGCGATGCCCGCGCCCAGGTGCTGCTGGTCCGGCGTCCTAACGGGATAGGCGCTCACGAGCCACGAGCTGGCGCGGCCGAATCCCGAGACACGCGCGTCGTCGAGCTCGACGCCGACCACCGGTTGGCCGGTCTCGATCACTTGATGAATCGTGGATTCCAGGCGAGCGGCGAGGAGCGGCAACACCTCGCGCAGCGGACGGCCGACGTGCGGTTCGCTGCCCGCGCCGTGCATTTCGGCGAGCACGCGATTGACGAGCACGCAATTGAGATCGCGGTCGACGTACGCGAAACCCACCGGCGACGACGCGAGCAGCGCATCGAGCACCGCGAGCGCTTCCAGTCGACGGCGAGCGAGCAACACGGCGCTCTCGCGATCGGCCGCGGCTTCGGTGGCGATACGCGCCAGCTCCGCTTCGCGCAGCGTTGCCGCGTCGCGTGAACGCCGGATCATCGAGACGCCTTCCGAGAGCAAGCCGAACATCACGAGCCGCGAGACGAATCCCCAAATGCTTTGCGTCTCGTGGAAGCCGGGCACGTGCACCAACCATGTGAGGGCCGCCGCGCCGAGCGTTGCCGCGAAAAGGCCGGCGACGCGTCCGCGACGCCAACTACACATGGTGATTGCGGCGCCGAACACGAAGAACGCCGTGGGGTGGGCGACGAGCTCGGATGCGCGCCCTACGAAGACAGCGGCAACGACCCACACCAGCGCTTCGGCATACGCCGCAAGTACGCGCAAACGCGTGAAGACCCAGCTGCTCATCCGCTCGCCATCCATAGGTAGATGCGCCAGGACGTGGAGAGGTCTCGAATCGACATCGGAGCGTACGCATCCGGCGCGCGGGAACCAATCAACACGGAGGCTGGATCGCGACAATATATGGTGCGACTCCGCCGTGCGCTCCTCGGCGCCGGGGCCGCCAACTAGGTTTCGCGAAAGTGCGGCTCGACGATTCGACGGCCGCGCACTACACAGCGGAGATCGGCATGTCATCAGCGGTTCGCATCACGGCGGCAGCGCTCGCCTTCATTACCGGCGCACTCCCTTGCGCCACGAGCGCGCCGGCGCAGGACTCGACGGTGCACGCGCCGTCGCTCTCGGCACCCATTCCTTTGGATCCGGCCGTGACGATCGGCGTCTTGCCTAACGGACTGCACTATTACATTCGCGAGAACGACAAGCCCGAGCATCGCGCCGAGCTGCGACTGGTGGTGAACGCCGGCTCGATTCTCGAGGACAGCGCACAGCGCGGCCTCGCGCACTTGATCGAGCACATGTCGTTCGCCGGGACGACGCACTTCAAGCGCGAAGCACTGGTCAACTACCTCGAATCGACCGGCGTGCGATTCGGCGCCGACCTGAATGCCGGCACGAGCTTCGACGAGACCGTGTACCAGCTCACCGTGCCGACGGACAGCGCGAAGCTGCTCGAGCGCGGCATCCAGATTCTCGGAGACTGGGCAGGCGGCGCGACGTTCGACACGGCGGCGTTGGCGCGTGAGCGGCGCGTGGTGACCGAAGAGTGGAGGCTGGGCCGCGGCGCGGGCCAGCGCATTCAAGACAAACAATTCCCGGTGCTGTTCGCGAACTCTCGCTATGCGCGGCGTCTGCCGATCGGCGATCCGCACATCATCGCCACGGCTCCGCGCTCGGAGCTGCTGCGATTCTATCGCGACTGGTACCGGCCCGACTTGATGGCGGTCGTCGTCGTGGGCGACTTCGACAAGGCGCAGGTGGAACGCTGGGTGAGGCAGGATTTGGGCAGCGTGCACGAGCCGTCGGTGCGGCCGGCGCGCGCGGTGTATCCGGTGCCCGATCACGACAGCACGTTAGTCTCAGTGGTGACGGACCCTGAAGCGACGTCATCGGACGTGACGATGTACTTCCTGCAGCCGGTGCGTCGCGACAGCACGGTCGGCGACTATCGCGAGGCGCTCGTGCGCGCGCTCTACAACGACATGCTGGACGATCGCCTCGACGAGATCACGCAGCGGCCGGACGCGCCGTTTCTGAGCGCCGCGTCCGAGCAGGGCAGCTTGATCCGATCGAAGGAAGTGTACGCGCTGTCGGCGCTGGTGAAGGATGGCGGCGTGGCGCGCGGATTGCGGGCTGTCCTAACGGAAGCGGCGCGGGTGGAGCAGCACGGCTTCACGGCGACCGAGCTGTCGCGTGAGAAGGAGAACATCCTGCGGGCCACCGAGCAGGCGTACGCCGAGCGCGACAAGACGCCGTCGGAGGTGTTCGTGTCGGACTACGTCGACAACTATCTCGACCACGCGTCGATGCCGAGTTTGGCGCAGCAGTGGGATCTGACGCGCGCGCTGCTGCCCGGGATCACGCTGGACGAGGTGAACCGGTTGGCGAGCGCGTGGCTGGCGGGGCGCAGCCGCGTGATCACGGCCAGCGGGCCGAGCCGCGACAGCACGCTCATGCCTAACGCAGCCGAATTGGCGGCGATGGCGGACAGCGTCGAGCGGACGCCCGTCGTGGCCTATGTGGACTCCGTCGCCAACGCGCCCTTGGTGGCGCAGGCACCGACGCCGGGCCGCGTGGTGTCCGAGCGCGTCGTGCCGGCCGTGGGCGTCACCGAGTGGACGTTGTCGAACGGCGTACGCGTGCTGCTCAAGCCGACCACGTTCAAGGATGACGAGCTGTTGTTCCGCGCGTTCGGCGCCGGCGGGACGTCGCTCGCCGACGATTCCCTGCTCGTGCCGGCGCGCACGGCGAGCGATGTGGTGGACGCCAGCGGCATCGGCGCGTTCAACGCGACGGAGCTCGAGAAAGCGCTGGCGGGGAAATCGATTTCCGTTGGGCCGTACATCGGATCGTACGAGCAAGGGTTGAGCGGCGGCGGATCGCCGCGAGATGCGGAAGCGATGTTCCAGCTGATCTACCTGTATTTCACGTCGCCGCGCGTCGACACGTCGGCCTACCGCGCGTATCAGGCGCGCATGAAGGAGCTGCTGGCCAATCGCAGCGCGAGTCCCTCGTCGGCGTTCGCGGACACGATTCAGGCGACCTTGTACCAGCACAATCCGCGGCTCGCGCCGCCCACGAGCGCGACGTACGACAAGATGAACCTCGGCGAATCGCTGGCGTTCTATCGTGCGCGATTCGCGAACGCCAGCGACTTCACGTTCGTCTTCGTGGGTAACATCGACACGACCGCGCTCAAGCCGCTGATCGAGCGGTACATTGGCGGCCTGCCGTCATCGAGCACGCATCAAGCGGCGCGCGACGTGGGCATCGAATTCGCACGCGGCGCGATCCATCGCGACGTGCATCGCGGTGCCGAGCCCAAGAGCAATACGGACCTCATCTACACGGGGCCGTTCACGTTCTCGCGGCACGACGTGTACGAGCTGCAAGCGCTCGAGGATGTGCTGCAGATCAGGCTGCGTGAACGGTTGCGCGAGCAGTTGGGCGGGACATACGGCGTGAACGTGAGCGCGATTCCGTCCCGCTTCCCGCGCGCGCGATACGAAATCGCGATCACGTTCGGCTCGGCGCCGGCGCGGGTGAACGAGCTGGTCCGCGCGGCGCGCGCCGAGCTCGATTCGATCAAAACGTACGGGCCGACCGCGGCCGACATCGAGAAGGTGCGTGAAACGGAACTGCGCGAGCGCGAGACGGGGCTCAAGCAGAACGGGTTCTGGCTAACGGTCTTGCACAGCTATCTGTACAACCAGTGGAACCTCGATGAGATTCCCGCGTTCACGGATGAGGTGCACGCGCTCACTCCGAATGCGGTGCGCGAGGCGGCACGGCGATATCTCGACGAGCAGAACGTGGTGGAGGTGTCGCTCTACCCGGAGTTAGGCGCGAGCCGGTAACGGCCGTGGGCGGCTGCCTGTGACGCGGCCGATCCGCCCGCCGTCAATCGACAATGGTCCTTTCACACGTTTCTTCCACCCGGCGTATTCCTCTGTCTATGCGTCTACTGGCTGCACTCCTCGCCGCGTCGTTCGCCGCGCTGTCCGCGGGGGCGCAGGCACCGCACATCACTCCGGCGGGCGATCCGTCGGTCAAGAGCGACACCATCTACAAGTTGGCGGTGCCCGAGGGTTCGCACGCCGACGAGCCGTACGTGCTCCTGCTCGATGACGGGGTCATCAAGATCGAGCCCGATGGCCGGTTGACGACGACGTACCGTCAGGTGGTGCAGATCCTGACACAGGAGGCCGCCGAGCAGTGGGGCGAACACACGTTCAGTTACTCGAGCGGCCGCGAGAAGCTCACCATCAACTGGATCCGGGTGCTCAAGCCTAACGGCGAAGTGGTGAGCGCAAAGCCGACGCACGAGCAGGAGTCGTTGGCGCCCGTGTCGCTGGAGGCGCCGGTCTACTCGGACGTCAAGCTGCACCGGGTGACGTTAGGCGGCGTGGCGCCCGGCACGCTGATCGACTTCAGCGTGACGACGCAGACGCTGGACCCGCTCATTCCAGGCGACTTCCTCACCTCGTGGAGCGTGCAGACGGGCGTGTTCACGCGCCGGTCGCGGTACATGGTCGACATGCCGGCCAACTACACGCCGCGTATCGAGGAGCATCACCTGCCGGTGCCGCGGGCGGAGCACGTCGCGAACGGGCGGCGCGTGATCACGTGGGCGGCGCAGGATATCCCCAAGCCGGAGCCCGAGCCGCTCGCGCCGGACTCGTCGTACGGGCAAACCATTACCATCGCGTCGCCGCGCTCGTGGAGCGATGTGGCCAAGTGGTACGCGGGATTGTCGCGCGACCGGTATGCGACGACACCGGCTATCGACGCGAAGATCGCGGAGGTGGTGAAGGACGCGCACACGCTCGACGACACGCTGCGCGCGGTGCATCGATGGGTCGCGCAGGATTTCCGCTACGTGTCGCTGTCGCTCGGCATCGGCGGGTACCAGCCGCACCTGCCGGAATCGATGTTCGAGAACAAGTATGGCGACTGCAAGGACAAGGCGACCTTCTTCATTGCCGCGGTCCGTCGGTTAGGCGTAACGGCGTATCCGGTGCTCTTGAGCGCCGACGGGGGCGTGGACGCCGACCTTCCGAGCGCGCACCAGTTCGATCACATGATCGCCGCGGTCAAGCGGCAGAACGGCGGCTACACGTACGTGGATCTGACGGCCGACCTCGTCCCGTACGGCGCGCTGCCGCCGGGCGAGCCGGGGGAATTCGGGCTCGTGGTTCACCCCGATGGCACGGACGAGGAGATCACCTTCCCCATCGACTCGGCGGCGCGAAACCTGTCGCGCGTCGACATCGACGGCAGCCTGGGCGTGGACGGCCTGTTCGCGGGGAAATGGACGCGCACTGCGTTAGGCCTGCAGCAGTACGGCCTGCGCAGCTCGATGTCGCGCTCGACGCAGATGGACTCGACACAGCGGGCGCGGGCGACGCTGGCGATCGCCAACGCGGTGATCCAGGGCGCCAGAGGCGACAGCCTCAAGGTATTCGACGGCCGCGACCTGAGCGCCAAGCCGAGCATCTCGGTGATGTTGTCGGCCGGCAAGATGGTGAACGACGCCGGAACGACGAAGATCCTGACGCTGCCGATCCGCGATTTCGCCGTGCCTAACGTGGTGGCGGCGCTCGAGCAGCGCGGGCCGCGCGTCAATCCGATCGACATCGAGAAAGTGTGGGGCCCGCACGAAGAAGTGGAGGACTTTGCCGTCGCGCTGCCGGCGGGGTGGAAGGCGCAGCTGCCCAAGTCGGTCACGCAGGCGAGCGTGTTCGGCACGTATACGTCGCAGTACACGCAGACCGGCGATACGCTGCACGTGACGCGATCGCTCGTCGGAGGCCGCGGCATCGAGCCCGCCAGCGCGATGCCGGCGCTCATCGCGTGGCTCAAGGCGATGTCGGCGGACGACGTGAAGTACATCGTGATCGGCTCGGGCACCTAAGCGCTCCGCAATATTCGGTACCTCGCGGCCGTGCTCCGATGACGGCCCGGGTGTGGGACACGTGTACGGTGTTCGCGTGCGGTCAGACGACCGCCGCGAGCACCGTACGCTCGTTTCTGTCCCACGCTTACTCGAGGTGGCCGTATGCAACATCTCCATCGGTGGCTGGTTGGCGCCGCGATCGTCGCGGTCGCCGGCGGCTGCTCTGATCCGGTTGACGGGCCCGCGGCGCGGCCGCGTTCTGATGTCACGTCGAGCTCGTCGCCTTCCGTCGGGCGCGTCGTGTTTCTCCCGCCGCTCGGCGACGGCGATGCGCCGAGCGGTGCATCCGATGTCTCGCGACGGGTGTCGGTCGAGATCTGCGCCGCAGCCGACTCAGTTTGCGCGGGCGAGCTGATCGCGCGGATCGATACGGGAACCGGATCCTCGCGACTGCGCGTCGTCGGCGGCGAGCACGCCGAGCGCACGGGGCGCGGATACTATGAGGCAACGTGGCGTGTGCCGCGACTTGCCGGCGACACCGGCGTCACGGTGCGCATCCACGTGATCGTGGACGGGGCGGACCGCGGCCACGCGGACGTTCGGGTGCGCGGCGCGCTGGATCGGCGCGACGCGGGTGTGCCTAACGGCAGCACGGTCGGGCCGGGCGGCGAGGTTGCGATCCGGTTCTGGGTGGAGAAGCCGCCGCGGCGGTTCACGGTATTGGTGGGCCCTGGCGTGCGCGGATTCCCTAACGCAAGCGACTCGCTGTGGGCATACGGGACCAAGGTCCGGTATGGGTTTCTGCCGGCTCCCGGCTATGAGAACGTGGTGGTGCGGGTGGACGGGATGCCGGCGCTGCCCATCGGGTTGGTGGTGACGGACACGGAGCACGTGCTCACGGTGACGGCCGATCGGCGGGTGGTGTTGCGTAGCGCGGCCCTACGATTGTATGGGCAAGCGCGCAGGCTGTTGACATCGAGCGACCCGATGGCGGCGTATCAGGCGTATCTGGATGCGGCGGACGCGTACGCGGCGTCGCTATCGCGGAGCCACGAGGAGGCGATGCGGGATTTGCAGGACGTGGAGTTTCTGGCGTTCGATCCGATTCGTGACTCGGCGGCGTTGCGGAGGTTGGACGCGGCGTTGGATGGGCAGGTGTTCGAGGTTGGTGCGACCAGCGTTGGCGGGGCGGGCGCGTCTCAGTTAGGCGCTGGGTTGAGGTCGGCGGGACGTGCAGGAGCGTTGGATGCGGCGGGCGCGACGGATTCCGTAGAGCCGACCGTATTTCTGTACATCAATGGAATTGCGACGCCGCAGTTCGGGCCGGAAGGAGCGGTGGCGACGCGTACGGAGCTCAAAGGCATCGTGTCAGAGGTTCCATTCCTGGCAGGTCACTCAACAATCAGCGTTCAGCACTTCTACAATCGCACGTACCGCGACCAGCGCCCAACGCCGGAGCAGCAACGGACACACTGTGTCGCTCTGTTTGCGTCGCGTGTGTTGTTGAGGTACCTCGGAGCTAACTCGTTTGCGCCTTTCATGGCCTCCTGTACCGCCGATCAGTCGTATCGCCGATTCTCGGACCATGATCTCCTGGAATGCATACGGCAGATGTTGGCAATCCTCGCGAACACGGATGCTGTCGAGGCCGACGCCGCGGCATTGGCCGCGCGCATTCAAACACTACGGTCGTTAGGCAGCCATGTCATTTTGGTGCCACACTCGCAGGGCAACCTCATGGCCAACCAAGCGATACACCTCCTCCATTCCGTAACGAGGGAGTTCGACCCGTCCCGCGACTCGACGTGCATCGGACTCGTGTCACTGGCATCACCGACCAGTCGGCGGTGGGAGCTTGGGGAGCACTACATCGCCCCGATCGTGGTTCGCGGAGATCTCGTTCCAACATTCGACAATGATTGGCTACCGATCGACACTGATCTGTCGCATGAGCTGCTCGATCATCCGTCCCTCGAAACCGCATTCAAACCGACAGGAATCATCCTGCACTCGGTTCTCGACAGCTATTTCTCGCAGCCACAATCGCGCGCGGCTATTCGCATGGGCTTGGGAAACGTATACCGAGCCTGCGCCGTAGCGAGCGTAATGGTGCAACCCACGACAATGACTCTAACGGTCGACGGCAGAGGTGGACTCTCCGCGCTATCACTCAACGCGTTTGGAGACACGTTAGGCGGGCGAACCTTTGGGTGGGCAAGCACGAACACGTCGGTAGCGACGGTGTTGGC
The DNA here is from genome assembly GCA_035572595.1 of Gemmatimonadaceae bacterium. Taxonomy (GTDB): domain Bacteria; phylum Gemmatimonadota; class Gemmatimonadetes; order Gemmatimonadales; family Gemmatimonadaceae; genus JADGGM01. The sequence goes on from DATNAM010000134.1 coordinate 23,118, forward strand.
TACCGGTCCGACCACGGCTGCTGCACTCGCGACGGGTGCGGGCGCAGCATCAATCGTGGTGTCACATGGCTTGCGTCGTGCAGAATCCGCGATACTCGTGGCGCGGCAAGCTCCACAAGCCGATCCCTTCAGCTTTGTGTACGTCGACGCTTATGCCGAGGGATTCCTTGGTGACGACCAACACCTCAGCGCGACGGTCGGACACCCAGGAGCAGTTCCACTGCCTGCAGGGACGCTTCGGCTGTCGTTCTCGACCAGCCAGGGACGCCTCATCGCCGCAGTGAACAATACGGTCTTCACTGTCGGTACTTTCGGCGCGGATAGCGTGATCCTCGGCGGTAACGCTGGGTCGTCCTATCGGCTGGGGTGGAACGCCGAGCACACGAGACTTAGCGGAACACTCGATACGCTCATCTGGGTGTTTCACGTCGGATTTGTACGCGTGATCTTACCCGTCACTTTTTCGCGACGAGATCCTTGAAGAAATTGACTCATCGACGGATACGCCTGCTGGCGGTTTTGGCAAGTTTCGTCGCCGGCGTCGCGCCGGGCGCGTGCAATCGCCCGGCGCGCAGGAGGGCCGTACCTGCGCCGCAGAGCGTTGCACAGTACCCGCGCGCGGCCGACCGTCTCATTCGGTTAGTTAGGCGTCAGCTATCCGACGAAAATCCGGCACGTACCGAGCAAGAAGTGGTCTGCGAGACG
>DATNAM010000135.1:0-11184 GCA_035572595.1 Gemmatimonadaceae bacterium
GCCTCGAGGACCGCTGACGACTGACCTCACGAGAACATCCGCGTGAAGCCGGCTTGCTCGACATGCTGTCTCGCGTTGCAACCTTACCTTTGTCCTGTTCTCATGAGCGTAGCAGCTAGCGCCGAGCAGCGACGCGTGCCGCCACGGGCATGGTGGGCTTCCTCGCTCTGGTTGACACGGATCAGATCGGATAACTGCACGGATCACAGCGGATCACTCGGCTGCTCGGCGCCTGGCGCATCGACCGTGGGCGCACTCGCCCTGTATCGGACAACTGCCAGCCGTTCAACGCTGCGGGTCGCGTTGCTCGCGCGTCGCACGCCGTCACCACCAACACGGGAGACGAGGCGCCGCTCCGACCTCGCCGCCGCAGCCGAGCGATCCGCTGTGATCCGTGCAGTTATCCGATCTGATCCGTGTCATCAGAGCGAGGAAGCCCACCATGCCCGTGCCGACTATCTCCACCTGACGATGCTCACGTGCACCTGACCATCGCTGCCACTATCCCAAAATTCCTCCCAATCACCCACACAATTCCCCCAAGACCCGTTATTCGTCGCGGAGTGTCACCACCGGGTCCACCCGCGTCGCGCGCCGTGCCGGCACGAGCGTGGCCCCGATGGCCACGGCGCACAGCAGCACCGAGACGAGCGTGAGGGTGGCCGGATCGGTGGGCTGCGTGTCGAACAACTGGCTCGCCATGAGGCGCGTCAGCGCGAACGCGGCGCCGAGTCCGACCACCACGCCGCCTATGACTAACGCCAGCGACTGGCGCATCACCATCACCAGCACGTCGCGGGCGCGCGCGCCCAACGCCATGCGGATGCCAATCTCGCGGCTCCGCTGCGTCACAGCGAACGATGTGACGCCGTAGATTCCGATCGACGCCAGCAGCAGCGCCAACCCCGCGAAGACGCCGAGCATTACCATCGAGAGCCGGCGTTGTCCCATCGACGAGCCGATCAGGTCATCCATCGTCCGGATGTGGGCGACGGGCTCGTTCTTGTCCACCGACTGCACCGCGGCCCGCACCGCGCCCGTGTACTGTTCCGGCGGCCCGACGGTGCGCACGGCCACCGTTAGGCGATCGATGCCTCGGTGTTGCGCGTACGGCATGTACAGCTGCGGCCGGGGATCGGCGGCCAGGCCTTCCTGCGTGGTGTGCCCGACGACGCCGACGATGGTGAAGTAGCGCGTGCTGTCGGTGGTGGCCGGCCCGCCGAACCAGACGCGCCGGCCGATGGGATCGTCGCCCGGCTTGATGAACCGGTGCACGAACTGCTCGTCCACCACCGCCACGCGCAGCGCGCCGGCCGCGTCGCCCTCGGTGTACGTATGGCCGCGCTCGACCGGCACGGCCAAGGTGCCGAAGTAGCTGGGGCTCGTGATGCGGACGTCGCCCCACGGCATCGCTCCGTTAGGCGGAGGCGTGTACCCCTCCACGTTGTAGCTGGCGGTGGACCACCCACCCGCGAAGGGCATGACGCTCGCGGCGCCGGCCGCGCGCACGCCCGGGATGTGCGCGAGGCGCGGCAGCACGGCGTCGTAGAATTGCGTGCGCGAGGTGTCGGTCGGGTAGCTCGACGAGGGCAATGACAGCTGGAACGTCAGCAGGTGCGACGGATCGAATCCCGGATTCACGGCCGCCAGCTTCGAGAAGCTCTTGATGAGCAGACCGGCGCCGCTCAACAACGTGAGCGCGAGCGCGATTTCGGCCACCACCAGCGCACGCCGGAGCGTGGCTCCGGAGCGGTCGGCCGACCCGCTGCGGCCGCCTTCCTTGAGCGTGTTGTGCATGTCGCCGCGGGACATCTGGAGCGCCGGCGCGAGTCCGAACAGCACGCCGGTGACCAACGCCATGACCAACGTGAACAGCAGCACGCGCCCATCGATGGACAGCTCGCTCACCCGCGGCACGTTGGTCGGGTTCGCCGCCACCAGCGCGCGCACGCCTACGTACGCGAGCACGAGGCCCACCGTCGCGCCCACGAGCGACATGATGGTGCTCTCCACGAGCAGCTGCCGGACGAGGTCGCGCCGCGTTGCGCCTAACGCAGTGCGGATCGCCACCTCTTTGGTCCGGCCGGCGGCGCGCGCCAGGAGCAGGTTGGCCACGTTGGCGCACGCGATGAGCAGCACGAAGCCGACGGCGCCCAGGAGCACGAACAGCGCCGGACGAATGTCGCCCGTGGCGAGCGTCGACAACGATTTGACGCCTAACGTCCAGTCGTGCGGAATCTGGTCGGGATGTTCCTGCCGGAGCTGCGCCGCGAACGCGTGCATCTCGCGCTGCGCTTCGTCGATCGTCACGCCCGGCTGGAGGCGCGCCGTGAGCTGCAGGTACTCGTTGGTATAGTTTCCCGGCGCGAAGTCGCTGTCGGCGAGCGCGAGCGGACTCCAGATGTCGGCGTCGTCCACGTAGAAATCGTGGAACGTCCTGGGCATCACGCCCACGATGGTGTAGGCGACGCCATCGAGGGACATCGTGCGGTTCAGCACATCCGGGCGACCGCCGTACAGGCGTTGCCACGCGCCGTTGCTCAGCACCACCACGCGGTTGCGCCCCGGAGCGTCCTCGTCGGGCAGCAACACTCTGCCTAACGCAGGCGCCACGCCGTAGGTGCGAAAGAAGTCGCCGGTCACGCGCGTGCCGTGCAGGCGCTGCGGGTCGCCCTGACCGGTGAGGTTCACTCGCCAATCCGCTTCGACGGCGACGCTCGAGAAGAGTCGCGTCCGCGCCCGATAGTCGCGGTACCCCGGCGCCGAGACGGGCGCCTCGAGCTTGAGCGACGGATAGTCGTGTTGGATCGTGACCAGCTGACCCGGTTCGTTGTACGGGAGCGGCCTGAGCAGCACCGTGTTCACGACGCTGAAGATCGCGCTGTTGGCGCCAATGCCAAACGCGAGCGTGAGCACGACGATGGCGGTGAAGCCGGGATGCGCGCGCAAACGGCGCAGCGCGTAGCGAATGTCGCCGGACCACGAATCCATCGGCAGAGTCCCCGGATAGAGAATGTGAGTCGCCCGCGCCTCGAGATGACGCAGGTGCCGTGAGCGTTGCCGCGTACTCGCTCACTTACGAGGACAGGCGGGGATTTCGTTTCGCCGCGGATCGCGATCGCCGGATCCAACGGCCTCGACCGTGCCTGTGTGGCTAGTGGCGGTGCACGTGCACGCAGAGGACAGCCGATGGCCCGGTGGCGTAGCATCCGCCGACGCGCGCGGCCCGCGTGTTGTCGGCCGCGGCCAGAGCGTGCGCGTTCCGCGTCCAGCGCTTCACTTCGCCACGAACATCGATGTGCGCGAACGGTCCGTGCGGGCCCATCGCGTCGTAGAGGCCCAGTCCGCCGGCGAGATCGGGATATTTGTGCTCGACCCGTTCCACCGCGCGCTCGATCACCCGCACGTCGCCCTGGTCGATGCGGCCATCGAGGTTCAGGTCATCCATCCGCCCGTCGCCGTCGCCGTCGATGATGATGTCGGCGGCGTCGCCGTACTGGTGCCGGCTCTCGCGGGCTCGGCCGCTCTCGTCGCCTAACGCAAGGTTGTAGGCGGGGGTACGGAATCCGGAGAGCACGATCACGTGATGCGTGTCGATGCCGTGGCGCGCGAGATCCTGCAGCACCAGCTCCAGCTTGTCGAGCAGCGCTTCACGCAGCACGAGATACTTGGGCCACACGGTGGCCTGGTCGTGCGTGAGGAAGTCGCGCAGGCGGAAATGCTCGGAGACGTAGGTGTCTTCGTTCGCCGGGGTGACCTCGATGAAGTCGGACGGATTCGCGTATGCACTCGAGCTCACGCGCCGCCGCTCGGCCGGCCAATAGCCCACGAGGTATGCGCCGATCCAGGAGCCGAGCTTGAGGTGGAAGGGTCGCGTCGGCAGGAACGTGAACGCGTGGCCGTCGATGCCGCCCGGCACGCTCCACGCTTCGTTAGGCGGTGTGGTGTCGCCCAACGAGAGCGAGGCGACGTCGCGGCGCGATGCGAAGTGCGCGCGCAGCGCGCCGCTGGCGCCGAGCATCGTGTCGCCGAACGTGAAGGTCGGGACGGCCGCGCGAGGCGGGAGCCGTTCCGCGCCGGTCGAAGGAATGACATACGCGTTGGGCGGATTGTCGGCGGCCGCGCGCGTCCGCGTGGCGGCGACGCCAAGCGCCGCCGACAGGGCCACGGTTGCCGCTGCAGTCGCGATCCAACGGAAGTACATGTCGTGCGGTGACAAAGGGCTGCCGGGCGTCTCGCGGAGTACGGGGCGCCCCGTCACGTTAAGGACGCCCGTGATGCGCGGGGAGCAATCGTCGCCCGGCGGGCTCCACGTTGGGAAGTCTTTGTGGGACAAGAGGTCCCGCGACTGTTAACCCCTGCTCACGCCCGTCGTCTGCCTTAGTGAGGGGAAGGCACCGAGGAACACCGGTGTTGCGCGGGAGAATCGATGAAGCAATCGGAGTTGGACTGGCAGCTTGCCGAGCTCGAACCCGGATGCGAGATCCTGGTGAAGGATCGCGAGGGGCGGTTCGTTGCGCGCGGCGTGTTGCGGAGCGATCGCGAGTCGCTGCTGGGGGCGAACGGCGAGTACATCTCGCTCAAAGGCCACAGTGACTGGACGATCCTGGTGAAGAAGTAGCGAAAAACGAGCGGCGGAAACTTGCCCACGCGTGTCTCGTAGGGATGCTGGAGGAGGTGCGACATGCTTGGCATCTTGGGACTCGTAGTGACCGGCGCGGCGGCGGTGATCGGCTACTTGAACAGCCGTCATTTCGTGCGGACGCGACTCCGGTACGTGGACGCGGCACAGCGCCGGATAACCCCCATCATTGCAGGAGTGGCGGCGGCGTTGATTGCAGCGCCGGTCGCGTGGTTTTTACCCGCGGTGGGAGCGGGGGCGGCGTTGTTGTTCGGGGTGGCGGTGGGGACGGGCGTGGCGCACGGCGCGCGGGATGTGCGGCGCGGGACGGCGGGATTGTTGGAGCCGTAGTCGTGGTCTGAGGTTGGATGAGCACACAAATATGAAGGCGCGATCGCCGAGCGGCGGTCGCGCTTTTTTGCATCGCTCGGACGTGGGTCGGGGGAGCGTGATCTTGCGCCGCCGACGCCATGGGATACTTTAGCCGACACCTGATAGCCCGCAGTTCACCACGCTTCTGACGTCGACCACCCCGCCAAGGAGGCTTACGACCTCTCCACACGATCCCGCACTGTCTGCGAGATTGCATCCATCATTGCACACCGGAACCACTCCGCCGTCCCCCTTCCGATTCTCCCTCGGAGGAGAGCAATCATGCCTGTTTCACCGTGTGTTTCACGCCGCACGCGACGCCGCTGCGACGGCCCGCGGACCGCGGTCCGCGGGCTCGCCCGCGTGGCTGCGATCGCGATGGCGTTCCAGTTGGGCGTAGCCGGCGCCGTCAGCGCCCAACAAGGCCGCATCGCCGGCTACGTCACGGACAAAGCGTCCAACCAACCCATCGCCGGCGCTCAGCTCGTCGTGCAAGGCACCACCCTCGGCGCCCTCACCGATGCGAGCGGCCACTTCCGCATCCTCGGGGCCGAAGGCACGTCGGTGACCGTCATCGCGCGGCGCATCGGCTACGCCTCCGAAACCAAGAGCGTCACGGTCGGCGATACCACGGTGCAGTTCGTCCTCGAGCCGCGCGCGTCCAGCCTCGATGAAGTCGTCGTCACCGCCACCGCCGGCGCGTCGACCAAACGCGAAATCGGCAACGCGGTGACCACCATCGACGCCACGCGCATCCAGCAGATCGCGCCCGTGCAGAGCTTCCAGGACCTGCTCAACGGCCGCGCGCCTAACGTCGACGTCATCGAAGGCTCGGGCGAAGTCGGCACCGGCGCCAAACTGCGCGTGCGCGGCATCTCGAGCTTCGACCTCACGCAAACGCCGCTGATCTACGTCGATGGTGTGCGCCAGGACAACGACCAGGCCACCGGCCCGCAGAACCAGTCCTTCAGCTCGAGCTCGATCTCGCGCTGGAACGACATCGATCCCGAGGAGATCGCGAAGGTCGAAGTGATTCGCGGGCCGTCCGCGGCGACGCTGTACGGAACGGAGGCGTCTAACGGCGTCATCCAGATCGTCACCAAGCAGGGCGCCGCCGGCCCGCCGCGCTACGAGTTCTCGGTCCAGCAGGGCACCAACTTCGTGATGAACCCGCAGGGTCGCTGGCCCACCAACTATCAGATGATCAATGGGACGCTCGAGTCGCTCGACTTCACACAACTCAACAACGCGTACAAGCAGCACACCGGCAACGACATCTTCCGGAACGGCTACACGCGCAAGTATCGCGCAGGCGTCGGCGGCGGTACGGACATCTTCCAGTACTACGCCTCGGCGACAAGCGAGCGCGATGATGGCGTCGAAGCGACGAACGATCTGCATCGCACCAACGTACTCGCCAACCTCACCGTGCAGCCCAGCGACAAATTCAAAATCGAAACGCACATGGGCTACCTCACGGGTCGTACCAACCTCTCCCCCGAGGCGGGATACGGCGGCATCACGTGGACGACCGAGCTGATGGACCCGGCGTCCGTCTCCGACCCGGCCGAGTACGGCTTCTACAGCGGACTCCCGTGGCAGTACGACCAGGAGTACCACATGTTCCAGGACATCGACCGGTTCACGGGCAGCATTCAGCTGACCCACCAGCCGACGTCCTGGTTCACGCAGCGCTTGATCGTCGGTGCCGACCAGGTGAACACGATGGACGTGGAGCTGGCGCTCCGCATCGACTCCCTGCAAAGCACCACGATCGGCTCCGATGCGTTAGGCTACAAGAACCAGGCGAACAACACCGACGGCTTCCGCACGTACGACTACGCGGCCACCGCGAAGCTCGACGCGACCCCGGACCTCAACTTTGCGACCTCGGTCGGCGCGCAGTACTACACGAAGAAGTACGAGTTCGTGTCGGCGTCGGGCTCGGTGTTCCCGGCCCAGGGCCTCACGGCGATCAACGCGCTCACGAGCGGGTTGAGCACCGGCCAGGACGTGACGGAGAACCGAACGCTGGGCTTCTACGCACAGGAGGTGGTCGGCTGGAAGGATCGCCGCTACCTGACCCTCGCCCTGCGGTCGGACAAGAACAGCGCGTTCGGCGTGGACTTCAAGCGCGCGTACTATCCGAAGGCGAGCTTGTCGTGGGTGTTGAGCGACGAGCCGTTCTTCCATGTCAATTGGATGAACTCGTTGCGGCTGCGCGCGGCGTACGGCGAAACCGGCCAGCAGCCGGATCAATTCGCGGCGCTGCGCACGTACGCGCCGGTCACCGGTCCCGGCGACCAGCCGGCGATCGAAGCGCTGACGCTCGGCAACGCAAAGTTAGGCCCGGAGCGCGGCAAGGAATTCGAGACCGGCTTCGAGACCAGCTTCATCAACGACCGCGTGGGACTCGAGTTCACGTACTACAGCAAGAACACGGTCAACGCGATTCTCGACCAGCAGGTCGCGCCGTCCGTCGGATTCGGCTCCGACCAACTCGTGAACGCCGGTCATATCCAGAACGCCGGCGAAGAGCTCGTGTTGAACGTGACGCCGGTCCGGCGCGACAACTTCCAGTGGGACGCGATCGTGTCGTTCTCCCACAACACGAACAAGATCATCAGCCTCGGTATCCCGGGCATCAATTCGATTTCGCCGGGCACGTATCAGGCGGACATGGCGGGCTTCCCCGTGGGCGCGTGGTTCCTGCGCAAAGTCGTGAGCGCCAAGGTCGACAACACCGGCACCGCCTACGACATCATGTGTGCCGATGGCCACGGCGGGCAGGTGGACTGCTCCAGCGCGCCTAACGTGTACCAGGGAACGAGCGTGCCGACGAAAGAAGGGTCGTTCGGCTCGACGTTCACGTTGTGGAAGCGCCTCAAGCTGTACGGCACGGTCGATTATCAGCTGGACTTCCAGAAACTGGATGGCAATCTCCGCATCCGCTGTTACTTCGAGTTGGGCGGCCTGTGCAAGGATCTCGCGGATCCGGTGCACGGCAATCCGATCATCGTCGCCGGCGCGCAGGAAGGCATCCCGTCGTACTTGATCAGCAACGCCAGCTTCTTCCGGTTAGGCGAAGTGTCGGCGACGTACTCGCTGTCGGACGAGCTGGCGGCGCGGCTGCATGCGCGCTCGGCGGCAATCACGGTGGCCGGCCGCAACCTGCACACGTGGACCGGTTACAAGGGCCTCGATCCGACCGCCCAGTTCTTGGGCGGAACGCGCGGGACGAGCGTGGCGTGGGAGCAGACCGTGACGCCGACGCTCTCGTCGTTCCTCATGACCTTGAACCTCACGTTCTGACCGACGACCTCACTCAGCCGATAACTCTCATGAAACTCTCGCAGAGTACTACCACGGCGCGGCGGTCGCGACAGGGGATCGTGCTGTTCGGCGCGGCGCTCCTGTTCAGCGGGCTCGTCGCCTGCAACAGCTTGCTCGACGTGCCCGTGCCGAGCCGCATCCCCGCCACGCCGCTCGAGACGCCGGCCAACGCGGTGCTGTTGACTAACGGAGCAATCGCCGACTTCGACTGTGCGCTCGGCTCCTTCATCATCACCGGCGGCGAGCTGGACGATGAGCTGGAGGACGCCACGGCGACGGCCGCGCGCTGGGTCTATGACAAGCGCGTCGTGCCGACGGATCAGGAGTTGTACGCGATCAACGACTGCGATGACGAGGGCACGTACATCCCGTCGAACCGCGCCCGCGAGTCGGCGGACAACGTGCTCCGCATTCTCGAGGCGGCCACCGACGATCAGGTGCCGTCCGGCGTCAGCCGCGACAGTCTGATCGCCACCCTGGCGGCCTACGCCGGCTACGCCCGGATTCAGTTAGGCGAAATGTTCTGCTCGTCCGTCATCTCGACCGTGAATGCCGATGGGACGATCAACTACGGGACGGAGTTGACGCCGCAGCAGATGTTCCAGTCCGCGGACTCGTCGTTCACGCTCGCGATCACGACGGCGCAATCGGTGAACAATCCGGCGGCGCTCGAGATGGCGTATCTCGGACGAGCGCGCGCCGAGTTGGACCAGGGCCTGTACGACGCGGCGAAGGCCGACGCCGAGCAGGTGGCGGGCGACGTGAACTTCGAAGCGGTATCCACGGCCTCGGGCACCACGGTGCGGCGTGAGAATCGCGTGTGGGCCGAGAATAACAGCATCTCCGTCTCGTCGTCCGTTGGGCCGCGGTATCAGAACATGGAGTACGATGGCGTCGCCGATCCGCGCGTGCCGACGGCGGCATTCGGTCAGACGTCGGAGTCCGGCATTCCGGAGTGGCGCCAGCTCAAGTACGCGGATGTCGGAACGTCCATCCCGATCGCCAAGTGGTCCGAAGCCGAGCTGATCATCGCCGAAGCGGATGCACGCGATGGCGATACGGGCGATGCGATCGGCATCATCAACACGCTGCACGATCGCGCCGGCCTGCCCGATTACGTTGGGGCGACGGATCAGGATGCGGTGATCGCCCAGGTAATCGATGAGCGGAGCCGCGAGCTGTTTTTGGAAGGCCAGCGTCTCTACGACGTGATTCGGAACAACCTGTCGCTCGAGCCGGCGCCCGGCACCCCGTACCGCAACGGAGGCAGCTACGGTCCGGATGGCTCGGCGCTCTGCCTCAAGCTCCCGGATATCGAGCGCGCGAACAACCCGAACCTGAACCACTGAAGCAGGGAAGCGCGCGCGCGAGCGCGCGCTTAGGGACAATAGGGAACCGGCGGCCTAACGGCCGCCTCGGGGAACGGGGCGAGGGGTGGAGTCGAATGGTTGGAGAGGTCGCTGTGCGTTCCAGAACCCGGAACTGCCGCAGCAGCGTGCTCCCCATTCGAGTCTACCCCTCGCCCCGTTCCCCGAGGTGGCCGTTAGGCCGCCGGTTCCCCCCTATGTCCCTAAGCGCGCGCTCGCGCGCGCGCTTCCCTGCCGCAGTCACATATTCTCCACCATCGCGGCGCCGAATTCGCTCGTCTTGAGCAGGGTCGAGCCCGGCATCAGGCGCTCGAAATCGTACGTCACACGCTTCTGGGCGATCGTCTTCTCGAGCGAGCGGACGATGAGGTCGGCGGCTTCGGGCCAACCCATGTAGCGCAGCATCATCTCGCCGCTCAGGATCACCGAGCCGGGATTCACCTTGTCCTGGCCGGCGTACTTGGGGGCCGTACCATGTGTCGCCTCGAAGATCGCGTGGCCGGTGAGGTAGTTGATGTTGGCGCCCGGCGCGATGCCGATGCCGCCCACCTGCGCGGCCAGCGCGTCCGAGATGTAGTCGCCGTTCAGGTTGGGCGTCGCGATCACGCTGTATTCCTTGGGGCGCAGCAAAATCTGCTGGAGGAATGCGTCGGCGATCACGTCCTTGATGACCATGCCGTTAGGCAGCTTGAGCCACGGGCCGCCGTCGAGCTCCATCGCCCCGTACTCCTGGCGCGCGGTTTCGTAGCCCCAGTCGCGGAACGCGCCCTCCGTGTACTTCATGATGTTGCCCTTGTGGACGATCGTCACGCTGGCGCACTTCTGCACGATGGCGTAGTCGATCGCCGCACGCACGAGGCGCTTGGTGCCATCTTCGGAGATCGGCTTGATGCCGATGCCGCTCGACTCCGGAAAGCGGATCGTCCGCGCGCCCAGCTCCTCGCGAAGGAACTTGATCAGCTTTTCGGCCTCCGGCGAACGCGCCTTGTATTCGATGCCGGCGTAAATGTCTTCCGTGTTCTCGCGGAAGATCACCATGTTCACGTCCTGCGGCGCCTTGACGGGCGAGGGCACGCCCTCGAACCAGCGCACCGGCCGCACGCAGGCATAGAGATCGAGCTGCTGCCGCAATGCGACGTTGAGGGAGCGGAACCCGCCGCCTACCGGAGTGGTGAGCGGTCCTTTGATGGCCACGAGATACTTGGAGATCGCCGCGACCGTCTCCTCCGGGAGCCACGTGTTGAGCACGTTTTTCGACTTCTCGCCGGCGAGCACCTCGTACCATGCGATGCGCCGTTTCGTGCCGTATGCTTTGCGTACGGCGCCGTCCAGTACCATCTGCGACGCGCGCCAGATGTCGGGCCCGGTCCCGTCGCCTTCGATGAACGGAATGATGGGCTCGGCGGGCACGGACAACTTGCCGTCGCGCATGGTGATTGGCTCCCCTTTCGTCGGGGGCGCGAGATTTTTGTATTCGGACACGGTGGAGGT
>DATNAM010000136.1:0-5321 GCA_035572595.1 Gemmatimonadaceae bacterium
TGGAACGCGCAGGTGCTGCACGATCTGCACGAGTCCGTGCCGTACATGTACGACAACACCGTTGGCGACGGCCCGTACAACGCGTGGATCGATCCGCTGCTCTCGAACGAATGGCAGATGATCGGATGGAACAACGTGCAGGAAATGACGCGCTTCGGCATGCCCGGCGTGTTCGCGCATGGTGATTTCGACACGTGGTCGCCGGGCTACTTAATGTTCATCGCCGCGCTCCACAACGGCATCAGCCGCTTGTACGAAACGTTCGGCAACGGCGGCACCGCCGAGACGCTCGATCGCACGCTGTCGCCGGACGAGACGGCGAAAACGTGGTATCGCCAGGATCCGCCGCTGCCGCGGGTCAAGTGGTCGCTCCGCGACAACAACAACTACGAAGAGACGGGTCTCCTCGTCTCGCTGCAGTATTTCGCGAACAACCGCCAGCTCTTCCTCGAGAATTTCTACACCAAGGCCAAGCGCTCCATCCTCAAGGCCAAAACCGAGGGTCCGGCCGCGTACGTGTTCCCGGCCGACGACTCCCGGTTAGGCGCACAGGCGGAGCTGCTGCGCGCGATGCAGCGGCAGCACGTCGAGATTTCGCGCACCACGGCGCCGGTCTCTGTGCAGGTGCCCGCCGAGCACGCGGCGGCGGCGGGAGCGCACGCCCAACGCAGCGGACGCGCGCACGGCGCCGACACCGCCACAAAAGCGCCGCCCAAGACCGGCGCCACACAGACCCGCACCTTCCCCGCCGGCAGCTACGTCATCCGGATGGACCAGCCGTACTCGCGCATCGCCGACGCGATCCTCGACTATCAATTCTGGTCGCCCGACGATCCGCAGAAGCATCCGTACGACGACACCGGATGGACGTTCCCCGAAGGATTCGCGGTCGAGTGCGTTCGCGTAGTGGACACCGCCGTGCTGCGCGCGCCGATGACGCGCGTCACCGGCGACATCGCGGCACCGGGCGGCATCCACGGATCCGGCGGCACGTTCGCCATCGACAACACGGGCGACAACGCGCTGATCACGCTGCGCTACCAACTCAAGTCCGCCGACTTCCGCGTGGCCGAGGAACCGTTCGACGCCGCCGGCCGCCACTTCGCGCGCGGCTCGATGATCGTGAGCGGCGTCTCGCACGACGATCTCGACCACGCGGCCACGTCGTTAGGCATCCAGCTCTACGCCATTCCGGCGGCCCCCAGGGTGGCCATGCACCCGGCGCGCGCCCCGCGCATCGCCATCATCCATCCCTGGGAAGGCACGCAGACCGAAGGATGGTGGCGCCTCGCCTTCGACGCGCAGCACATCCCCTTCAGCTACATCAGCACGCAGGACGTCGCGGCCACGGCTGACCTGAACGCCAAGTACGACGTGCTGGTGTTCCCGCCGGGCGGCTACAGCGTGCAGTCGGTGATCGCGGGCATGCCGATGTGGCGCAACCCGATGCCGTGGAAAACGACGCCCGAGACGCCTAACATCGGCCGCCTCGATTCCACAAGCGACATCCGCCCCGGACTCGGCTGGGAGGGCGTGGAGCATCTGCACGACTTCGTGAGCAAGGGCGGGCTGCTCATCGCCGCCGGGGACATCGCCGATCTGGCGATGGAGTACGGCCTAACGAGTGGCGTGAGCAACGAGCGGCCCCGGTCGCAGGAGGTGGTGGGCAGTCTCCTGCGCACGCGGCTGGTGGATGCCGCGAGCCCGATCGCGTACGGCATCAAGGACAGTCTGGCCGTCTACAGCGACGAGGGCGAGACGTACGGCGTGAGCGACTTCTACGGCGGCCGCGGGCGGCGGCGCCGGTTAGGCGGCGAGAGCGTGACGCGCGAAACGGGGCGCGGCACGGCGCAGGATCAGGAAACCGTGCAGGGCCGTCCGCCGCTCACGCCCGACGAGCAGGCGCCGGCCGAAGTGAAGGTCGAGCCGTGGCAGGCGCAGCCGGTCACCGACGACCAGATGCGCAACGCGCTCGACGTGATCCCGCCCGACCAGCGTCCGCGCGTGATCCTGCGCTATGCCGATCAACACAACCTGTTGGTATCGGGACTGCTCGATGGCGGTGGCGACATCGCCGACCGCCCGGTGGTGATCGACGCGCCATCGGGCAAAGGGCACGTGGTGTTGTTCGCCAACAATCCCGTGTACCGCGGCGAGACGATCGGCAGCTACACGCTGGTGTTCAACGCGATCATGAACTGGGACGCGCTGAACGCCGGCCGCAAGCTGGACGCCCGTTAGGCGTCTAGTTAGGCGGAGGCTGCGCCGTTCAGACGGCGCAGCCACCGCCAGTGCACCGCAAAGAGCGCGACCGCCAGGAGCAGCATGATCCCGCCGGTGACGAGGCTCTTCTCGCTCTCGTAGCGCACGCTCGCCAGGCGCTGCTGCACCAGGCCATCGTACTCGGTGCGCAACGCCGCCTCCGGCACCGTGTCGCGGTGTACGAAGCCGGCCTGCATTTCCATTTCGTTGCGTTGGGCACGGCCGGCCTTGTAGGCGTCGAACGACGACAGGGATTCGCCGAACATGCTGCCCGACTCGAGGGGGTGCGCCCGGTCGAACGCCGTCCCGAGTAGCGATGCGATCGTCGCCAGCGCGACGATGATGGCGATCAGGCACACGCTGTAGCCGTAGAATTGGCCCATCCGGTTAGGCTTGTCCACGTTGTCTCCGCGAAACACGAGCAAGGCGGCCAGGATCAACCAGGCGGCCGCGAGGATGAGAAACGGCGTGACGCCGATGAGGCGCAGCCACAACGGGATGCCGACGCTGCTGCCGGCGATGCCGATGACGCGCACGAGTCGGTGGGAAGAGGTGGTGCCGCGTGGTCCAGTGCCCGCTGGCGGGCGCCGCGAATATGCAGCGGACGTTTCCCGTTAGGAAGGGGCCGCGTGCCAAGCGACCTCAGCAGCGCCTAACTCAGGACCGGCCGAACGCCGGCCCAACGGCTACCCCGACGGCTAACGAGTCTCCAGGCAGGCGGCCAATTTCTTGACCCCGTCGCGGATCTCGTGCGGTGTCGTGCCGCCGTATCCAAGGATGAGCCCGCCGCGCGCCGGCATCTTGAAGCAGCAGCTCGAGAGCGGTGTCACAAGAACGCTCTTCCTGGCCGCGCGCTCCGCCACCGCCGCGTCGCTCACACCCGGCCGCAGCAGCGCCGCCAGATGCAGGCCTGCCGCTGCGCCCACCACCTCGAGCCGCTCGCCGGCTTCTGCCCGCAACGCGTCCACCAGCACCTGCCGCCGCTCCATATAGATCATACGCATGCGCCGGATGTGCCGGGCGAAATGCCCCTCGCGAATGAAATCGTTCACCACCGCCTGATAGAGCGTCGACGAGAACACGTCCGACGCGTCGCGCATCGCCGAGAACGCGGCGGCGAGGTCTTTGGGCACGATCACGTAGCCTAACCGGAGCGCCGGAAACAGCACCTTGCTGAACGTGCCCACGTAAATGACGCGGCCGTCCTCGTCCATGCTGTGGAGCGACGCGATCGGCCGGCTGTCGTACCGGTACTCGCTGTCGTAGTCGTCCTCGATGATCCAGGTACCGGTCCGGGACGCCCAGCCGAGCAGCGTCATGCGCCGCGTGGCGCTCATCGTCACGCCTAACGGATGCTGGTGTGACGGCGTGATGTACACCGCCCGCACCGCGGCCGCCGCGCGCGCCCCGCGCGCCACGTCCAGACCCTCGTCGTCCACCGGCACCGGCACCATACGGGCGCCCGCCGCCAGCAGCGCCTGCCGCGCGCCCGGATAGGCGGGATCCTCGATCCACACCGCGTCGCGCGGATCGAGCAGCACGCGCGCCGCGATCAGCAATCCTTGCTGCGATCCAGTGGTCACCATCACCTGCGACGCATCACACCGCACCGCGCGCGCCGCCCCCACGTACTCGGCGATCGCTTCGCGCAGCGACTGATCTCCCATCGGATCGCCGTATGCCATCATGGCGCGCGTCACGCGATGCGCATGGCGATGCACCAGACGCGCCCACACCGCGGCGGGAAATTTGTCGAGCGCCGGCAGACTGATGCGGAACGCACCCGGATTGCCTAACCACGACTGGTCGGTCTGGAAGATCGTCCCCGCGAGCCGCGACACGCGCCGCGGGCCCGCCGGTCGCGCCGCGCGCGCGTCCGTCCGTTTCGCCGGTGGCCGCCCGATCAGCCGGGTGCGATCGGGAATCGAACGCGCCACGCACGTGCCGGCGCCGACGAACGTCTCGAGATATCCCTCGGCGTGCAGTTGCTCGTAGGCGCCGAGCACCGGGATGCGCGACACGCCGAGCTCGGCGGCCAGCTGCCGGGTGGATGGTACGCGTTGGCCTGGCCGCAACTGGCCCGCCAGGATCGCGCTCCGAAACCACTCGTACAGCTGGCGGTAGATCGGCGTGCGCCGCCGCGCATCGATCGCGACGGGAGGGACGAAGCTCGGTGCCAGACGGGACATGGCCAGGCCGGATAAGTGGTCATATCAATTTGATAACAAGCGGCTATTGAGACAACCCACTTGGCGCCCTACCCTCAGGGGAAGACGGCGCGCGCCCGCACGCGCGCGCCGCGCGCAGCCGGCCTAACACGCAGGGCGGGGACGAGTGATGCCAAAGGTCGCACGGATCGCGTCGTACTTCGTGGGATGCGCGCTCTTGGGCGGCGGGCCGCCGATCATGGCGCAGGCGCCGGCAGACAGCGCGCCGGCGTGCGCGCGGGCCTGCCCTGCCCAACGCCAGGCGCTCGATGAGGCCTGGTGGACCGGCCCGATGATCGCGCCGTCGCCCGGCGCGCTCTTGCCGGGTCACTTTCTCATCGAGCCCTACCTTTACGACGTGCGGGCCGGGCGCTCGAACAGCTACGGTACGCTCACGTACATCCTGTACGGGCTCGTCGACGGCCTAACGGTGGGCACGTCGCCCACCGCCGGCTTCAACACGCTTGGCGGCGCGCCGAGCAGCTCGGGCATCGGCGTTGGCGACGTGAGCGGTATCGTCCAGAAGCGCCTCACGCAGTTTCACCGCGGTTCGTGGTTTCCCGCCACGGCGCTCAACCTCACCGAAACCTTCCCCACCGGCCGCTACGACCGGCTCGGCGCGCGGACGAGCGATGGATTCGGGAGCGGGGTGTACACCACCACGCTCTCGCTCTACACGCAATCCTATTTCTGGATGCCCAACGGACGCAGCCTGCGGATGCGAGTCAACGTGTCGCAGTCGTTCTCGGGCTCCGCCGCCGTGCAGGGGGTGAGCGTCTACGGCACAGCGGCGGCGTTTCGCGGCACCGCCGCGCCGGGGGCGGCATCGGTCGCCGACCTGGCGGTGGAGTA
>DATNAM010000137.1:0-3992 GCA_035572595.1 Gemmatimonadaceae bacterium
AGGATGTCGGTGCTGATCGAGTCCTCGATGTTCGCGTTCACGGGCGCGACACTCAACACGGGCAGCGACGGGTCGGCTGCTTTGAGCGCGAGCCGAACGGGCTCGACGAGTCGCGCTGGGTCGATGCCGGGACGGGCTCGAATCTCGAGATAGAACTCCGTGGGCAACGCGGCCGCATAATTCTTCGTTCCGGTGGTGCCGCCGAGCTGCAGCGTCGATAGGTAGAGGCGCCGCGAGGCCGGCGCGCGCACGTCCTGCTCCTCGATGTCGCCCACGACACCCACGATCTCGAACGCGGTGCCCTCGATCGTGAAGTGGTGTCCGACGGCGTCGCCGTGCGGATAGTAGTAGTGCGCCGCGGTCTGATTCAGCACTGCCACCTTGGCGGCGCTCTCGTTGTCGCGCGCCTCGATGCCCCGGCCGCGAATGAGGTGTGCACCGACCGTCTCGAAGTACCCGGGGCCGACGTCGTCGTACGCGGCCACCGTATCGGAGTCGACGCGCGCGGTGAAGCCCTCGATGGTGAACGTCGTGCCCGATTCGGTGCCGCTGAAGATGCCGTTTTCCGACAGGCTGGCCGAGGCGACGCCCGGCACCCGCGACGCGCGCTGAATGAGGTCGCGCATGAGTGCCGTTAGGCGTGCATCCGCGTAGCCGACCTTGCCGGGCGCAACCCGCGCCACCAGAACCTGGTCGCGCGCCATGCCGACGTCGCTCGTTCGGAGCTGCACCGTGCTGCGCACGAGGAGTCCCGTCGCGACGAGCAGCACTACGGACAACGCAACCTGCACGATCACGAGCATTTTGCCGGGCGTGAGCAGGCGCGAGCTCGCGGCGCCGACGAGATTGCGGCCCTGGGCACGGAGTGCGCTCGCGAGTTGCACGCGCGTGGCACGCAGCGCCGGCGCCAGGCCGAACAGCACGGCGGTGACTAACGACACGCATGCGGCGAAGGCGAGGATGCGCCAGTCGGGACGGACGTCGAGCGGGACGGGCTTCGGACCGCCGCTGGCCAACCGGAGCAGCCCGATGCTGCCCCAATATGCGACCAGCAAGCCCAAGGCGCCGCCGGCGATCGCGAGGATCACGCTCTCGGTGAGCAGTTGTTGGACCAGCCGTCCCCGACCGGCGCCTAACGCCATGCGCACGCTCATCTCGCGCCCGCGGGCGGCGGCCCGCGACAACATCAGGTTGGCGACATTGGCGCACACGATGAGCAGCACCAACCCCACTGCGGCCATCAGCGTGTACAGCGATGACGCGAAGGATGCTCTCCAGTTCGAGAATCCACGTGCGCCACTTTCCACCTGTATGGGTTTGGTTCTCAGCCCGCGCTGGATGTCGTCCAGGTCTTTGTCCGCATGATCGATGAGCGTGCGCTTGTAAATAGTCGTGATCTGCGCGCGCGCCCGTTCTAACGACACGCCGGGCGCGAGCCGTCCCATGAGCAGCAGCCAGCTCGTGTAGCGATCCGCGAGGACGTTCTCGTGCGGATCGAGCACGGGCTGCATCAGGAGCGGCAGCCACATGTCCGGACGCTGACCCACGATGTCGCCGGTGAAATCCCGCGGGGCGACGCCGATGATCGTCATCGGCACACCGTTGAGGGTGATCGTCGAGCCGAGGGCCGACGTTGCTCCGCCGAACCGCCGCTGCCAGTACGAGTACTCGAGCACGACCACCGGAGCGTCGCCGGGATGCTTGTCTTCATCCGGCGCGAACGTGCGGCCGGCGAGCGCGTGCACGCCTAACACCTGGAAGAAGTTGCCCGAGACGTAGCGGGCGCTCGGGTGTTCGGCGTCGGCGCCCGTGCCCGCGGCGCCTGCTTTCTGGGCGGCGCCCGCCTGCGGCGCGGCCATGCTGATGAGCCCCGCGCGACCGTTCGCGTACAGCCCGGAGAACACCGTGTTCTGATCGCGGAGGTCTTCATAGACGGGCACGGACGCGAGCGAGGGGTACGGCGTGCCCTGCGACATCGAGTTCGTCCGGCGCGGGTCGCCGATCGACACCAGCTGCTCGGGATGCGGCACCGGCAACGACCGCAGCACCAAGGCGTCGATCAGCGTGAACATCGCCGTATTGGCGCCGATGCCCAACGCAAGGATCACGAGCATCACGCCCACCACGGTCGTGTGCTGGCGCATCGTGCGCAGCGCGTACGATGCGTCCTGCCACAAATCGGACAGCCGATGGGCTCGTCGCATGACCCGCTCCCGGTCCCGGTCAATCGTTAGGCACTCGGCGCGCACGGCCGAGGCGTCGCCGAATTGGCGCAACGCCTCGGCGCGCGCCGTCGCCGGATCGAGACCGTGCGCGATGAGCTTCTGTACGCGCATCACCAAGTGGAACTCGATCTCGTCGTCCACGTCGCGCGTCACACGGTGTGGACCCGTGTCGATGCGAAACCGGCGGTCCGGCGTCATGATCTCACGATGCAAGGTCTCCCATCGGCACGCAAGGGGAACGCCCATCCCGGACGGATGCCTCCCCATTCGTTGGACACCTGTACATCCTACGAGGATGCCGATCATTCGTGTCGCAACTGCCGCCGACGGACCGGCCTTTGCCGCCATCTATCGGCCCGCCGTCGCCGGCAGTCCGATCTCCTTCGAGATCGAGCCGCCGGACGGCGACGAGATGGCGCGGCGTGTCGAGAATATCGGCGCGCGGTACCCGTGGCTCGCGTTCGACGACGACGACGGCATCACGCGCGGCTACGCATACGGCAGTCCGCATCGCGCCCGACCCGCCTACCAATGGTCGGCGGAAGTGTCGGCGTACGTGCACGAAGACGCGCGGCGACGAGGCGTGGCGCGCGCTCTCTACACGTCACTCTTCGCGGCGCTGCGTCTCCTCGGGTACCGGAACGTCTATGCGGGCATCACGCTTCCCAACGCTGCCAGCGTCGGGCTGCACGAATCCCTCGGCTTTCGGAGCGTCGGCGTGTTTCACGATGTCGGCTACAAGCTGGGTCGTTGGCACGACGTGGGCTGGTGGGAGCGACCGCTCGGCGACCGTGTCGACCATCCGGATCCGCCGCGGCACTTGGGAGACATGCTCGGCACCTCAGCGTTCGACGCGGCGCTTACGGCCGGACTCGTCACCGCGCGTGCGCGCTGACACGCGATCGGCGCGGAACAGCACTTGGTGGCGGTGGACCTCACGTCCATCTATCCGCCGCAAATCAAGAAGGTGCGCCGCCCAGGGCGAGGGAACGTGGCGGTTCAGTCTGTAGTGGTCCGTTAGGCCAGCTTGAGCAGCGCGGCTGTGTTGCCGCCGAGTATCTTGGCGCGCTCTTGGGGCGTGACGCGCACGGCCGCGAGGCTCTCCTTCATGAGCGCGATGCTGCCGATCTGGTGCGGGTAGTCGCTGCCCGCCAGCACGTGATCGGCGCCGGCGAAATCCACTGCGAGACGCAGCGCGGCCGGGTCGAAGTTCACCGTGTCGTAATAGAACTGGCGCAGATACTCGCTCGGCGCGCGCGAAATGTTCGTGCGGCAATCGGGGAACGCGCGCCATCCGCGGTCCAATCGCTCGGCCAGATACGGGATGGCGCCGCCCAGGTGCGCGAGCACCCAGCGAATGCGCGGATAGCGTTCGGGGATGCCGGCGAACACGAGGTGCGCCGCCGCCAGACTCGAATCGAACAAAAATCCGACGAGCGCCGTGAGCCAGTACTCGGTCATGCCGCTGACGCTCGCCGGGTTGGTCGGGTGGATGTGCAGGACCGCGCCTAACCGATCGGCTTCGGCGTACAGCGGCTCGAAGCGCGCGTCGGCGAGCGGCACGCCGTTCACGTTGCTGAACAGCATGGCGCCCGCGAAGCCGAGCTCCGTCATCGCGCGGCGCAGCTCGAGCACGGACGCCGCCGGATCGGAGAGCGGCAGCGTGGCGAGGGCGGCGAAGCGCGGCCCGCGCTCGCGCACCACCTGCGCGAACGCGTCGTTCACGAGCCGCGCCAGGCGCGCCGCGCGTGCGGGTGCTTCGACGTG
>DATNAM010000138.1:0-22254 GCA_035572595.1 Gemmatimonadaceae bacterium
TACCGATCGCGCGCCTAACACGTGCGCCGCGTTCAGCGCCTTGCTTCCCTACCGCCAGCGCGTGATCCACGCCCGCTGGAGCGGCGAAGCTCGTTGGATCCCGCTCGGCGACTATCAGCTGAGCGTCGGGTACGAGAACCACACGTAGGCAGAACACGTATACCTATGCCTTTTGAGTACGAGGAAGCTCAATTCCGTCTCGAACTACTACCCGGCGAACAACTGCCGGAAGTCGCGGTGGCGATGCTCGAGGCGAGGTATGAATCGCAGCCGATTCGAGAGCTCGCCGGCCTGCACAGGCCCACGCGTCGCGACGCTGGACAGCTGTTCGAAGAGGCGCTGGTAACTGTTCGGCCGGACGCAATGAGCGTCGAGCGAGCGAGGGAGGTTGTTCGTGAATCACCTGATCGGTGCCATCGCCGACGGCTCGGTCGATCCGTTTAAAGGCACGCGCCAACTGAACGCGATGTGGACGGCACTTGGGCATCCCGCCGACTTGGCGGCCCTTATTTATTTGGAAGATGTTGCGTGTGACTACCCTGACAAGCAGCCGGCGGTCGCCGAGGACATCGTCGAAACGGCGAGGCAGCTAGTACGAGAAGGCGCTGGGCCTCATCGAGGGCCTGCCTGATGCGGAGCGAAGGATCCTGGGCGCAACGCTGCGGGTCGTGCCGGCCCCGACGGATGGCTCGAGTGCCGCTAAACTCTAGCGTTAGGCGGGACGCGACTTACCTGACATCGAGAGACCCGATGCGTCAGACTTCGATACGGGCGTTCTGCGAAGCCCTCTATTGCGCCTACACGCCCTTGGACGCGTTTGCAGTCTCCGCCACCGGCGACATAAAGTTTGCCGCACGCGCTACTAACGTCGGCGCCCAGTCCGTGCACAGCGTAGAGTTCATTGGAGTACGGGAGCTATCAAGGAATCGTGCTCGGCCGTCACAGCTCGGAGAGGGCGACGCGCTCGAACTCTCGGTGATCGAAATCGAGCGAGAAGCAGCGGGATGGCGCGTATGGTTCAACCCGTGGTACATCGAGGAGATCGAGTTTCACTGTGCGCGCATCCTCCTCGATGGATTCGAGGTCACCCGAACGGGTCGCTGGCTGCAGGACGACCTTCCCGTGGCCTAACGCAGCGCTCAGGAGAGACATGCAGCCGCCAGCATGGATACGCTCGGGCTCGAGCGCCGATCGACCGACGGCGGCCGGGTCCAAGCCTATTGCGACGGCGACTCGCTTCGTCTTCTGGTCGCCGATTACTATGGCGAGATCGGTGACGCGACTGAGCGGTTCTATTTCGCGAATGACTCGCTCCTCTTTGTACTCGTGGAGAGTCGCCGCGGTCGCCCAAACGGCCAGCCGTATCCCACGCGCACGCTCGTCGAGCACGAACGTTTCTACTTCTCGAACGACCGACTCATTCGGTGGTTGGGGAACCGGAATGTTCCGCACACTGTGACGTCAACCGAAGCGCGTGAGCGTGCGACCGATCTTCTAACTGATGCTCGCGACTTCAAGGCGGTCATGCCCGCATGCCGGCCAAAGTATGCACCGAACACAACCACGCCTTCCTCGCATCGCGACTCGGCCGCTTACAGTTTCTCGAACGTCGTGTCGATTTTGGATGGTCTCGTTCGACGTGTAAGTGTGGCCGCAACAGCGCGCCAACCGACACGAAACCGCGTTCAGGAGAGAACCATGCGCTTCATCCTCATGGGAATCGCAACCAAGGAATCGGAAGGGGGCGAGCCGCCGACGCCCGAAGCGTTTGCCGCCATGCAGCAGTACAACGAGGAACTCGCGAGGGAAGGTATCCTCCTCGCCGCGGAAGGGCTCGCCCCGACCTCGAAGAGTGCGCGCGTGAAGTTCAGTGGCGACGAGCGCACTGTTATCGACGGACCGTTCGCCGAGGCGAAGGAAGTCGTCGCGGGCTTCTCGATCATTCGCGCGGATTCGCTGGAAGAAGCGATCCAAGTGGTGAAGCGCACGCCGAATATCTTTCCGAACGGCAAGGCGGAGGTCGAAATTCGCAAGCTGATGGACATCGAGGATTTCGGTGACGGATTCACGCCGAACGCGGAAATCGCGAAAGTGAAATTCAAATAGCGGCGAGCTCGCTTATCGAATGATCGGCATGGTTACGATCACGGTCGCCAACGAGTTCGCCTTCACGGCGAAACTCCTCACCGATCGCGCGCCTAACACGTGCGCCGCGTTCAGCGCCTTGCTTCCCTACCGCCAGCGGGTGATCCACGCCCGCTGGAGCGGCGAGGCCTGTTGGATCCCACTCGGCGATTATCAGCTCGGCGTCGGATACGAGAACCACACGAGCCACCCGTCGCGGGGCGATCTGCTCTGGTATCCGGGCGGCATCAGCGAAACGGAGCTGCTGTTCGCCTATGGCTCGTCACACTTCGCCAGCAAGGTCGGTGAGCTCGCCGGCAATCATTTCCTCGAAATCGTCGAGGGGAGGGAACGCCTCGAAGAGATGGGACGCTACGTGCTGTATCACGGCGCGCAGGACATCGTGTTCGACGTGCCGTGATGCGCACGCCGCGTGGCTCTGGCGTTAGGCGCCAATCACCGTCGATGGTCGGCAACGAGGAGTTCGTCGATCCCCGTCCAGTGGATCCGATCATAAACTGCCATGATGACGCCATCGAGCGAAACCGATGCAGTTGCGATGACTTTCCGCATTCGCTATCCGTTGGGTTGTGTTGTTGCTCTGGTCAACACGTTCGCGAAAATTGCGCCTTCTACGTAGTCTGAACGCAGTCACCACGCTTCGAAAGGAACCTCACATGTCGAAGGTGATCGCACTCATGTCCATGTCGCTCGACGGCTACGTCGCCGACCGCGACGATGGCGTGGCAGAAGTGTTCGACTGGTACTTCACCTCGGGCGACGTCGAATTCCACACCGGTGGGTCGGACCCCATGACGTTCAAAGTGTCCGCACCGAGCGCCGAGCACCTTCGCAGTCTAACGTCCGGACTTGGTGCCATGCTCACCGGTCGACGCACGTTCGACGTCGCCGAAGGTTGGGGCGGAAATCACGCGTGGGGGCCGGCATTCGTCCTAACGCACCAGATTCCCGCCGGATGGCCGCGACCCAACTCGACTGTCCACTTCGTGACCGACGGCGTCGAAAGCGCTGTTCGCCAAGCCAAAGCAGCCGCGGCGGGAAAGTCCGTTGGCGTCCACGGCGCTGACACCATCCAGCAGTGCCTGAATGCCGGCCTCATCGACGAAATCCACGTCGACATCGCGGCGGTTCTGCTTGGCTCCGGCATTCGGCTTTTCGACCACCTCATCGGCACGCCGGCCGTCCTTGGCAACCCGAGGGTGATCCCAGGCGTTGGCGTTACACACTTGCGCTACCCAGTAATCCCGATGCATCGGGGGTGGCCGTCGACACGAGCAGCCAGCCGCCCACGATGATCGACGGTGAGGGCGCGGACGCCTAACCGTCCGACGCGACACACTCGCAGGTGATTTCGGAGCGATCGGCGCGCAGTCGCCGCATCGCCCGCTCGACGCACACGAAGGGTCGCCCTTGCGGCCGGCCCTTCGTGCGTTCCTCGAATTAGGCCCGGCGTCGAAGCCGCATTTGCCGACGCCCCTGTCGATCGCCATATTCGCGCGTCTCCAACCGGACCCTTATAATCGCCTCGAGCGACGCGGGCAGCGATAGCGCCCCTGACGTGCCGCAGGACTTCAGCGGTCGCGTTGCCATCGTCACCGGCGCCGCACGCGGGCTCGGCCGCGCCGCTGCCGTACGGTTGTACGAACGCGGCGCGGCCGTGGCGGTCAACGTGCGCGACGCGACGCGCGCGACGGCCTTGGCCGCGTCGTTAGGCGACCGGGCGCTGGCCGTGCCCGGCGACATCACCGCCGACGGCGTGCCGGACGAGATCGTCCGCCGCACACTGGACCGCTTCGGCCGCATCGACGTGTTGGTGAACAACGCGGCCTTCGCGCGCTCGACGCGTTTTCCGAACCTCTCGGCCCGGGAATTCCGCGACGCGCTCGAAGTAAATCTCGTGGCGCCGTTCCTGCTCACGAAGGCGGTGATGCCGACGATGCAGGCGCAGCGCTACGGCCGCATCATCAACATCTCGTCGTCGGCCGGGCGCACGGTCAGCACGTTAGGCGGCGCTCACTACACCGCGTCCAAGGCCGGCCTCCTCGGCCTAACGCGCGCGGCGGCCAAGGAGTTGGGCACGTTGGGCATCACCGTGAACGCGGTGTGCCCGGGCATGATCGACACCGAGCTGACGCACGAGCACGCGACGCCCGAGCTGCTCGGACGGCTGGCCGCGGGGTATCCCGTCCCTCGCCTCGGGACCGCACGGGAAGTGGCCGACCTCATCTGCTTCGCGGCGTCCGAGGCCGCGGGCTACATCACCGGGACGTCGCTCGACATCAACGGCGGCGATCTCATGATGTGACACGCCTAACCGGGATCACATGAAAGAGAGCACGCGCGTTCTCGTCGCACTCGCCGCCGCGATCGGCGGCGGGGCCATCATCGCGGCGTCAGGCAGCAAGCCCCTGCTCGCCGCGGCCGACGCGCTCGCGCCGGTCGGGACGCTGTGGGTGAACGCCATTCGGATGACGGTCATTCCGCTGGTCGTCTCGCTCCTCATCACCGGCGTCGCGTCGGCCACCGACGTCACCACGATCGGCCGCATCGGCGGTCGAGCGCTCGTCGTGTTCGGGCTGTTGTTAGGCGCGACCGCCGCCGTCGTGTTGCTGGTGGCGCCGACGCTGTTCGCGCTCCTGCCGTTCCCCGCGACATCGGGCGCGCGGGCGATGCTTCCCGCGGGCGCTACCGAAGCGGCCAATCAACTGGTGGCCGGCGGGCAGAGCGCGAGCTTCAGCGCGTGGCTCTTGTCCTTGATCCCATCGAATCCCATCGCCGCCGCGGCGAACGGCGCCATGGTGCCGATCATCCTCTTCACGCTGATCCTCGCCATCGCCATCGTGCGCAGTCCCGAGTCGACCAGAACGCCGCTCGTGAGTCTCGCCCGAGCGTTAGGCGACGCGATGATGCTCATCGTCCGCTGGGTGGTGTTGGCGGCGCCGATCGGTGTGTTCGCGCTCGTGCTGCCGCTCGCCGCGCACCTGGGCGGCGCGGTGGCGGGTGCCATCGGCGTGTACATCGTCGCGTACTCGCTGGCGTGTATCGCAACCATCTTGCTCCTCTACCCGGTCGTGGCGGCGTTCGGCGGGATTCCCATCGCTCGCTTTGCCCGAGCGGCACTTCCGGCGCAGCTGATCGCGTTCAGCTCGAGCTCGTCGCTCGCCTCTCTGCCGGCAATGATCGAGAGCGGCGAGCGCGGCCTAACGCTGCCGAGTCGGATCACCGGGTTCGTGCTGCCGCTTGCGGTATCGGTGTTCAAGGTGGCCGCGCCGGTGTCGTGGACGATCGGCGCGTTGTTCATCGGTTGGTTTTACGGCGTCCCGCTGCATGCGCGCGAACTGGCGACCGTGGCCGCTGCATCCGTCTTCCTCGCGTTCGCGGCGCCGGGGGTACCGCGCGGTGCGTTCATCATGCTCACGCCGTTGTTCGTCGCGATCGGACTGCCCGTGGAAGGCATTGGCATCCTGATCGCCGTCGACGCGCTGCCGGACACGTTCGCGACGGCGCTCAACGTGACCGGCGATCTCGCGGCGGCCGCGTTGGTGGCGAGGGCGGATCGGCAGCCTCAGCCGATTGCGACTCCGGCCTAACGCGGGCTCGCGGCGTCAAGACGCGCCGCCGTGTCCTGCTGCGCGCGCGCCTCGCCGAGTCTGCCGCCCGAGGCTAACGCTCGCGCGAGGACAAGACGCATCGACGCATCCGCCGGCGACTGCCGCACGGCAGTGGCGTATGCATCCACCGCCGAGTCGGCGAGTCCCAGCGCCTGGTACGCGTTGCCGAGAACGACGAAGCGCAGCGGGCCTCCCGCATCGTGCGTGCGGCTCGCGGTCTCGTCGTCGACCACGGCGCGCGGCCCTCGAACCGACATCAGCGTCGTGAGATACATCAGGCGCAGACGCATCGACGTGTCGTTAGCAGCCGTCGCCTGCTCGAGCACCAGCAGCGCCGCCGCCGTGCGATGGTCGGTCGACAGGTGCGTCGCGTACTCGACCGCCAGGTCTTCCTTCGCCGGCGCGAGCTGAAACGCCGAGTCCATCTCTGCCAGTGCCAGCGCCTCCTGCCCGTGACGTCCGTACCAGCGCGCGAGCTGAATACGGGGATGAAAGGCGAGGGGATCGGCGGCGATGCCCGAGCGGAACAGCGTCGCCTCGCTGCGCCACACGGCGGCGCTGGTCGTGGTTCGAACGAGTCCGATGATCGTTAGCACGGCGACGACAGCCGTCGTGAACGCCGGCGTATGGCGGATGCCGCTCCGCTCGAGGTGTTCGCTTCCAACATCGAGCAGCCACGCGACAAGCATCACCGCGCCCAGCGATGGCAGGTACAGCGTCCGCTCGGCGAGCAGCTGTCCGGTGGGCACGAGGAGGTTCGACGCCGGCAAGTAGCCTAACAGAATCCACACCAACGCCGCGGCAGGCCGGCGCATCGCTTGGCGCGTGCACACCGCGATGCCGCACACCAGAAGCGCACTCAGCGATATCACGGCTCGCGCCGTCGGCGCGGTCTGGGCCGGGATGGCCGACGGCCCGTAGTGCATCATGAGGTGCGCGGGCCAGAAGAGCAGGCCGCCCACCGTGGGCCAGGCCGCCGTCATAGTCCAGAATCGCGTGGCCGCGCTCACGCCGACGATGCCATCGGCGATCATGCTCGCCGGCGGCGCCAATGTGCCTAACACGGCGCGGCGCGCGATCGTCATCGCGCCCAGTGCGAACGCGCACGCGATCCATACCCGCCATCCGCGGCGCAGGATCGCGCGAATTCCGGGCGCGGAACGACCATCATCGGCGCGCCATCCCCAGAGCGTCGCGAGACCGAGTGCCGGAGTCGCGGCAGCGCTCTCCTTTGCCCCGAGCGCAAGCGCATAGACAACGGCGAGAATGAGCGCCGAGTCCCAACCGAACGCCGCGTCGCCGTTGGTCCGAACGTCAGTGCGCCACAGAATGGCGACGAACGTCAGCGCGAGGAGCGTCGCCAATGCGTCAGCCGAGCCGACGATGCTGGCGACCGCTTCGACGTGCACCGGTTGGGCAGCGAACAGCAGCGCTCCGAGCAGCGCGAAGCGCGGCCTGAGCGCGCGCGCGAGGAAGAAGAGCACCGCGACCGACGCGGCGATGTGCACTGCGAGTGCCCAGGCGTGAAACAGCGCCGGCCGGCCGCCGCCCGCGTTGTACAACACGGCGTACGCGAATTGCACCAGCGGCCGATAGAGTCCGGCCGGTCCCGAGACGGCGGTGGGCCAGTACGGTAACGTCCACGCTCTGATCAGGCCGGCGGGTGTCTGCAGCGCCCGATTTCCGGCGATGATCGGACCATCATCATAGACGAACGGGTAGCCGAGCGTGCGCAGGTAGGGCAGGGCCGCGATGACGGCAATGACGGCGGCCATCCACACACGCGGTCGACTCGCAAAGCGCTGCGTCCGCGCGAGCGGCTCGGCGGCGGGTTCACCTGCCGGCGGGCCATTACGGGTCCGCACGCCGGCTCTCGAGATAGGACATCAAAACAGACGCTCCGTCGGAAGGCGCGGTAACTCCGTTGCGGGCGCTGCCGTGCTCATCCGAACCACGTGGTCATCGCGTCGGCGAGGCCGGCGTCCGTTAGGCACCCGACCCACGCCACGTATCCATCTGGTCGAATCAATATTCCGGTCGGCGCGGCGACCGTGCCGATCGCGGGAAGCTCCCACGCACCCTCGTACGTGGCGTCGACTAACTGAACATGGTCCGGCCGCGGCGCGGCGTCCAAAGCGCCTGGTTCGCCGAGGTTGAGGAGCACCGGCCGGGCATCGTGGAGCAGCGAAAAGGCCCGCTGTGTCCCGTTAGGCGTAACCAGATCGAGGTCGGGCATGCGGCGGCCGAGCAGCGGATGGCCGGCTCCAAGGTCGTAGTGCACGCCCAGCCCCGACATCTCGGCCGCCATGTGCCGGCGAGGCTCGTCCATGGCGAGGAACTCCGACACGATGTCGCCCACCGCCTTGATCCGCTCACCCGGACGGCGCAGCGCGACCTGCGCCATCGTGTTGCGCAACACGCGCGCTGCAACGGGATGACGCTCGGCGTGGTACGTGTCGAGCAGGCTGTCAGGCGATGTCCGCCTAACGACCTGGGCCAGCTTCCATCCCAGGTTGAACGCATCGTGCACGCCGATGTTGAGTCCCTGTCCACCCGTTGGTGCATGGACGTGCGCCGCGTCGCCGGCGAGCAGGACGCGCCGGTCGCGATACGCGGCTGCCTGGCGCGACATGTCGGTGAACCGGGAGATCCACGTGGGGTTGTGGATCCCGAAATCGGTCCCGTAGGCGGCGATGAGCGCTTCGCTGATGTCGTGCAGCGTGGGTTCGGTGTCGGAGCCCACGTGCGGTTCGACCAGCACCACGCCCGCCGACTTGCCATCGGCCGCCTTACCGATGGCGTGCGTACCCGTCGCGTCTTCGTGAAATCCCCATTTGGGCTCCACGGCCATCTCGGCTTCGGCGATCAACCAGCTCGTCGACGGATCCCAGCCGGGAAACTCGATGCCCGCCGCCTTACGGATCAGGCTGCGCCCGCCGTCGCATCCGACGAGATATTCCGCGCGCAGCGAGTCTCCGTTGGACATCGCGACGTCGACGCCGCGATTGTCCTGCGTGAAACCGGTCACCTCGCGCCGTCGATACATGGTCACCGGCAGCGCGCCGACCCAGTCGGCCAGGATGCGCTCGATGTGCTTTTGCGAGAGGCCGAGGATGTACCGGTGGCGGGTGGGGAAATCGCTCAAGTCCAGGTGAATCCGGTGGAAGCCCGCGAACGGATACGTTTGCCCCTGCGTGAGGAACCGATCGGCGATTCCCCGCTGATCGAAGAGCTCAATGGTGCGGGCGTGCAGTCCGCCGGCGCGCGAGCCAAGGAGGTCCTGGTTCGCGCGCCGCTCGACGATGGCCACGTCGACACCGCCTAACGCCAGCTCGCCCGCCAACGTGAGCCCCGTTGGGCCGCCGCCGGCGATCACGACTTCGTGTTCGGTTATCACCACTCTCCAGTCTATATCACTCGTCCATCGTCGATGGTTGCACGCGACTCGCGTCACGAGCACCATGCCAGGATGTCGTTTGTTCGTTGCTCAGGCTTCCGGGAATTACGAGCGAGGCGGCGACGTTACCGCACGACCCCGGTCTTGCCGCAAGTGCCCGGGTTCGTTATAAACTGAAAGTGGCGAACAGAGCAGGCCCCCCGCGCGCTATTGTTCCTCATCGGATGACCGCATGCGCCGCTGCCTAACCCTCCTCGTGCCGCTTCTGGTGCCTAGCGTAGTCGCCGCGCAGTCGCCGGCCGCGCCCGAGACGCCGACCGCTGCGAGCTTTCAGTTCGGGAAGTTCGCCGACATTTTCGGCAGCCGGTTAGTCGCCGCCTTCGACTCGATCCCCGCCGATCGATACGACTACCGTCCTACCCGTTCGCAGCAAACCATCGGCTACATCGCCCAGCATCTCGAGAATGCGAACTACAGTCTGTGTGTGCAGCTGGGCGGAGCCAAGCATCCCGAGACATCCAAGGATTCGTTGGCGGACTCGGTCAAGGCGCGATGGCCGAAAGACACGCTGGTCGCCCGACTCCATGCGTCCCTGCGTTTCTGTGACGCCGCGCTCGACCGGTTAGGCGAGCTCGACTCTCCGGCCGTCGTGAGCACGCTTCTCGCCCTCGAAACCGATCTCGCCGAACATTACAGCCAGATATCCGTGTACATGCGGCTGCTCGGATTGGTCCCTCCGTCGGCGCTGCCGCCCACACCACGAGTCGCCATCGCGCTCGCGCCGGCGACCCTGGCTCCGTATGCCGGCACGTACGAAGTTGCGCGCGGACTTGATTTGGTCGTCGGGCAGCGCAACGACACGCTGACCATCAGGTCTACTCCGGGCGGCGCGAGCGTGCGCCTGTGGCCGGAAAGCGCGGCGACTTTCTTCGTCAAGGAGATCGACGCGCAGGTCACGTTCACCCGCGACCAACGCCACACCGTGACCGGATTGGTCTGGCATCAATACGGTCGAGACCGACGCGCAACAAAACTGCGTTGACCAGCCCGCGTCGGATTCTACATCACCGGGCAGACGGTCGCGATCAACGGCGGTTCGCTCTTTTCCTGAGATACATTCCGTGCGCCGACCACATCGCTCGGCCATCCAGGTCGGCGCCCATTGGTGCGTGGCCGCTGACGTACAGCTGCGCGCCGCACCTGACTTACGGCTCCGCGAATTCCGGCCGGATACCGTTCAAGACATCATGGTCGAGTGACACCTGGTGCGGTGTCCCGGGCGGGCCGATGGTGGAGTGCAGATTGGTATCGAACGAGAGTGTGAGTTGGTCGTTCACGCACCCCGACACCGTTGGGATCGACACCTGAACCGGGCTCGAGACGGTCGCGCATGTCCCGCTGATCTGTGTCTCACGCGCTTCGACGGTCGCCGTGTCCGGTGTCGACTCCCATACGGTCGGTCCGATGGTGAGAGCGACCTCCGCGAGCGCGCCATACAAGCCGATGCTTAGCGAAGCGTCGCTGTACAACTGCATGATGACGACGGTGTCGCTGTTCGCGCCGTGCCACGCTTGAAGTACGACCGTCGAATCGGATGCGCCGCTCGCCGAGTGGTGGGCGTACCATACGGTAGCCAAAGCGGAAAAGCGCTCCGGATGCCCGTCGATGTCGACGTCGATCTGGTTGACCGGTGCGCCCATGGCCAGCGTTTGCATGATCCCTTCGTATTCCGCGCTCAGCGCCGACTCACTATCCGCCGTTGCCTGTGCACTGAGGGTCGCGAATTGCTGAATGAGCGTCGCGTTGTCCTTCGTGTTGGGTGCGGTGATGTCGCCGCTTCCGCACGCCGCGAGCACGACGGACACGGCGAGTATCGTAGCAGCGCGGACGACGCGTGGATAGGGTTTGGGCCAGCTCATTGGGGCTGCAACGTGGATGGGGTGTTCGAGGGCGGTGGGACGATCCTAACGGTATGATGATGCGGGGAACGCGAACGGTCAATGCGCGCTTTTCAGTTCTTTCGACAATCCCAGGCACCCTTGGCGGATCACGAGCGCCGGTTAGACGCGGCCACAATCGACGTATTGCGCATGCCGCAGGTGATCGCCGCCGCAGTCCCATGCCGCGCGATGCAATTGCTGCATAGCACCAGCTCCGCACAGCTTGCGAGCGGACAACACTACTCCTGGTCACTCGGCGCCGGCGGCGGATTAGCCTGGCGGCGCTCGCAGCCTAACACGACCGGCGGCTAATCCACACTCGCCTAACGCGCAGGAGACTAACAGCTTGCGTCCGGTTCTTCTGCCCCGAGACAGGAGGTGTTAGATTGCAGAGAACATCCGGCTCATACTCTCTTGCACTCTATCGAAGCAGCCTAATACGCGTTAGCTGGCACCTACTCCGTGATTCGACGAGCTTTCCTGGTTGCTGCTGTCGTTGCGCTAACGGCGACCTGTAGCGAGCGAGTGTCCAATGGCAACCTCGCCGCAACACGCATGCGTTCCGATTCGGCTATCTACGCGACACTGCTCGATTCCCTCCGCGGTAACGGGGATTCGGTACTGGTAGGAAGCAAGTTCGACGAGTTGCCGGATTCGGCGGCGGCCGTGCCGGCCCTCGCCGCATGGGTTCACAAGCAATTGCCGGCACTCGATTCCGCGCTGGTGGTTGCGCTCGCCCAGGCCCGCGATAGTGGCAGCGTGCAGGCCGTACTGGGGCAGGCGCATGGCGTTCGCTGGTTCACGGCGCTACGCGAACTCCCAGATCCCGGCCCCTTCCTGTCCTACCGAGTGGTGTCGTTCACGCGAGTGGCGTACGATTCGAGTGGGACACATGCTGTCGTATACGCGTCCATGGGCTGCGGTGGCCTGTGTGGCAATGGGAGCTTCTATGCGTTCGAACTCCGGAACGGCGCCTGGCGAAAGGTCGGTCGGGTGGTACTCGTAGTGTCGTGACGCCCAACGTGTCATCTGACGAATCGTTGCGCTGACGCAGGCGCGCACCGGTCCAACCGCATCTACAGCTCCAACCCTGCGGCTTCGCAGCTGAACTCCAGCGTTAGGCGTGGCACACACTCACCAGGACGATATTGGTCCGGTCGGTTACGCGTCCACGCACTCATGTCGGGACAGATGAGGCCTACGCACCGTGGGATCCGATAGCCCCGGCCAGTGTGAGCCGGGACTATCGGACGACCGACCGCGAGATCCAGGTCTCTGTTACTGTCCGGAGCTCTCACCCAGGGCGACGAGAAGCTCGTCCAGCTGATCGAACGTCTCGACCAGTGCCTGGACTGCTCCGGTGCCGGCAGCGTCGAGCGCTTCCTTCGAGGGATGGCGCTCGCGCAGGACCACGAGCGTCTTGCCGCCCTGTTCCTCGAAGGTCACCGTGGTGACCGACCCGCCCTCGCCACCTTCGGCATTGCATCGTCGAGACAGGCGGAGGCGATGAGCGATGTCACCAGCAACCGACTCACGGCTCTGGAGCCGTTCGAACCGCTCGCCCGCTCCAGAGCGCCCACGCCGAGAGGAGGAAGCCAAACGTCCCGGTCACCCCAAGGGCGTACAGCGTCCAGACGAAGAAGAAGGCTCCGGCCGACCGTTTGACACCAACGCCCGCGCCCCTCATATGGATGACCGGTATCACCACCGCGATGAGTGATCCGAGGAGGAGAATGATCAACCCCCAAGGGCGATCACTCCACAGCAGTGCTCCGCACAAATAGACAGCGAGGATGCCGATACCAATGAGATTCGCGAGGCCCCCTCCCGCGAACCCAAGTACGATGTCCTGCGCAATGTGAAACGAAATTAAGAGGATAGACACGAGCGACGTCACGACGAGTAGGACATGCGGTTTCATTGCACACTCTCCGGGCGATGGGCTCCGTGCCGTTGCGTTCGTGCGTACGAGTAGACGTCATCCCGCGTTCGGCGTCAATGCCCGCGGTCGCGACCCCGAAGGACTTCTCATCGGGCTCGCCGAGGAGAGGTACCGCGTCCCCGCATAGTCGCAGGTGCTGTGCGGCGAGAGGATTGCTATCGATATTCCGCGCTGGTGTCTAACGAATCGCGTTTGATGCGTTAGGGCGATACCCGAGTGCGAGGAGACGGGATGAGTACTGAAATCGCAATGTTCCGGTCGGAGCACGCGAAACGCTTCGGCGAGCTCAATCGCGCGTGGCTCGAAGACCATGGACTGATGGAGGCGGTTGAGGAAGAACAACTTGCTGATCCGCAGAAGTACTTCCTCGATCGCGGGGGGCAGATCTTCATCGCGCTCGACAATGGCCTGGCGGTCGGTACGTGTGCCGTCGTTCCCCATAGTGCCGACGAAATGGAGCTTGCCAAGCTCACGGTGGCGCCGGAGTTTCGGGGTCAGGGCATCGCACGCCGTCTGGTGCAACGCTGCATTGCATACGCGCGGGAGCGAGGCGCCCGGCGCGTGACGCTGGTCTCGAACTCGCAGCTCCAAGGCGCCCTGACGCTGTACGAGTCGTTGGGTTTCAGATATCGTCCTGTCCCCGAAGGTACGAAGTACGAGATCGCCGACGTCTCCATGGTCTTGGACCTGGACCCCTGACACTCCTCGGCCTAACGAGGCACTGCTGCCGGCGGCGCCGGCAACGCTTGGCCGCGCGCGAAGCCCGCGTCTTGCTTGACATCGCTGGAACGGGCCGATCGAGGAGCGTGCCCGCCCGCATATGCTACTTGCTTTGGCGACGATTGTCCGATACGGTTGCATGAATTTGCATATCGCAACCCGTGCTCGATTGTCCTGCCAGTTGAAGCGCCGGGCGCTCGCCGCGGTGGCTCGCTGGTGCACGCTACGCCTTGATCCGGAGACCGCTCGCGCGGTTTCTCGATCAGAATTCAAGCACTCGCCCCGACTGGTTCCGACAACAGTCCGAGACGATCGTCGGCATGGTCGCCGCGGACGCGACGGAAGTGCACATCGCCGGCTTCCTCCGCACGCTCCTCGACGCCGGACTCCCTCAGTCATTGGCTTGCCGCGCGCCTGCTGACGCCGGAGCAGCTCGCGGAATTCGAGGCGCACGCGCGCGACCAGGAACCGCACTGAGCCCTCCGCGCGTTCAGCCTAACGAACGCGAATGGCCTAAGAGGGTCTTCCTGCCGGCCATACTATAGTAGAGCTATACGGGGGATGTTCGGGCAGCCCCTCGGCATGTGCGTCTCGGACGCCCGTACACAGCAAGAAAGGCGCGACTCGGTCCCGCCGCCGACACGCGATACCTTGCCATCGAGCGTCATGCATGGCCAATTCACCGGAATCATTGGACGCGTCCGCTTCAGGGCGGACGCTCGATCCTAACGGAGGGCGCGTGATCCAACTGCGTGACAAGGATTCGAATCAGGTCCTCGGTACGATCGGGGACGACGACCTGCGGTTCCTGATCGACGAGCTCGAGGAAGAATCGCCGATGGATCAGGACTACTACTTCGAGTCCGCCACGATCGACATGCTGGAACAAGACGGCGCGCCCGAGACGCTCGTGGCGCTCCTCCGCCAACTGCTCGGATCGAAAGAAGGCATGGAGATTCGTTGGGAACGGCAATGAAACGCCGTTAGGCACTCAAGGAGAGCGCAATGGTACCGCGATCGTATTTGCGCGGCCTGGACGCCAATGATTTCGCCATCAGCGGCATCTACGGCATTCCGCAGCCCCGCACGCCTGGGAGTTGGCGCATCGTGTGTTCGGACGTCGACGGGAAGCGCCACAAGGCGCGCCTCTTCGACAACCTGAAGCAGGCGGGACAGCCCGAGGATCGCGGCGCGCTGCGCACGCGGGTGCACGAGCTCGAGCGCCTGTACCGCAACGCCTATGCGGGCGACTTGGTCCTGACGACGATCGCGGTCAACGTATTGAAGGACAGCCTCCGCTCCCTCGTCTAACGGCCAACGTTCTCGTGGACGTGCGCCTCGCCACGATGGCCGACGTGCCCGCGCTCAACGCCATGATCGAGGCGTCGGCCCGAGCCCTGAGCGCGGGCTACTACACGCCGGCGCAGATCGACGCATTGGTCACCTATGTCTTCGGCGTCGACACCCAGCTCATCGCCGATGCGACCTACTACGTGATCGACGCGCCGGACGGGACGCCGGCCGCCGGCGGCGGCTGGAGCGCACGCCTAACGCTGTACGGCGGCGATCAAGCGAGTGCGCACGCGGCCGGAGACGCGCGACTCGATCCCGCCACCGAGCCGGCGCGGATTCGCGCGTTCTTCGTCCATCCATCCTTCGCGCGTCGCGGCCTGGCTCGCCGGCTGTATGCGGCGTGCGCCGACGCGGCGATGGCGGCCGGCTTCCGTCGCCTCGAGCTCCTGGCGACGCTGCCCGGCGAGCCCCTCTATCGCGCCCTCGGCTTCGCCGAGTTCAAGCGCATCGAGGTGGCGCTGCCGGGTGGCATGGTTGTGCCCGCGGTGCGTATGGCGCGCCACCTTACGGGGCAATGAGCGCTATACGTGCCGCGAAGAGTGAAGCATGCGCACCATCCGTCCTCGATCACACGCACGCTCTTTCGTGACTAACGCCAGCTTGCCTCGCACCGCCGCCTAACGGAAGTCCGCCCACTCCCAACCGACACGCACCGTGGATTCTGTCCGCGCAGCCCTCCGGGCCGTTGCTGTTCAGCACGCGCTTTCGACGATTGCCTTCCTGTCCATCTTCGTCGTTCTGATTTGCGGCGTCTGGGGACTACGTCGATGGACCGCCGGCCGGCGGGGACGGCGCGTGGACCTCGTGTGGCTCAGCGCGTGTTCGGCGATGCTGCTGTTCTGCGGCGTCGCGTTCGTCTTTTCGACATGCTGGGGCGGCCAGGTGGGAGAATTTGGGAAGAACCGACTCGCACGGGCGTACGGGGCGCCGGTCGTCGCAGCGCTCGAAGCATTTCATCGCGATTCGGCGGCATACCCGCGGACGCTTGCGGTACTCGTTCCGCACTATCTCTCGGCGGCCACCCTTGCCGCACCACAATTCTCGGTGCTCAAATACCCATTCGAGTATCGGGCCGACAGCGGAACGTTCGAGCTCATCGTTCGATATACGGGTCCGGGCATGAACCAGTGCCGCATCCGCGCGGGAACACGTTGGCGCTGCGACGGACTCTTTTAGGCACCATCGGCGTGATCGTCATCCGGGAGCGTGGGAGAGGGCACGGTAGATTACTTTCGAGCACGAAGGGATGCCTCGGGGACTGGTGTCCGAGATGCGCGACGCGCACGATGCGTCGGTCGCGTACCTCATGGCGATGTGGGAACATCCCGTGACGCACGCACCTGCGACACCGCGATGACGAAGTGGAGCTGACGATGGAGTGCCTAACGCGAACGTGACGAGGTCCGCGCCAATGGACGATCGCCAATACGACGAAGACGAGGCCGCGGCCATCTTTCGTGCGGCCGCGGACCAGCCCGAGTCCAAAGCGCTGCCGGCCGGCGGCGCCCGCGGCCTGACGCTGGGCGAGCTCCAGTCCATCGCCCGCGAAGTCGGCATTTCGCCGGACGCCGTCGCTCGCTCCGCCCAAGCGCTGGATCGATCGCGCGAACCACTGGCCGCACAGACGTTCTTGCGTCTCCCGATCGGCGTGGAGCGCACTGTGGCGCTCGACCGTCGCCTCACGGACGAAGAATGGGAGCTGCTCGTCGTCGATCTGCGTACGGTGTTCCAGGCGCGCGGCGTGGTGCGCAGCACGGGATCACTGCGCGAGTGGAGCAACGGCAACCTGCATGCGTTGCTCGAGCCGACGCCAACGGGGCATCAGCTCCGGCTGCGTACGTTCAAGGGCAACGCACGCGCGTCGGTGGGAATGGGCGCGCTGATGCTGGGCCTCACGGTTGTCGTCGGCGCGTTAGTCGCGGCGAACGGAACGCTGGCACAGGCGGCGCCGGGATTGGGAGCATTGGCCGTGGCCGGCGTGGCGCTGCTGGCGAACGGCACGCTCCGTCTCCCGAGTTGGGCGCGGCTCCGCCGCAGTCAGATGGACGAGGTCATCGAGCGGTTGGCGGCGGCGACGAAGCACGAGCGTCTTCCGCAGCAACGTCTAACGCCGCCTTCATGACCGCGTAATCCGAGAGTCAGCGGCGCCTAACCTGGACTACGCATCATGGGTCATCCTCGTCCCGGGAGGTTGCGATGCGTTCGCCGATCCAAGTGACACCCAACGTGGCGCCGTTGATCGATGTCATGCTCGTCCTGCTGATCATTTTCATGATCGTCGCGCCGGCATTGCTCGATGGCGCTCCCATCGACCCGCCGCGCGCCGCTCACCTGCGCGACCACCCCGACCAACCGAACGACATCACCCTCGGCGTTGATGCCGCGGGCCACTACTACTTGGACAAGCAACCGATCGATGCATCGTCCCTTGCGCAGCGCCTGCGCGCGCTCTATTCCAAAGGACGACCTGACGGCATCCTGTACCTCAAGGCGGATCGCGCGCTCAACTATGGGAAACTCCTCGCCGTCGTCGACACCGCGCGCAACAGCGGCGTGCGCGTCATCAGCATGGTCTCCGAACGGGAGACGCCGGCGGCCGTTCGCCCGTGATCGTGTCCGCGCCTAACGCCGCGTAACGAACTGCGACGGGGAAACCATGACCAGGAAAGCGACGTCGGCTCGAAAAAAGACACCGAGTGCCTCGCCGGCCAAAGCCTCGCCGGCAGAAGAAACGGCCTCGCGCCCGTCTCAGCTGATCGATGCCCGAATCCGGGAGCTCGACGATTGGCGCGGCGAGACCCTCGCTCGCATGCGCCGCCTCATCACCCAGGCCGATCCCGATGTGATCGAGGAGTATAAGTGGGGGAACGTGCCCGTCTGGGAGCACGCCGGCATCATCTGCACCGGCGAGTCCTACAAGACCGTCGTGAAGCTCACGTTCGCCAAGGGCGCATCGCTGCCGGACCCCGCCGGCCTCTTCAACTCCAGCCTCCAGGGCAGCACCCGGCGCGCGATCGACATCCGACAAGGCGAGAAGGTAAACGACGCCGCCTTCAAGTCGCTCGTTCGCGCCGCCGTCGCGCTCAACACGCGGCGTAAGGCGTAGCGCATCGCCGTCACTGCCCAAGTGATGGCCTGGTGACGCCTCCGTCACGGGCCCGCCTTCCCTTGGCTGCGTTGGGCAATCGTGTCCAACCGCGGGTCTTCCCAGCCAGGAGCACAATATGAAGCCGATGCGGAGTCGCCATCTCACATGGCGGTCAGTCTCGCTCGCCCGATTGCTTGCGGTCAGCGCCCTCGCTGCTACCGCTGCCTGCGGGTCGAGCTCGACCGGTCCGTCCAACGGACCGAAAGGAACGTTCAAGGGCACGCTCGTTGGCGAGGACGGGAGCGGCGTGTTGACCATCTCGTTGTCCAACTCGGTCGCGAGCCGGTCCGCTACGACGTCCACATTCTCGTTCGTCCAGGTCGCCCAGGCGGCCACGGGAGTGGTGCCGGTGACGGGAACGCTCAGCCTCACGGGCGGCAGTGTAATCCAACTCACCGGCACCTACAACGCGAGCGGCAACCCGCAGCTCTTGCTCGCCGGCTCCGGCTATGGACTCGCCGGTAATTATTCGGCCACCAACGGTGTGTTCTCCGGAACGTCCACGTTCCCCGACGGGAAGACCGGGCTCTGGACAGTCTCCGCCAACGCATCGGAAGTGAACGTCTTCTGCGGCACATACACGAGCACGCAGGGCAACGGCGGCGGCACGTGGAATCTCGTGCTCGACAGCAACAACAATCTCACGGGAGTCGCCACAGCCGCCGGACAACTACAGGGAACGCTTACGCCGGGGAGCAACTCGCTGTCGGTCACGTACACGGGCGGCACGGCGTCGGGCACGCTGAATCCGAGCACGGGCGCCGGGAGCGGTACGTACGACGCGCCGAACATCGGCCAAGGCGATTCAGGCACCTGGGTGGCGACAACCGGAACCTGTTGAGCCGGAACGACTCGGTCGGTTGCGACGCGTCGTGCCTGGCGTGAACGGCGATTCGATCGCAGTTTATGCCAGCATGACGCGGAGCAATCCATGACGAGCCAGACTATTCATCGGTGGTACACCCGGCCAGTTCTCTTCGTGTCCGACGTGCATCGCGCGCTGGGCTTCTACGTCGACCAGCTCGGATTCGAGAGGCAGTGGCACGAAGCCGACGGCGCGGGAGGGGTGTGCCAGGTCTGCCGCGGCGAATGCGAGATCATTCTCTGCGAGGAACCCTCGCGCACGGGCCGAGGGCGGTTGTTCATCGAGCTCACGGCCGATGGACACGCCGACTTGCGCCGCGAGGTCGCCGAACGCGCGATTCCCAGCACCAAAACCTGGTGGGGAAACGACGTGTTGCAGATCACTGATCCCGACGGGAACGAGCTCCTGTTCCCGTTTTCGCAGTAGCCCTGCCGCCTAACGCAATCGCAGCGGCCAAGCGTTGGCGATACACGTGGTGCTCGTGCACCCGGAGATCCACTGGAACACGGGCAACGCGGGGCGCACGTGCGTGGCGACCGGCAGCACGCTGCACCTGATCGAGCCGCTCGGCTTTTCGCTGGACGACCGACAGGTGAAGCGTGCCGGGCTCGATTACTGGGAACACGTCGACCTGCGCCGATGGCCCAGTTGGGACGAGCTCGAAAAACGGTTGCCGGCGCTCGGCGAACCCTTCTTCTTCTCGACCAAGGCGACGCGTCTCTATTGGGACGCGCCGCTCGGCGCGTCGCGCGACGTGGTGCTCGTGTTCGGCCGCGAGACGGGCGGACTACCGCGCGAGCTGCACGAGCGGTATCGCGACCGGTTCGTGGTGATGCCGATCGAGTCGCCGCACGTGCGGTCGCTCAACTTGTCGACGAGCGTCGCGCTCGCGGTATACGAAGTGCTGCGCCAGCGTCGCGTGGGCGGAGCGTGACGGCATCTGAAGGCGCGCTGTTTTGGGCCGTCATCGGTATGCGGCCCTCGGGTTCGATCTTCCATTCACGCTGCACTTCGAGATAGGCTGGAGACGGATGCCACGGTACGTTGCGTTCCTGCGCGGTGTGATGCCGACGAATTGCAAGATGCCGGCGCTCAAGCGCGCGTTCGAGGCGGCGGCCTTTGCCGATGTCGCGACAGTGTTAGGCAGCGGCAACGTGGTCTTTTCGGCGCGGACGGCGAGCGAATCGGCGCTCGAGAAGCGGGCCGAAGCCGCCATGACCAAGGCGCTCGGTCGCACGTTCTACACGATCGTGCGTCCCGTGGACGCGGTGCGCGCGCTGCTCGAGGCCGATCCGTTCGCCGCGTTTACCCTCGCGCCTAACGCAAAGCGCGTCGTGACCTTCGCGCGCGGCGCGCCTCGCGGCACGATCGCGTTGCCGGTCGAGCTCGACGGCGCCCGCATCCTCGCCGTGAGGGACCGCGAAGTGCTGACGGCGTATGTGCCCGGCGTGGCGCGCACGCCGGTGTTCATGTCGCTCATCGCGAAGCACTTCGGACCCGATGTGACCACCCGTACCTGGGATACGGTGAAACGCTGCGCGCTGGCGGGCGCGCGCAACCAAGGAGCGCCATGATGCTGGCCCATGTGTTCGGTGTCGTCGCCCTGTTCGCGGTCGCGCTGCTCCTCGGCGCCACATGGTATGAGGCCGTGGTCATGGCGCCTAACTATGCCCGCGACGTTCCGGCATCGATCGTCATCGCCCGCCAGTTCCTCGCCCGAGCGACGCCCGCGCGCTACTTCCGCGTCGTGGCGCCGATCGCCCAGATCCTGACGCTCGTCGCCGTCATCCTGGACTGGCACGGGCCCGGTTACGTGCCATTTCTCATCGGGTTGGTGACGCTGGTGCTGGCGGACGTGTTCACCTACACGTTCCACTATCCGCGGCTCGCGATCATGTTCAACGGGAGCGGCGCGCAGGACGCCGCCGCGCTCGGGCGCGCGGCGCGTCAATGGGCGGCGGGGAATGTGATCCGGGGCCTCATGCTCGCGGTGGTATTCTTCGCGCTGCTCGGGGGCACGATCCATCTCGCCCAGCATCTCTACGCCTAACTGAAGAGCTCGGGAGTCACGATGATCGCACGCACCTGGCACGGCCGCGTGCCGGCCGAGAAGGCCGACACCTACTACGCATACCTGCTGCGGACCGGACTGTCCGACTACGCGTCGACGCCCGGCAATCGCGGCGTCCACGTGCTGCGCCGGACCGAAGGCGGCGTGACCCACTTTCTGCTGCTCACGTTCTGGGAATCGCTCGACGCGATCAAGGCGTTCGCGGGGCAGGAGTACGATCGCGCGCGATACTACGGCGAAGACGATGACTATCTGCTGGAACGCGAACCGCTCGTAATGCACTACGACGTTCTCGACGCCGGAAGCGTGAGGACCACACCGTGACCGACAACCGCGGGCTGCTCGCCGCAGCCATCCTGGCGTTGGGCGTCGCACTGGGCGGTTTCTGCATCGGGCACGGGTTCGTGCAAGCGAAGGCCGCCGATCGATACGTGACCGTCAAGGGCGTGGCCGAGCGCGAGGTGAAGGCCGATCTCGCGATCTGGCCGCTGCACGTGATGGGGGCCGACAACGATCTCGCCGCGGCCAACGGCAAGGTGGCGGCGAGCGTCGCCGGCGTTAGGCAGTTCCTCGCGCGCCACGGAATCGACACCAGCCAGATCCAGCTCGCCGATTTCTCCGTGTCCGACGCCGAGGCGAACCAGTACGGCCCCGACCGGCGGGTGACGAATCGGTTCGTGGTCCAGCAGATGGTGCTGGTCCGGTCGACGCATCCGGACGAGGTGCTCGAGGCGAGCCAGCAGACGAGCGAGCTGGCGGCGATCGGCGTCGCGGTATCCGGCGGCTCGGGGTACGGCAGCGGCGACAACGGTCCGACGTTCGTGTTCACGGGGCTCAACGGGCTCAAGCCGGCGATGATCGCCGATGCCACGGCGCGTGCGCGCGAGGCGGCCAACCAGTTTGCGCACGACTCGCACAGCGAGGTCGGCGACATCCGGCAGGCGAACCAGGGCGTGTTCGAGATTCTGCCGCGCGACGAAGCGCCCGGCATTTCGGAATCGAGCCAGATTGCGAAGCGGGTGCGCGTGGTGTCGACGATCGACTACTACCTGCGTTAGTCAC
>DATNAM010000139.1:0-3699 GCA_035572595.1 Gemmatimonadaceae bacterium
TTCGGCGCGCACTGCCTGACGATAACGAGACGTTGGCAGTAGTCTCATGACCGGATGAAGCCTTTCGAACGGCTCGGGGAGGCGCGGACGCCGAACGGGACGGTCATCGCGCTTTATCGGCACGACGGCGCGTATCTCCTCCGCGCCGACGGTGTCGAGCTGATGTCCACCCGCCGGCATCTGTCCGAGGATCGCCTCGCCGAAGTGGCGTGCGCTCAACTTCGGGACGTAGCGGGAGCGCGGGTCCTGATCGGCGGTCTTGGGCTCGGGTTCACGCTGCACGCCGCGCTGCGGCACCTGCGGGAGGACGCCGAGGTCGTGGTCGTGGAGCTGCTGCCGGAGGTAATCGCGTGGAACGGAGACGCGCGGTATGGACTGTCGGTCGGCGCGATGGCCGATCCCCGGGTCCGCGTGGTGCAGGCCGACGTGATCGACGTGCTGCAGACGAGCCCCGCCGCGTTCGACGCGATCATGCTCGACACGGACAATGGGCCCGATGGAATGCTCATGTCCGAAAGCACACCGCTCTACGCGAAGCGCGGCATCGAGAGCACCGTGGCCGCGCTGCGCCCCGGCGGGACGATCGTGTATTGGTCCGTGAGTGATGACGCGAAGTTCGCGCGCGCGCTCCGCGGAGCCGGGCTCACCGTGAAGACTCTTCGAGTCCGGGCACACGACACGACCGGACCGATGCACACGCTCTACGTGGCGACGTGATGGCCGAAAGCCGGCGATCACGGGATATTTCTTCCGAACGCGCACAATTGGGGGTCACATGCGGCGAGTCACAGGAATCGGCGGGATTTTTTTCAAGGCCAAGGACGCACCGGCGTTGCAGGCCTGGTACAAGGAGCATCTCGGCGTGGACGTCCAACCATGGGGCGGGGCCGCATTCGACTGGACCGACGCGAACGGCAAGCCGACGGGCGGAACGACGGCGTGGTCGATTGCGCCCGAGGGAAGCGGCCAGTTCGCGCCGAGCAACGCGTCGTTCATGGTCAACTACCGCGTCGACGACCTTCACGCGCTGATTGCGGCGCTCAAAGCGGAAGGCTGCAACGTTCTCGACAAGGTCGACGATTCCGAGTACGGCAAGTTTGGATGGGTGATCGATCCTGAGGGGAACAAGGTCGAATTGTGGCAGCCGCCGGCCGGGCAGTGACGGCGTCGACGAGCTG
Source organism: Gemmatimonadaceae bacterium (assembly GCA_035572595.1). GTDB lineage: Bacteria > Gemmatimonadota > Gemmatimonadetes > Gemmatimonadales > Gemmatimonadaceae > JADGGM01. Next base: position 1,179 of record DATNAM010000139.1, read on the forward strand.
GGGCATTCGAGCTGAAATCGTTCCGACGCCTAGATCTGCCGTCGCCGGCCAGCGTGCGCCAAGTTTGGTGACGTTTGTGCCTGTCGACCGCTCTCATTGGCATGCACCGTCATCCAGAGCTCCCGTAGAATTCTCGTGAATCGACCAAGCGCGCCATCGAATTCGTCTGCCGTTCGCTCGATGGACGAGACCATCCTGCTCGTCGACGACTCGACGGAGATGAGCGAGTTGTTGAAGCACATTCTCGCCGAAACCGGGTACAACGTGATCGCGGCAAAGAATGGCGAGCACGCGCTCGAGGAGCTGGCCCGCCACTCGGCGCCGCTCGATCTGTTGCTCACCGACGTGAACATGCCGGTGATGAGCGGAACGGAGTTGTATGACCGCCTCCGCGACTGGTACCCGGGTCTGCGGGTGCTCTTCATGTCGGGCTACGGCGCCGATCCGATTCGCAAGCGCCTCGACGTCGATTCGCGCGCCGGGTTTCTCGCCAAGCCGTTCGCCGTGCCGGAGCTGTTGGCCGCGGTGCGCTCGGTGCTCGATCGCGACTAGCCACGGGCGCCGAGCCTACGCTAGAGCCGCCCGCTGCCGAAGATCGCCCATAAGAGAACTATGATGAGAATCAGCGTCAGCGCGTCGCCGCCGAGTCCCAGTCCCCAGCGCCGGCGGCCGTAGCCGTAGTAGCCCGGCGCCCACAGCACGAGCAGCACGATGATGATGATCAGAAGCATCTTGGTCCTCCGGTTGCGCCCGCCATACTGGTTGGCCGGACACAAGCGCAACGATCAGGCCCGGCCCCGGCGGGGCGCTCGATTCCTCGATGACCTCGCCAACCGCCGCCGTCACCCGCTCCGCAGCGCCTCCGAGGGATCGACCGACGCCGCGCGGCGCGCCGGAATCCAGCTCGCCGCGAGCGCGACGAGGAGCAGCGTCAGGCACGTGCCGACCAATATCACAGGGTCGGTCGGGCTCACATCGTAGAGCAGGGACCGGAGAAAGCGCGTCACCCCGATCGCGACCAGGACGCCGATCCCCACGCCGATCGCCGCCAGTCCCACGCCCTCGCGCGACACCATTCGCCTCACCTGTGCCGGCTGCGCGCCGAGCGCGATGCGTACGCCAATCTCGCGCTGCCTGAGACTCACGCCATACGCCATGACGCCATAGATGCCGACGGCGCCGAGGATGAGCGCCAGCCCGCTGGCCACGGCGAGCAACAGCAGCATCTCGCGCGCACGCGCCGAGGCGGCGCGTACGAGCGTGCCGAGCGGTTCCTCGCCGTAGGTCGGCAAGGCCGGGTCGAGCGAATGGACGACGTCTCGAATCGCCGCGGTCGCCGTGCCGGCTGGCGCCGTAGTGTGCGCGACGATCGTGAGATAGGGCGGAACGTCGGGCAGTCCCTGTTGGTCGGCGCTGACGAGCGGAAAGTACACGATCTCGCTCGCCGGCTTGTCGAGCGCGTCGTAGTGCGCGTCTCCAACCACGCCCACGATCGTGTACCGGGAGCGCTCGAGCCCGGGCTGTATGCGTTTGCCGAGCGGACTCGCGTCACCCCAATACCGTTTGGCGAACGCTCGGCTCACGATCGCCTCGAGGGTCGGCTGCGTCGGATCTTGCGTGCCGAACGAGCGACCGCTGAGAAGGGTGATTCCCATCGTGCGGAAGTACTGTCCGTCGACGTGCGCCATGAAGTAGGCTGGGGGCACGACGTTCGGCGGCAGCGGATGGTCCTCGACGCCGATCGTCGTGTCGTTGTGATCGTCGCTCAGTGGAACCCAATCGTCGAGCGTCGCGCGGTCCACGCCCGGTATCGCGCGTACCTTGTCGAGCAGCGCGTCGTAGAAGTGCATACGCGACGCGGCCGTCGGATACGTGGCGGCGGGCAGCATGAGCCGTGCGACGACGACACCGCTGGCGTCGAATCCGGGCTTCACGTGCACGAGCCGGATGAAGCTTCGCGCGAGCAGCCCCGATGCTGCGACGAGCACCAGGGCGAGCGCGGTCTGCGCGATCACGAGCAAGCTGCGCGCGCGCTGGCGCGGCGCCCCGCCGGTCGTACCGCGCGCGCCGCCGCGGAGGACCGTGGCGATCGACACGCGCCGCGTGCGGAGCAGCGGAATGAAGCTCACGAACACCGCGCAGAACAGGCTCGCCCCGAGCGCGAAGAGCAGCACGCGCCCGTCGACACTCACCTCGTCGATGCGCGGCAGGCCGAGGGCGCCGCCGACGTTCGCCACCAGCTTGACGCTGAGCGCGGCGAGCGCCACGCCGATGGCGCCGCCGGCCGCCGCGAGCAGCGCCGATTCGGCGAGCGACTGCGCGAGCATGCCGGCGAGGCCGGAGCCGAGCGCTCCGCGCACCGCGAGCTCGAGCTGTCGCCCCTCGCCGCGCACGAGGAACAGATTGGCGACGTTGGCGCAGGCGATGACGAGCACGATCGCGACGCTGGCGAGGAGCAGCCAGAGGAGGCGCGCCACGTCGCCGACCAGTGAATCGCGCAGGGATTGAACGATCGGCACGA
>DATNAM010000140.1:0-11169 GCA_035572595.1 Gemmatimonadaceae bacterium
CGTTACGCCCGGGCGCGAGGAATGGTCGCTGCCACGCAAAGGCATCGTCCGTCTGATCCTCGGCGCCGGTGGTTGCGTACGGCTCGTACGGGGTGGCGCCGTTCACGACGAGCCGCCCGCTGGACATTGCCACTGTGTCGCCCGGCAATCCCTCGATGCGGTAGATCAGCAGCACGTTCGTCTGTCGCATGATGACGATCTCGCCACGTGACGGTGGTCCCTTCATCGTTGCCGACATCAGGTAGTCTCCCGGCAGCCACGTCGGCGACATGGATGCCGAAGCTTCTCTGAAGGCTTCCAACCCTTGCGTGCGAAGCGTCTCCACCGAGAACGGCGGGCCCACGACGACGCTGACGAGTATCGCCGCGCCGTACACATACCAACGGTTGTACCGTGTCGGGATGAACGGCACCGGTGCGCGGCGAGCGAGCCGTGCCGCGTCGATCACCACAATGACCAGCATGCCCACGAGCACGACGAGCAGCAGCCACATACCTCGCGCCGACGGGTATCGTGTCCATACCCGAAAGGCGATCGCGTCTATCCCGATCAGTGCGGTGTACGCGACGACGCCGCGCTGGAAATGGCCCGCATACACTTGGCCTAACCCCGGGATCAGGAGGGACAGCAAGGCGGCCAGCCATCCCCGCCGTCGACCGGCCGAACGCGGCGCAACCGGCGTTGTGAGGTCGGGCGCGTTCACGCCCGGCCCGGCACGTCGGCCTCGGCGGCGATGGTGCGGCCGAGGTCGCGCAGCAAGCCGTCCTCGAGTCCGTAAATCCATCCGTGCACGGCGAGCGCCTGTCCGCGATCCCAGGCGTCGCGCACGACCGTGGTCTGCGCGGCGTTGACCACTTGCTCGAGCACGTTGAGCTCGGCCAGGCGGTTTCGGCGCTCGTCCTCTCCGGCGAGCGCATCGAGCTCGCGATGGTGCTTCCACCGCACGTCCTGCACGTGGCGCAGCCAGTTGTCCACCACGCCTAACTTGTCGTCGCGCAGGGCGGCGCGGACGCCGCCGCATCCGTAGTGGCCGCAGACAATGATGTGCCGCACCTTGAGGTGCTCGACGGCGAACTGCATCACCGACAGGCAATTGAGATCGGAGTGCACCACCACATTGGCGATGTTCCGGTGGACGAACATCTCGCCCGGCAGCAAGCCGACGATCTGATTCGCCGGGACGCGGCTATCGGAGCATCCGATCCACAGGTATTGCGGCGCTTGCTGCGCCGAGAGGCGGGTGAAGAATTCGCGGTCCTGCCGGGTCATCTCGGCGGCCCACGCGCGATTGTTGTCGAACAGGGGCGTGAGGTTGGGCATGCAGTGTCAGGAGAGAGGATCGGCCGCGCCGGCGGGCCGCGCGACGCCGGCCACGAGCGCCAGCACGAGCACCATCCCGAGTCCGAGCAGGAACCGGCGCGCCGTATTGCCGAGCGTCATGCATGCTCGATCGTTGCAAGTGGCCGCCGGCGGCAGCTGCGCCGGGCGCGGTATCGCAATGATAGACGGGCAGCGACAGGCGCGACAGTCTACGGGTTCACCGCCGGGCTGGCCGCGCTGGCTGCGTCGCTCATGTTGAAAGGATAAGAGCGGAAACACTGGACCAGAGCGGATCACGCGTGTCTTCGACCACAAGGGATAACAAAAAGGATGCAAGCGATGGGGAAGATCGCTGCTACGCGGTACGACGTGCCGTCGTCGCGCGCGTGGCCTAAGCCAGATGCGTGAACGACGAATCCTGGATGTGCACGGAAAGAATCTTCCCCATCGGTTGCATCCTTTTTGTTATCCGTTGTCGAGGAGACTCGGCCAGGACGCTTCCTCGCGGAATCCAGCTCCGTGCTTACGTCGCGCAGGAGTCACGCATCGCGCGCCCGCCGGTCAGGGCGAGAGGTGCGCCCCGGCCAGCGTCGCCACCGCGCCTAACGTCGTCTGCGCCGCGTTCAATCCCAGGCGGAAATCGTCGTCGGTGTAGGTGGTGAACACGTCCGTCGGCTGGTGCCATTGCGGATCCCAGCCGGCCCCGATCTGCATGCCGCGCTCGTTCTCGCGCACGCTGATCGCCGGCACCAGATCCTGGAACGGCGCCGAATCCGTGTTCGTCATGTGCGGGCCCACCGCCGCCGGATAGTTCGTGGCGTACTTCTCGTTGGCGTCGCGGAATACCCACGCCAGTTTCTCCGACGCATCGGCGAACGTGGAGGCCGACTGGAACTCGATGTTGACGTCGGCTTCCGGCCGCTGCGTCTTGCTCACCGTGCCTTCTGCGTTAGGCATGCCGTGGTCGAACATGACCATGTCGTGCTGGATCATGCCCAGCCACCTGGGCTCGGGATACTTGCCCGACCCGGCTGGATCCTCCTTGCCCTGGAGCGCGGCGCGCTGCGCCACGTACGCGCGCGAACCGTTGAGGCCCGTCTCCTCGTTGTTCCACAGGATGAACCGGATCGACACGTCGGTGTGCACGTCGGGCATGTTGAGCACCCGCGCCAGCTGCATGACTAACGCAGTGCCCGAGCCGTCGTCGTTCGCCGCCTGGCCCCAGCCGATGCCGTCCATGTGGCCGCCCACGATGTACATCTCGTCGGGATGGTCGGTGCCGATCTTCGTGCAATACACCTCTTGGCGCTGGCCCGGCTTGCTCGGCTCCGAATCCTCGGCGCGGATTTTCTCGTCGGGCTGCTTGAGCGAGTCGGTGTTCACGCCGGTCGGCCCGAGCTTGCCGCGGATGCGCGAGCCGCCCTGGCCCTGCCCGCTCGCCCGCAAGCGCTGAAAGGCGGCGATCTGTTCGGGCGTGGGCCGCGCGCGCGGCGCGGGCGGCTGGTAGTCGTACGTGATCCGCTCCGTGTTCGTGCAGCCGTAGCTCTTGAGCTGCGCTTCGATCCAATCCACCGCCTGCCGGTTGCGCTCGGTCCCCTGCCGGCGGTCGCCGAACTGCGTCAGCCCTTTCACGTTCGCCTTGTACTGATCCAGCGTTAGGCGCGAGACGAGCTGCGTGATCTGCGGGTTCGCGGTGTCGCGCGCCGGCGCGCGGCCGGCTTGCGCCGCCGCACTCGCGGCGCCCAGGGACACGAGGGCCGCTCCGGCGGCCAGTCGGTGCAACACGATTCGCATGGACACGAGAATTCGGTTCGAGAAAGTGGCGCCGAAAGTCGGCTTTTCATCAACGACCACTCCAAGAGTACGATGATGCACCGGATGGCGCTGAGGCCGGCGCATGCAACCGGTCCGCCGGGCCGCCCCGCTCGAGCGCCGCCGGGCGATATTGCAGTCACGCGCGCGGAAGAAAAATGTCCGGTGGCAGGCGAGCCGAACGTCGATCAAGTGCATGACGCCGCGGCGCCGCTAGGGCGGCCGATGGCTCGACCACAGACTTGGGGGACCGCACCATGAGCGACTTCATCTACCTCTTCCGCACGACGCCGGAAGCCCGGCGTGCCGCGATGGGAACGCCCGAGCAGGCGCAACAGAGCATGCAGCGTTGGCTGGCGTGGATGCGCGACATTGAAGCGAAAGGACATCTCAAGAATCGCGGACAGCCGCTCGAGGACGGCGGCAAGACGGTCCGCGGCCCGAAAAAGCTCGTCACCGACGGCCCATTCCCCGAAGTGAAAGATCTCGTGGCGGGATTCATGATCGTCCAGGCGGCCGACATCGCGCAGGCAGCCGAGCTCGCCAAGGGATGCCCGATCCTCGAGCGCGACGGTGCGGTGGAAGTGCGACCCGTGATGACGATGGACTACTAACGATCACGCCGCGACGCGCCGGTGCTAACGCAGCACCGGTGCGCCGCGCGTGGGACCGGTCGCGTGCACCTCGACGAACACCTCTTCCGGCGGGAATCCGCCCGCATGGTTGCTGCGCTCACGCGCATCTTCGGCGTCCACAATCTCGCGTTGGCCGAAGACGTGGTGCAGGACGCCTTCTGCCGCGCGCTCGAAGTGTGGAAGGTGCGCGGCGTGCCGGAAAATCCGTCGGCGTGGCTCATGGCCACGGCCAAGAATCGCGCGCTCGACGTGATCCGCCGCGAGCGCACCGCCAGCACCTTCGCGCCCGAACTGTCCCGCCTGTTCGACAGCGAGTGGACGCTCGCACCGGTGGTCGCCGAGGCGTTCGCCACCGAGATCATCCGCGACGAGCAATTGCGCATGATGTTCTCGTGCTGCGATCCCCGCCTGAAAGAAGAAGTGCAGATCGCGCTCGTGCTCAACATTCTGTGCGGCTTCGGCGCGCGGGAAATCGCCGGCGCGTTTCTCGTCGGCCGCGCGGCGGTCGAGAAACGCATCGCGCGCGGCAAGCAATTGCTCGCCACGTCGCGGCGCCTGTTCGATCTCACCGACGATGATGTCGCGGCGCGCCTGCCGGTGGTGCAGGACGCGCTCTACCTGGTGTTCAACGAGGGCTATCACAGCGTCTCGACCAACGCCGTGGTGCGCGCCGACCTGTGCCGCGAAGCCATTCGCCTAACGGAGCTCTTGTTGGGCGATCCCCGCACGGCGACGCCGGCGACCGGCGCACTGGCGGCGCTCATGTACCTCCACGCGGCGCGGCTGCCGGGACGCCTCGACGGCGACGGCGACCTGAGCGCGCTCGTCGATCAAGACCGCTCCACGTGGGATGCCGTGTTCATTGCCCGCGGCCTGGCTCTGCTCGAACGCTCGGCGCGCGGCGATGAGGTGAGCCCGTTCCACCTCCAGGCCGCGATCGCCGCCGCCCACGTCCAGGCAGCGAGCGTCCAAGGCACCAACTGGAATACCATCGTCGAGCTATACGATCAACTCGTGGCGCTCGAGCCGTCGCCCGTGGTGGCGCTCAATCGCGCGATCGCGATCGCCCAACGCGACGGCGACGAGCGCGGACTCGACGCGCTGCGCGCCATCGATGGCAGCGACCGGCTGGCCGACTACCCGTTCTACCACGCCGCGTTCGCCGAGCTCGAGCTGCGCCTCGGGCGTCGCGACGAAGCCCGCACGCGCTTCGAGGCCGCGATGGGTCTTGCGCGCAACGCCGCCGAGCGCCGGTTTTTCGAGAAGCGACTCCGGAGCTGCGACTGCGCATAGGGCAAGGCTGGTCCTGGCACGCGGCGTGCTTTGATTCGGTCCGCAGTGCCGCAGCCATCGGACACACCCGCACAACCGGACCGACCCATGCGCTCGGGGCACACGCTCCGCCGACTCGCGGTCGCCTTGCTGGCCACGATCGTGATCGTCGTGGCCGTGGTGCCCGTCGCGGCGCTCTTGGCGCTGCAGAACGGCGGCGTCGCGCACTGGGCGGCGGCGCGGCTGCTGTCGCTCGCGAATCCGTTTCCGGGACGCGTGATCACGGTGGGCTCCGTGGGCGGCGATTGGTGGAGCAGCCTCACGCTCACCGGCGTGCGGTTGGCTCCCGCCGGGCGCTCGCCGGCGGTGGCCATCGATACCGTGCGCGCCCGATACGCGTCGCTCATCCACCTCGTACGCGCACACGAGCTCGAGTCGCTCGACGTTGCGGGCGTGTCGGTGACGACGACGCAGGATCGCCACGGCGTGTGGGACCTGCTGGCGCCGTTCGCCACGAAGACCACCGCCGCGCCAGCGCCTAACGGAGCCAGCCGCTCGTCGTTCGGCGTGGGCCGGCTGGCGCTCCGCCGCGCGATGCTCACCGCCATCCCGCAGCCCGACACCGCCGCCGGCCATCGCCACGGACCGATCGTGCTCGACCAGCTCGCCGTGGCGGCGCGAGACGTTCAGTTAGGCACCACCACCGCCCTGCGACTCGACTCCCTGCACGCGCGCCTCGAGCCGGAGCAGCCGGGGCTGCCGGCTCTTTCGGTCGACGCCGCGGGCAGTCTCGCCCGGGGCCGCGTCGAGCTCGCGCGCTTCGCCGCGCGCGGGGGCGGCACCTCGGTCACGTCGCACGGTTCGCTCGCGCTGGGCGACAGCGCCCATCCGCACATCCACGACGTGGATCTCGTGCTCGATGCCCAACCGGTGCGCTTCGCCGATCTGTCGCTCCTCGTGGCCGGGCTCGCGCCGCACGATTCGGCGACGCTGCACGTGGAAGCGCGCGGCACCGCCGACACGGTGCTCGTCGCCGCCACGGCACGGTTCAGCCGCGGCGGGACGGCGACGATCGGCGGCGTCGTGACCACCGGCGCGACCAACGTGCTCGACTCGCTCGACGTGCGCCTGGACAACGTCGAGCCGAAATCGATTCTCGCCGCCGCGACCGGCACCGGCAGCGTCACCGGCACGCTCGCGGTGCGCATGCGCGGCGCGTCGCTGCGCACCGCCGACGGCACTGCCGCGCTCGACCTCGGGCCCACCGTGCGCTACGGCAGCTACACCGCGCGCGACGTGATGGCGCGCGCGGTGATGACGCGCGGCCTGGTGCACGCCACGGTGCGCGGCACGCTCCGTCCGTGGCGCGTCGCCGCCACCGCCACGCTGGCGCCGTTCGACACCACGCGAGCACAGAAGGTGGTCGCGCGCGTCGCCACCGTGGGCGCGCATCCGGCCGCGCTCGATTCGGCGACCGTGCGGGCGGCGCTCCATGCCCAACGCATCCGGTTCGCGGTGCGCGCCTGGCTCGCCGGCGGCAGCGCCGCCGCCCAAGGCGATGCGGCGCTCGGCTCTCCGCTCGCGTGGCGCGTGACTAACGGAACGCTGGCGCGCGTCAACCTGGCTCGCGTGATGGGCGACACGGGCGCCGGCGCCGTCACGGGCCGATTCACGGGCGCCGGACGCGGCACGTCGCTCGCGACGGCCGTCGCGCAGGCGCGGATCCAGCTCGGGCCGTCGACCTACGGCGCGATTCGCGTGCGCCGGGCCGACGTCTCGCTCGCCATGCGCGACGGAACGGCCGCCATCGGCGCGACCGCCGAGCTCGATACCGGCAGCGTGACCCTGGCGGCGTCGCTCACGCCGTCGGGCTCGCACCCGGAGCTCGTCGTTAGGCGCGCGTCGTTCTCGCACCTCGATGCGGGCCGCCTGGCCGGCGACCGCGCGCTCTCCACCGACTTGACCGGCGCGCTCGCCGCCAGCGCCACGTGGCAGCCCGGCGCCGCGCGCGCCACCCTGCGCGGCGGCGCGCGCCTGACGCTCGCTGCCTCGCGCGCCGGGACGCAGCACGTGGACTCGGCGCTGCTGACCGTGGCCATCCGGAACGGCAGCGCCGCGTGGCACGCCGACGCCGCCGCGCCCCACGGCGTGCTTGCGTTAGGCGGTACCGCCCGTCCGTTCGACGCGCGGCCGTCGTTCACCATCGACACCGGCGTCGTGCGCGGCCTCGACCTCGCCGCGCTCACCGGCCGCGCCGATCTGCATACCACCATCGACGGCACGATCACCGCGCGCGTCTCGGGCCTCGACCCCGACTCGGCGAACTGGACGGCCACGCTGGCGCTCGCGCCCTCCACCGTGCGCGGCATTGCCATCGACAGCGTCAAGTTAGGCGTGACGCTGGACAGCGGAACGCTGCACGTCACCGCCGGCGTCGCGGCACCCGATGGCCGCGGCAACGGCACGATCGACGGCCGGCTCGTCGCCCCCGGGGCCAAGCGCCCCGTGTCGCTGGACCGCATCCTCGCCGAAGCCGACCTCCACGTCCGTGCGCGCGCGTGGTGGCGGCTCGCCGAAGCCGCGCCCGATACCGCGATCATGCTCGCCAGCGAAGACACGGTGACGCTGCCGCCCGACTCGGCCACCGCCGCGCTGAGCCTAACGCAAGGGCGGCTCACCATCGATACGCTCGACGTGCGCAGCGTGCTCGGCACCCTCACCGGCGCCGGCTCGGCCGTCGTCGCGCCCGCGCGCGCGCCCGGTGCCGCACCGGCCAATCTGCGCCTCACGCTCGACACCAGAGACCTGACGCCCGTCGCGCAGGTGCTGGGCATCACCCTCCTCGGCGCCGACAGCGCGCGCATCGAGCTCGCCCTCACCGGCGCCGCCGACTCGCCGCAGGCACACGTGGTCGCGCGCGCCCGCGGCGTCGCCTACAACACCAATCGCGTCGACGCGATCGACGCCGATCTCTCGGCGTCGCTCCCCGGCCTCAGGCGCCTAACCGGAACGCGGGGGACGGTGCGCGCCACCGATGCCTCGCTCGCCGGCTTCGCCGCCCGCACGCTCGACGTGACGCTCGGCTATGCCGACAGCCTGGCGCGCGTGTCCGTTGCCGCGACGCTCGACGACGGGACCACGGCCGGGCTCGTCGCCACGGCCCAACCCGACTCGATCGCGAGCGCCATCCGACTCGACTCCCTCGACATCGATCAGCAGAAGTATCACTGGCGGCTCGCGCACCCCGTCCCGATTGCGTACGGCAGCCGCTACGCGATCAAGGACTTCGTGCTCGCCTCGAACACCGGCCGTCGCATCGCGATCGACGGTTCCGTTGGGCGCACGGGGACGGAGCGCCTCACGGTGGAGGTCGACTCGGTGTCGCTGGCCCCGCTCGCCCGTGCGTTAGGCTACCACGCGCTCACCGGTGCGGAGTTGGTCGGGAAGGCGACGCTCGGCGGCAGCGCGGCTCAGCCACAGCTGCATGCCGAGGCGGTGGTGGTGCTGCCCAAGGCGCACGCGGATTCGGGAACGGTGCATGCCGTCGTCGATTGGTCGTCGACGCGACTCGACCTCGACGCCGCCGTCACGCCGCTCGACGGACATCCGCTCACCCTCAAGGGATTTCTGCCGGTCCAGCTCGCGTTCTCCCAGGGCGGCGCGCCGATCTCGGTGCTCGAGCACGGCGCCGTCGACCTCCGCATCGCCGCCACCAACTTCGACCTTCGGAGCATCGAGCCGTTCCTCGACGGCCAGGTGGTAGACCAAGCGCGCGGCGCGCTCGCCATGGATGCACGCGTGGGAGGCACGGAGGACGCGCCACAGTTGAGCGGTCGCGTGTCGCTGCACGGCCTGCTGCTCGACCTGCCGGCCATGGGCGTCACGTACGATCGCGGCACGATCGACGCGCATCTCGCCGATGACCGGCTGGTCATCGACACCGCCGTCATGCGCTCGGGCGACGGGACGGTTCGCCTAACTGGCGGCATCGTTCTGCGCCAGCTCACGTTGGGCGAATTCGACCTCCACGCCTCCATGCGCAAGTTCCGCGCGGTGTGGTCCACGGCCTATCAGGTGGTCGCCTCGGGCGACGTCGCGTTCAAGGGGACCACGAAAGCACCGGCGCTCTCGGGCGCGCTCACCATCGACAACGGCACCCTCGATCTCTCGACGACAGGATCCGGCGGCAGCACGCAGCCGGTCACGCTAACGGAAGCCGAGCTCCGTTCGATCGCCGCGCGCTTCGGCGAAGATGCCGTGCGCCCCGGCGCCCAGCAGCAAACGGCGTTCTTCGACAGGCTCGCGCTCGACATCAAGCTGACGACCGATCGCAACGCATGGGTGCGCCGTCGCGCGAATCCGCAGTTGCAGGTCGAGCTGACCGGGACGGTGGAAGCGCGCAAGGATCCGCGCGGCGCACTTCGTTTGTACGGCACCCTCGAGCCGATCGAAGGGCGCAGCTACGTGGCGCAATTCGGACGCCGGTTCACGGTGAGCGAAGGCACGCTCACGTTCAACGGACCGCCCCAACGTCTGCGCATGGACATCAAGACGCAGTACGTCGTGCCGTCCACCGGCGATCCTAACGCTGCCGAGGTCACGATCAATCTCGACGTGAGCGGCACGCCCGAACGCATCCGGCTCGTGCTCAGCTCCGATCCGCAGATGAGCAACTCCGACATCATCTCGTACATCGCGACGGGCCATCCCGAGGGCGCGGGCCTCGGGATCGGAGACGGATTGTCGGGATCGTCCAGCCTCGCGATGCAGGCCGGGACGTCGGTTGCCCTCGGCCAATTGCAGAGCGTGGTGCAGGGCATCGGGCAGGACAAGCTGCAGCTCGACGTGATCGAGATCAGACAGGACGCGGTGCGCGGCGCAACGCTGGTGGCCGGGCGCTACGTCTCGTCGCGGGTGTACGTCGGGTTCGCCCAACCGTTAGGCTTCGGCCAGCCCACCAGCGATCAGCAGAACCAGAACCTGTATCCCGAGGCGCAGGTGGAGTACACCATGTTCAAGTGGCTCCTCATGCGCCTCGAAGGCGGCGTCTCCGACATGCGCTTCCTCCTCCGCTCCCGCTACTCGTACTAACGGTGCGACTGCGATCCCTGATCCTCGCGCTCGCCGCCGCGCCGATGCTCGCGACCGGCGCGCGCGCCCAACGGGGGCCAATGATTCTGCCCGCCGGAACGCGCGTCCGCTCGATCGACTTCCGATGGGTGCACGGCCGCACGATGAGCGGCGACGATCTTCGCCAACACATCGCGACTTCGGCACCCGCGCCGGAAGGCATCTTCGGCAAAATGCTCGATTTCGTGTTCCGCCGCGAGCAAGTGCCGAAGCCGACGTTCGATCCCCTCGAGCTCGAGCGCGACGCCGTTCGCATCCGCGACTTCTACGACAAGAGCGGCATCCTGCACACCGATGTCGGGTTCGAGGTGAAATCCGATACGAGCGACCGCGTCGTCGACGTCGTGTTCGTCATCGACGAAGGCAAGCCGACGCTGCTTCGAAGCGTGCGCATCGAACCGGGCGACAGCCTGGCCGTCGACTCGACGATCACGCTCGCACCCGCGCTCGTCCACGCCGCGCGCAACGCGGTCGCGCCGGCCAAGGACCATCGCTTCGGCGCCATCGAAGCATCCACCGCCGAGCGACGCACGCGTACGGCGATGCGCAATCTCGGCTACGCATTCGGGAGAGTCTGGTCGCGCACGCTGGTCGACACCGCGGCCGACACCGCCACGCTCGAGCTCAGACTCAACGCCGGACCCCAGGCGCGCATCGCGCGCATCGATGTCACGGGCAACGACCTCTTGAGCGATCACGTGATCCTGCGCGAGCTGCCGTTCCACGTCGGCAACTACTACACTGCATCCGAGTTGTCCAAGGGACGCCGATCGATTCAGGGACTCGACCTCATTCGCCAGGCGCGCGTCGAGCTGGCCCGCGGGCAGAAGCCCGACACCGCGGTGGCGATCAACGTCGGCGTGACGGAGCAGCCGGTCCACGTGCTCACGGGCGAAGGCGGATACTCATCGCAGGATGGCGCCACCGCGCAGGTGGTGTGGACCCACCGCAATTTCACCAACGACGCGCGCACGCTCACCACATCGTTAGGCACGTCGAC
>DATNAM010000141.1:0-7757 GCA_035572595.1 Gemmatimonadaceae bacterium
CATCGGGTTCTACCTGTTCCAACTGCCGGCGCTGTCGACCGTGTTAGGCATTGCGGTCGCGCTGGTGGTGCTGTCGATCGCGGGCGCGGGTATCGTGTACGTGCTGCGCGGGCAGCTGCCGGTGGGCCGGCACCACGGCACGCTCGACCGCAGGGCAGAGCTGCATCTGGCGTCGCTCGCGTCCGTGTTCTTCCTGCTCGTGGCCGTGCAACTGTGGGTCGTGAGCTCGGCGAATCTGCTCTACTCGAATACCGGCCCCCTGACGGGCGCCAGCTACACCGACGTGCACGTGTCGCTCCCCGGCATCCGCCTGTCGGCGATCACGGCGTTGATCGCGATCGGCCTCGTGATCTATGGCGCCATGCGCGGCCGGCTGTTGCGCCGTCTGGCGATCGCGGCCGCGCTCTACGCCGGCGTCGGCATCGTCGCGCGGGGCATCGTGCCGTTGGCCGTGCAGCGGCTGGTGGTGCTGCCTAACGAGCTGACGAAGGAGACGCCCTATCTCCAGTACCACATCGCGGCCACGCGCGCGGCGTGGGGCCTCGCCAAGGTGCAGACGCGCGCGCTCTCCGGCGAAGCGACGCTCAGCATGGCCGACATCAAGTCGAACGCGCCGACCATCAACAACGTGCGCTTGTGGGAGCGCGACCTGCTCCAGCAGACGTTCAAGCAGCTCCAGGAGATCCGCACGTACTACGACTTCGTGTCGGTGAACGACGACCGCTACACCATCAACGGCGACTACCGGCAGGTGCACCTCTCGGTGCGCGAGCTCAACGCGGCGTCGCTCCCCACGCAGACCTTCATCAACAACCGCCTCACGTTCACGCACGGCATGGGGATCACGATGGCGCCGGTGAACCAGGTGACGGATGAGGGTCTGCCGGTGCTGTTCGTCAAGGACCTGCCGCCGGTGTCGCCCGTCGGCATCAAGGTCACGCGGCCGGAGATCTACTACGGACAGGCCGCCGAGTCGTACGTATTCGTGAACACGAAGCAGAAGGAGTTCGACTATCCGTTAGGCGACCAGAACATCTACACGTCGTATCCCGGCACCGGCGGCGTGCCCGTGGGCTCGTTTCTGCGCCGCGCGCTCTACGCCTGGCAGTTCGGCTCGCTCCAAATTCTGTTCTCCGACGACATCGCCGGCAACGCGCGGATCATGTACCACCGGAACATCATGGAGCGCGTGTCCACCGCGCTGCCGTTCCTGAGCTTCGACGCCGAGCCGTACATCGTGGTGACCGACGACGGCCGTTTGGTGTGGATGCTGGATGCCTACACCACGAGCAGCGGATATCCGTACGCGAAATCGGTGGACGGCATCGACTACATGCGCAACAGCGTCAAGGTGACGATCGACGCGTTCTCCGGCGCCGTCACGGCGTACGTCGTCGACGCGAACGACCCGGTGATCCAGACCTACGAGCAGATCTTCGCCGGCATCTTCAAGCCGATGTCCGCGATGCCGGCCGACGTTAGGCGGCACATGCGCTACCCCGGGCAGTTGTTCCGCACGCAGGCGCTGCTGCAGGCCACGTACCACATGGACGACCCCGACGCATTCTACCATCGCGAAGATGAATGGCAGATCCCCGAGTCCCAGGACCGCGGGAGCGACATCACCGAGTACATGCGGCACATGATCATGCGCCTGCCGGGCGAGCAGAAAGAAGAATTCATCTACATGACGCCGTTCACGCCGCGCGGAAAAGACAACCTCGCCGCGTGGATGGTGGCGCGGATGGACGGCGATCACTATGGCGAACTGCGCGTGTATCGCTTCCCCAAGCAGAGCCTGGTGTACGGCCCCAAACAGATCGTGAACCGGATCAATCAGGACACCGACATCTCGCGGCAGATCACGTTGTGGGATCAGCGCGGCTCGGAGGTAATTCACGGCGAGCTGCTGGTGATTCCGATTCAGGAGTCGCTCATCTACGTGCAGCCGCTTTTTCTGCGCGCGTCGGGCGGGTCGATTCCGGAGATGAAGCGCGTGGTGGTGGCGAGCGGCGATCGGGTGGTGATGGGCGAGACGTTGGACCAGGCGCTCACGGCGATGTTCGGCGGCGGATCGCCCGCTGCGGTCTCGGCCGGGCAGGCGGACACGGCGGGTATGGGCGCGCTGTCTGCGCCTAACGCAGCCGTTGCGGCCCCGGCGCCGTCGGCGCCCGCGGCCGGCGTGGCAGCGTTAGTCCAGCAGGCGCAGGCGCACTACGATCGGGCGATCGCGGCGCAGCGCGCGGGCGATTGGGCGACCTACGGCAAGGAGATCACCGCGCTCGGCGCCGTCATCGAACAGCTGCGTGCGCGGCAGCCGTAGCCGATCGTTGCGGTGCCCAAGGCAACGATCGTGAGCGTCAGTGCACGCGCGACGCACATGTTAGGCAGGCGCCGGTGCGACCTGGTCCGGCGGCTGCTCTTTCGCTTGGGCGATGACGTTGGCGTGTCGGATATACAGGCGCCAGCGACCGTCTTCCTTCCGCCACACATTCGTAAACCGGCGACGCACGAGCGGCCCGGACTCCGAATCTTTCACCACGTCGGAGCCCATCACCACCACGAGATCTCCGTCTCTCCTGATCATCTCGTGCTCGAACCGGCTGAACACGTGCCGCACGATGCCGCGGCTCAGGAGTGAGAACAGCGTCGGTTTGTCATTGATCCGGTTGATCGGCGAATTGACGAGCAGGTCATCCGAGAACAGCACGTCGAGCCGCGCGAGATCGCGCGCCAGGAACGCGTCATTGGCCTCCTGCTCCAGCCTAACGATCTCCGCCTTCCAATCCGGCGCATCGGCGCGGGGGGATTCCATGGACATACCTCGTGGATGAGCATGCCAGCCTTGGCAGATCATCGCGCCGCGACGCGCAACACGCAAGTTCGCCGCGAAACCTCTACGCGCCGCGCCTCGTACGCTCGGGTGTCACCCGCATCCCACGAGTCTGCAATGGGCCTGCCCACGTCTCTCCGGCATTCCTGGCGCTCGCTTCGCCGCGCGCCGGGCTTCAGCGCCTCCGTCATCCTCACGCTCGCCATCGGCATCGGGTCGGCGACGGCCATTTTCGCCGTCGTCGATGCCGTGCTCCTCAGGCCGCTGCCCTACGGCGACCCCGGGCAGCTCGTGGGCGCATGGTTTCACATTCCGTCCGTGGGACTCGGCGAGGCGGAGCAGACGCGCGGCACGTATTTCACCTTCCAGCGCTACGCCACCACCATCAGCGGCATAGCGGCCTATCAATCCAACTCGGCCGACCTCGTCGACCCCGCGCAGCGCACCGAGCCGGCGCATCTCGACGACGCGCAGGCGACGGCGAATCTCGCGCAGGTCCTTCAAGTGCCGCCCAAGATGGGCCGCTGGTTCACGCCCGAAGAAGATCTGCCTAACGCGTCGCCGGTCGCCGTGCTCAGCGACGGCCTCTGGCGATCCCACTATGGCGCCGACCCGTCCGTCATCGGGAAAAAGGTCCTGATCTACGGCAAGAGCACCGAGATCATCGGCGTCATGCCTGCCTCGTTCCGATTTCCACGCACCACCACGCAGCTCTGGCTTCCGCTGCGCCTCGATCCTAACGATCCGCAGAGCGGGGGATTCAACTACGACGCGGTTGCGCGGCTCAAGCCCGGCGTCACGCTCGAACAGGCGGAGCGTGATTTCAAGCAGGTGCTCCCGCGCCTGGTCTCGGTCACGCCGCAAATGGTGCAGGGCGTCACCACCCAGATGATGCTGGACCAGGCCAAGCCCGTGCCCTATCTCACGCCGTTGCGGCACGACGTGGTGGGCGATGTCTCTCGCACGCTCTGGATGATCGCGGCCACGGCCGCGCTGGTGCTGCTGGTGACCTGCACCAACGTCGCCAACCTGATGCTCGTGCGCGCCGACGCTCGGCATCGCGAATTCGCGGTGCGGGCCGCGTTAGGCGCTGGGCGCGCGCGCGTGGTGGGTCAGTTCTTCGGCGAAGCCATCGTGCTGGCGTCGGTGGCCGCCGCGCTGGGGTTAGGCGCCGCGTGGGCGGGCGTGCGCCTCCTGGTGGCCGATGGGCCCACGCAGATCCCGCGCCTCACCGAAATCCACGTCGGATGGCAGGTGATCGCGTTCACGATGCTCACGACGCTGATCGCGGCCTTCGCGTGCAGCCTCGTGCCCGCGCTTCGATTCCTGAGCGGCCCCGTGTATTCGGGCCTGCGCGAAGGCGATCGCGGCGGGACGACAGGACGCGCGCGGCAGCGGTTGCGCAGCGTCCTCGTGGGCGCACAGATCGCGTTTGCGCTCGTGGTGCTCGCGACGTCGGGCCTGCTGCTGCGCAGCTTCGAGCGACTCACAAACGTGCACCCGGGCTTCGAGGCCAATGGGCTCGCCACCCTGTGGATCACCACGCCACACCAGCGCTATCCCAACGACTCCGCCATCGTGCGGTTCTACGCCCAGCTCACCGAGCGGGCCGCGCACATTCCCGGCGTCCGGTCGGTGGGCCTAACGGGACATCTGCCACTCGGCGGCAACGGCATGAACTGGGATCCCACCTACGTGGACGGCAACGACGCGGATCGGACGAAGATTCCGCCCCTCGCCATCTATAGCAGGGTGGATAGCGGCTACTTCTCCACGATGCACATGCCGATCATCGCCGGACGCGGATTCGAGCACATCCAGCGGCAGACTCCTAACGAGGTGGTCATCAGCCGAGCGGCCGCGCGGGTGTACTTCCACGACTCCACCGGCGCCAACGCATTGGACAAGACTGTCCGCGAGCTGCCGACGAGCGCTCCGCTCCGAGTGATTGGCGTGGTGGGCGATGTGCGCGACACGTCCTTGGCTGCGCCAGCGGCGCCCGAGATCTATCAGTCCGAGTCGGTCGCATCCGATACCACGTTCGGCGGCGTGTCGCAGACGATGGCGCTCGTGGTCCGCACGAGCGACAACCTGGCGACCACCACGAGGGCAATGGAGGCGGTCGTACACGACATCGATCCGACGCTCCCCACCTTCGACGTCGCGACCATGCAAGACCGCATGGATCTCTCGATGGCGCGTTTGACGTTCACGATGATCATCCTCAGCGTGGCGGCGGCGGTGACGCTGATCCTCGGCGTGATCGGCCTGTACGGCGTGATCGCCTATATCGTGACGCTCCGGCGCCGCGAGCTCGGCGTCCGCATTGCGTTAGGCGCGCAGCCGGCATCGGTGGCGGCGATGGTCGCGCGGCAGGGTCTGACGCTGAGCGTCGCCGGCGTGGCGGCCGGACTGGTGCTCGTGACGATCGTGGCGCGATTTCTGAGGTCGTTCCTGTTCGAGGTGGGCCCCACGGATCCGGCGAGCTTGGGCGGCGCGGCGGCGGTGCTGGTGGTGTTCGCGCTCGCCGCGAGTTGGATTCCGGCCCGGCGCGCGGCGCGGGTGAACCCGATCGAGGCGATGCGCGGGGATTGATGACCCGCGCTTTTCTCCGGGGCATCGCGAGACCCCACGGCGGCTGCCGTTCGACGTGCAGCCGTCGTCGTCTGCTATTCGACCGCGGCGGCGGCGAGCGACGACTCTGGGCCTAACGAATACCAAGCGCGCGACAGGGACACGAATCGCGTGACCGCTCCCCGCGGCTGACTCGTGAGCCCCCTCCGTTGGGCGTTGTCGCAACATGTGCAATTTAGAGCTCCACGATCGTCTCCATGTAGGGCAGGGGGCGCCGACGGTCAGTTGCGGCGTCGCATCGATGGCGTCGACATGGAGAGTCTATGAAAAATTGCCTGATCGCGACCCTGCTGGTCGGACTAGCGTCGAGCCAAGTCGCGGCCGCGCAAATTGACCGTGTCGCACCAACCACAACGGACGTGCCGGTGACGAAAGTCGTCCTGTTTTCCTCCGGCGTCGGCTATTTCGAGCACGCGGGCTCAGTGCGCGGCAACAGCGCCACCGAGCTTCGTTTCAAGACGAGCCAGATCAACGACATCCTCAAGTCGCTCGTGCTCCAGGATCAGGATGGCGGGCGAGTCGGCGTGATCACCTATCCGTCGCAGGATCCGTTGGCAAAGACGCTCAAGAGCTTTCAGGTCGATATCACGCAGAATCCGAGCCTCGCCCAACTGCTCAACCAGCTGCGTGGCGCGCGCGTCACGATTCAATCGCAGGCCGAAAAGCTCTCCGGCATCATCCTCGGCGTCGAGTCACGCGCCAAAGGCGGAGAGAAGGACGCACCCATCGACGTCCCCGTGCTGAATCTCCTCACCGGCGCGACGATTCGCTCCGTCGAGCTGCCGTCGATCACCAACCTCACGCTGGACGATCCCCAATTGCAGGAGGAGCTGACGCGCGCGCTCGGCGCGCTGGTGCAGGCGCGTGATCAGGACCAGAAGCCCGTGACGATCAATTTCACCGGCACCGGTGAGCGGCGTGTTCGAATCGGCTACGTCGTCGAGACGCCGATCTGGAAAACCAGCTACCGCTTGCTTCTCGACGACAGGAGCAAGTTAGGCAAGCTGCAAGGATGGGCGATCGTCGAAAATCAGACGGAGAGCGACTGGAACCACGTCTCGCTCTCACTCGTGAGCGGCCGCCCGATCTCCTTCGTGATGGATCTCTATCAGCCGCTGTACGCGACTCGGCCCACCGTCGTTCCGGAGATGTACGCCGGCTTGCGTCCGCAGGTATACGAGGGCGCGACGGCGACGGATAGCGAGCGCGTTAGGATGCAGTCCGGCACGCCGGGCGGCGTCGGGCGCCGAATCGGCTACGACCGTGATGGGCGACCGATGCCGCTGGCGCTCAACGAGATGGTAGTGACCCGGGGGATGGCGGGTTCGCCTGCCGCGAATCTGGACGCTGCCGCATCCGTGCAGGCCGTCGCGTCGGCTGCCAAGCTCGGAGCACTGTTCCAGTACACCGTCCCCGACGTCACGCTCGCGCGGCAGAAGTCCGCCATGCTCCCGATCATCACGGACAGCGTCCAGGTCGAGCGAGTCTCGATCTATAACGCGTCGGTGCTGCGATCGAATCCGCTCAATGGCGTACTGCTCAAGAACACGACCGGCAAGCACCTGCTGCAAGGTCCGGTCACCGTGCTCGAGAAAGGCGTCTACGCCGGCGATGCGCGCATCGACGACGTGCCGCCGGGCCAGGAGCGATTGCTCAGCTACGGCATCGACCTCGACATGCCGGTCGACGACACGAAGAACACCCAGAACACTACGCTGCTCACGGCGAAGATCGACAAGGGCGTGCTCATCGTCAGCCGCAAGCTCGTCGCGTCGCAGGAGTACGCGGCCGACAACAAGACTAACAAAGACAAGACCCTCGTCATCGAGCGGCCCATCCGTTCCGGCTGGAAGCTCGTCGACACGCAGCAGCCGTTCGAAACAACGCCGGACCTGTACCGCTTCAAGGGGACCGCCGTCGCCAACAAGGTCACCGTCCTAACGGTGAAAGAGGAGCTCGTCACCAACGAAACGATCATGCTCGCCTCGGCGGCCCTGGACCAACTGCTGTTCTACAGCCGCACGGGCAGCGGAGCGGGCGACGTGCCGTCAAACGTACGCGACGCGCTCAGTAAGGCAATTCAGCTCAAGCAATCCATCGCCGGCGTCGAGGGAGACATCGCCGCGCGCACGCAACGCGTGGCCGAGATCACGGCCGAGCAGAACCGGATTCGCGAGAACATGAAGGCGGTCGCACAGACGTCGCAGTACTACGAGCGGCTGCTGGCGAAGCTCAACGACCAGGAGTCGTCGATCGACAGCCTCGAGAAGGACCGGGACTCGCTCACCGC
>DATNAM010000142.1:0-7866 GCA_035572595.1 Gemmatimonadaceae bacterium
ATCGTCGATCTTCTTGCGGATCGCGACCTGCACGCTGTCGTTCTTGGCGTCGAGCTGCGCGGCGATCGGCTGGAGCTGCGCGAGCTGCTCCGTCGTCAGGTGCAGCGAGTCCTTGAGCGTGATGATGGCGGTGACCGGATTGGTGAAACCGCGCCCCAGGCGAGACGCGAAATCGGACGCCGTGCCGGGCCCGCTGCTCGGCTGGGCGCCGCCGCCGCGGCCACCGCGGCCGCCGCCACCGAACGCGGCGCGCAGCCGGTCGCGCGTGCGATCCGGGCCTAACGCGAAGTGTCCCTGAAACCCGATCTGGAACGGCACGCGGAACGCGCTCGCCGACGCGGCGGTGGATCCGAAGCGCCCGTTGACCGAGTAGATGTAGCTGTTGGTGGACTGGTCGAAGCCGCGCACGAAGAGCAGCGTCGGGTCGGGGAAGCGGACGGCGCCCCATCCGTGCGCCCCATTCTCGCCGTGCAGCACCTCGTCGATGCCGGAGATGAGGTTCGTGGTGACGATCGACAGCGTGAGGCGCCGATCGAGGCCCAGTACGTTAGGCCGGATGTTGAGCTGGAGGTCGAACGCCGGCTGCCACGGACCGGTGCAGCTGTTGCGCGCGGCGACGCTGCCCATCTGGGCGAGCAGGCAGTCCTTCACCGAAGACGACGAGTTGGCGAGCACGCGGCGCATCGCGTTGGCCACCGCGGTGTCGGCGGTGCCGGCGGGATCGAAGATGAACGCGCGATCGTTGCGCGCGCCGTCGCCGTTGATGTCGGCCGAGACGAGCGGCGTGAACGGCGCGCCCGACGACATCCGCGCGATGCTCGTGAGCTCGATGGCGGGATTGAGCGGCACGGTGAACGTGCCGATGAACGCGTGCTCGCGCTGGTAGTTGCTGTTGGACCATTCGGGGACGTTCGGATTGCCGCCGGTGGTCGGCGACGAGAAGCCCGCGGTGGCGGAGCAGCACGAGAACGACGACTGGTCGCGCGCCTTGGTGAACGTGTACGAGATCGAGTAGACGGCTCCGGCATCGGTGAACCCGTTGACGCCGACGGTCACCTGCCCCGACTCCGAGCGCAGGTTCGACTGCACGTCGATCACGTCGCCTAACTCGGGATGCGCGCGCGACGCGGCGCTGTTCGCGACGCCGCTCGTCGGATCGATGTCGGAGGGCGTGACGTACACGGGGCGGTTGTGCTCGCCGGCCAGGCGGAACTTGGGCACCGTATCGAGATTCATGTCCGAGAAGCCGTACTGGCTCACCCCGCGCGTCCAGTTCGCATCGATGTTGAGCCCGATGCGGTCGAACACGCGGCGCTGGACGCCGAGCGATGCGCGCCAGGCGCGCGGCGACGTGAAGCCCGGATCGAACACGACCACGTTAGGCTGCGACTGATTGAGCGTGGTGCCGGCGCCGCCGACGCACTGCGTCGGGATCGTGGACGGATCGAGGCCGAACGACGTCCAATCGGGAATCGGCACCTGCGCGCCGATGCACACGAGCTGCGACTCGGTGCCGGGGAGCCCGGTGGCGCCCTGCGCCGCGGCGAAGAGGCCGCTCGGCGTGGGGCTCCGGAATTCGCCGACGCCGCCGCGGACGATGGTGGACGCGAACCCGCCGGCTCCGCCTAACAGAGCGGTGAACCCGATGCGGGGACTGACGCTCAGCTCGGACGGGAAGTGATCCGTGCGGCGATCGAAGAGCGAATCGACGAGCGGATTGAACGCGGGCGCGCCGGATTCCGTTGCGCCTTCGACGCGCGCGCCGTACGTCAGTTGGAGCACGCGGCCGATGCGCCAGATGTCGCCCAGATAGAACGCGCCGTTCTCGCTGGTGCCGGCGCGAATGGCCGGCGCGAGCGTGCGTGTGAATTCGGCGGGCTGGTTGTTGGCGAGGCCATCGAGCGACGAATAGAAGTACGTCCCGAATTCGTTGGTCGTGACGTCCTGATCGTAGCGCGTGTTGTCGTAATACAATCCGGCCTTGATGCGGTGCGCGCCGCTGCCGGGGAGCCAGGACAATTCTTCGGTGGTCTCGAAGCTCGTGTTGTTGGTGCGCTGCGGCAGTCCGTTGCTGCCGCCGAACGCGAGCGCGGAGATCCCGTTCGAGCTGTCCGAGAGCTGTGACGCGACCTGCACGCGGCCATCGGGAAGATCCATGAACGGATCAGCCGAGCGATGGTCGCGCGACCAGTAGGTGCGGAGCTCGTTGATGAAGCTGCCGCCGAAGTACGACGTGAGCACCGCCATGATGCCACCGCCGGTTTCGTCGGACGTGCCGCCGGTCTGCGGCAGCGCGAACTGGCTGACGCGCGTGGGGTTCTGCGTGACGTCGCGCCAGTCGCCGCGGACCATGAGCGTCTGGTTGTCCGAAATGAGCCAGTCGGCGCGCAGCAGGCCTAACGTATTGTCGGCGCTGCGCTGGGGCGGGATGTCGGGCAGGTCGGGGTGGACGCCGGCGGTGCCGACGAGCGACAGGAACCGGTTGAGCGAGTCCGCGCTCACGCCTAACCGTTGGAGCACGGCTGGATTCACGTTGAGGAGCGACGGCAGCTGGTTGTCGCGCCACCGCCCCTGCACCGCGCCGAAGATGAACAGCTTGTCCTTCACGATCGGCCCGCCTAACCCGCCGCCCAACTGGTTCTGCGTGTAGGCGGCCGACAACGATGAATCGCCGGCGCCCCACGCCATCGACTGGTCGCGCAGCGTGTAGGTGAACGATCCCTCGGGGACGTTGGTGCCGCCGCGCGTGGTGGACGCGACGAGCCCGCCGCTGAACTCACCGCGCGCGACATCGTACGTGCTGGTGACGACCTGCGTCGATCGCACGGCGTCCTGCGGAACGGACCCGGATCCAAAGCTGAGTCCGTCGAGCGTGACCGAGTTGGCCGTTGGGCGAAGGCCCGCCACCGAGAACGATGCGTCGGTGGAATCGGTGCCGTCGAGTCCGACGACACCGGGAGCGAGCGTCGCCAGCGCGTTCAGATCGCTCGCGTCGACGGGAAGGCGCGCGGCCATCTCGGACGTGATGTCGCGTTCGTTGGAACCGGGCGTGCGCCGATTGCCGCGGCCGTTGTTCCGCCGGCCCTGCACCGTTACCGTCGCCAGGCGCTGCGCGGTTGGCGACATCTGCACATTGGCCACCAGACGATCTTCGTCGGCCTGTCGCGCCACCGACTGAACGGAGGGCGCCATGCCGATGAACCGAACCGTGATCCGGTACTGGCCACCGCCATCCGGGAATACAATGGTGTATCGTCCCTTGTCGTTGGTGTGCGCGTGGCGCGTGATCTCGGTCTCGAGCGCCATGGCTTCGACGTCCGCGCCCTCGACGGGGTGACCGGTCGGATCGGTGACGGTTCCCGTTAGGATGTCGGTCGACGTTCCCACTTGAGCCGAGACTGACCGCGGGATCGCGAACACGCACGAAGCGACGAGCAGGGCGGCAATCGATGCGAATCGGCGCCGCGAACGACGGCCGGTGCACCCAGGGTGGAAGGGGTCGATCATCACGATGGGTTCAAGGTCGGGGTGCGGGCCAAGCCTAATGCCCGTCGAGCGTCACGTAGTACCCCGTTCGTCCGGTGTACGTTGGGCCTGTCAGACACCGATCGACGCGCGCGCGGGTCCGAATTGCGTCCGAACAGACTGACATTTGATCGATGTCCTGCTACCGTTCTACGCCTGCTGTTTTCCTGTGTCCGGCATCGCCATGGGACTGCGACTGACCAACAAAAGATTTCTTCACGGCGCGCTGACGCTCGGCATGGTTGCGCTGTTGGTCTATTACGCGCGAACGGTGCATTGGGATGCAGCGTGGCACGCGATCCAATCGGCGTCGCCATGGTTGTTGCTGTTGGCGGCGCTGGCCAACATTGCGACGGTGGTGTCGAAGGCGCTCGTGTGGTGGTTGTTCCTGCGGCCGGTCGGCGCGCCGTCGTTGGGCCTCGCGATGCGGGCGACGTTCGCGGGCGCGGGCATCAACAATCTCCTCATCGCCAACAGCGGCGAGGCCGCGCGCGCGGTGCTGGTCACGCGCAGCTCCGAGGCGTCGGGCACGGGCGTCGTGGCGGCGTTGGCGCTCGAGCGGCTCTTCGATTTCATCGGCTACGTGCTGGTGCTCATCGGCGCGGCGTTTCTTTTCCCCGTGCCGGAGAACGTCGCGCGGTGGCGTCCGGAAGCGATCGTGGTGCTCGGCGCCATCGTGGTGGTGTTGATCGCGCTGCTGGCGCACGCACCGCATCCGCCGCCGCCCGACGCGCACGTCACGGGCGTGTTCAAACGCGTGGTACGCGCTTTCGAGCGATTCATCGAGCGGCTGGCGCACATCGTCACCATCAAGCGCATGGGGGCGGCGCTGGTGCTCACCGTGGTGAATTGGGCGACCCAGATCGCGTCGTACCATCTCACGGCACGTGCGGCACACTTTCCGATTTCGCTGGCCGGGAGCATCACGGCGATGCTGTTGGTGAACGTCGGATTTCTGGTGCGGGCGACGCCGGGCAACATGGGCGTGTTTCAGCTCGTGTACGCGGTGACGGCGCAGGCCATGGGCCTGTCGTCGGACGCGGCGGTGGGCGTCGCGCTGCTGTTGCAGCTGGTGCAGAACGCGCCGGTGACGGTCTTGGGCGCCGCGTTAGCACCGGACCTGATGTTGGCGGCGCGCCGGAAGAAGGCGCCGGCCGCGGGCGCGCCGCAATCGGCTGACTAACGGAAAGCGGAGGATGTAAAAACGGCGCGTCACGTGGACGCGCCGTTTTCACATCACCAGTCGTTAGTCCAACTCACTGCATCGTGGACGCGGTGGTGGCCGTCGAGTCGCCCTTGCTCTCGATGACGAACACCACGCGACGGTTCTTCTCCGCGCCCGGCGCGTCCTTTTCGGCGCCCGGGACGACGAGGCGCGTCTTGCCGTAGCCGACCGTGGCGACCTGATCGGTAAGGCCCTGCGACTGGAGATACGCCTTGACCGCTTCAGCGCGACGCTCGGAGAGCTTCACGTTGTAGCGTTGCGACCCGGCCGGATCGGCGAAGCCTTCGACCGTGACGGCCGAGCCAGGATAATACTTCTGCGCGATCTTGGCGAACCGGTCGAGCGCGTCGTGATCTTCGTCACGAACCGTGGCGTCATCGAACGCGAAGTGCACCGGCAATGCGAACTGGAGCCCGCCCTCCAGCGCGGTGATCTTCGCGCCGAACTCGGTGCGAAGGCTATCGAGATCCTTGCGCAGCGAAGCTACGTCCGTGGAGAGCGAGCTGTCGGCGGCCATGCGCGCCGTGCGCTCGGTCGTGACCGACGAGTCAGTGTACGCCTTCTGCGCGGCGAGGCCGGACGCCAGGTTCTCCCTGACAAATCCTTTCGAGGCGCAGGCGGCCATCACTGGTGCGACAAGCGCGACTACCGCGATGGTCTTGAGCTGTTTCATGGTTTGCTCCGGTTTGTTTCCACTCGAGTGAGGTCTACTGGGACACGTGAGGAGTATGCTAAAAATGTGCCCTGCGTTTCGCGTGTGACTTGAGTCACTCGGTGGAAAGAAAAACCGGTTGTGCGAGTCCGTTAGTGACCGATCGTCAATGAGAAATCGTCAATTCGGGCTCTTCTGCAACCATTCACCGCCGTCGACGACCATGATCGCACCGGTGATCCAGTCGCCGGCGGGTGAGGCGAGGAAGGCGACCATGTTCGCGATGTCGCGAGGCGATCCCATGCGAGCGAGTGGAATCGCGCGGCGCGCGTAGTCCTCCATCGCGCGCTCGGCGGAGAAAACATCCTGTTTGACCGAGGGCGGCGCGGAGAACGCCTTCTTCACGCCTTCCGTCGGGATGGGGCCCGGAGCCACGGCGTTGACGCGGATCCGATGCTTCGCCCATTCGAGAGCGAGCGTACGCGTGAGCGCATCGATGCCGGCCTTGGCCGCGGTGGCGTGCGCCATGAGCGGCCATCCGCGGTAGTGCAACGTCATTGACACGTTGACGATCCGGCCGCCGCCGTGATCGCGCATCACGGGCATCACGGCCTGCGAGCAGAAGAAGGTGCCCGAGAGATCGATGTCGATGACCGATCGCCAGGCATTGGCGCTCATCGATTCCGACGGGACGTAAAAATTTCCGGCGGCATTGTTGACGAGAACGTCGATGCGGCCTAAACGGTCGGCCACCGAGGTGATTGCCGCCTTGACGCCATCGGCGTCGCGCACGTCGAGGACGACGGCGTGTGCGTCGCGCCCGGCGTCCTTCAGTTGGGCAACGGCCGGATCGAGGTGGGCTTGGTTGCGGCTGGCAAGGACGACCGTGGCACCGAGCTCGGCGAACAGTTGGGCGATGCCGAAACCGATGCCCGTACCGCCGCCGGTGATGAGGGCGACCTGGCCATTGAAAAGCCCGGAGCGGAACACCGACGGTTCGTTCGTTGGATCGGTCATATGGTCGCCTGGTCGGTTGGCGCAGCCGGGAACGCGTCGGCGATCAGAGTGGCGACGCTGTCGGGGACATCCGATTCATCGAAGGACAGCTCGAGCTGCGGCGGACCGTAGAGGGCGGTGTCGACGAAGGCTTTGCGATGGTGCCGGCTGGAGCCGGTGTCGCGGAGGGCCTGAACGTGCGCGGGGGTGGCGTAGCCGCAGTTGCGTTCCCACGCGTACGCGGGGTGGCGGCGGGCGAGGAACTCCATGAGGCGATCGCGCGTGACCTTGGCGACGATCGACGCGCACGCGATGCTGTAGCACTTGTCGTCGCCGTCGACGATGGCGGTGTGTTCGATGCCTAACGACTTGATCGGGCGGCCGTCGACGAGTACGCGATCGGGCGCGGCGCGGAGGCGGCGCAGCGCGCGGCGCATGGCGAGCGTGGAAGCGTGATAGATGTTGAGGCGCTCGATCTCGAGCACCGAGGCCGCGCCTAACGCAAAGGCGACGGCGCGGGCCGCGATGAGGCCGGCCAGGTGCCGGCGTTTGGCGGCGGGCAGCATTTTGGAGTCGTCGACGCCGGGGAGTGCGCGGGCGTCGGGCGGCATAATGACCGCACAGGCGACGACGGGTCCGGCGAGGCAGCCGCGTCCGACTTCGTCGACGCCGGCAATGAGCACCGCGCCTTGGCGGTGCAAGTCACGTTCGATGGTGGTCCAGCGTTGGCGGTGTACGCCGGCGCGCCGGCCAGAGTCCGCGCCGCGCTGGCCACCCACCGGACTTACTCCTCGGCGGCCTGACCGACGTGCGTCTTGCGCTCGCGGATGCGAGCCTGCTTGCCGCTTGCGTTGCGCAGGTAGTAGAGCTTGGCGCGACGCACGCGACCCCGGCGGACCACGGTGATGGTGCCGATCATCGGGCTATGCACCGGAAAAATGCGCTCGACGCCGACGCCGTTGGAGATTTTGCGCATGGTGAACGTCTCGCTGACGCCGGCACCCCGACGGGCGATGCAGATGCCCTCGAACGCCTGGAGTCGTTCCTTGTCGCCTTCCTTGACGCGCACGGCAACGCGCAGCGTGTCCCCGGGACGAAACGGGGGGACATCGGTGCGCATGTATTCTTTCTGGGTTTCGATGAAGGCGTGCATATGACGCTCGGGGCTGAAGTCGGGCCCGGGTGACCGGTTGTCTACAGACTGGTGAAAATAACCGGTACCAGAGCCCGACGCCAGCCGCGGGCTACACGAGCAGTGGGGCAGTTTGAAATAAAAGTCGATGCTGCATGATGGGCTAGCGACTGGTGAGGTCCTCTGTCGTTGCTCAAAGAAGATATGAAGGGGCTGGCCCCCTGACATGGTCGTGGGTTAGCTCACCGTGATCGTGCAGGTGTGCCAGAGCCACATGCGACAATGTCGCACTGCCAGAGGACCAGCCCCATGTCTCCGTCGATTCTGTACCTCGGC
>DATNAM010000143.1:0-13937 GCA_035572595.1 Gemmatimonadaceae bacterium
GCGCCTAACCGCTGGGCCTCTTCCTCGACGCGCGTGAGCGTCTGGATGTAGGCCGCCGGGTCGCGTTCGCGCTGCAGCGCCACCTCGGCGCGCGTGCGCAGCACGGCGATGGGCGTGCGGAGCTCGTGCGCGGCGTCGGCCATGAAGCGGCGCATCTGTGCCATCGTCGCTTCCACGGGCGCCGTCGATTTGCGCATCAACACCCACCCGCCTAACGCAACCAGCAGCAGCGCCGCCAGCGTCGCGCCGCCGAACGCGCCGATGAGCGACGCATACCGGTCCTCGAGCTCCACGCGGTCCGCCGCGGCGAGCGCAATGTAGTGCGTGCCGCTGGACGTGGTGAAGCTCGTGGCATGAATGCGCAGCGTGTGTCCGTGCCCGACGTGCGCGTTCACCGTGACGTCGCCGCCCGATGCCGCGCGCGCGGCCGCGCGAGTCACCCACGCCGGCGCCGCCGGCGGCTTGAACGGCGCACCGTCGGCCGTGAGGAGGAACAACTGCCGATCCGGAATGTGCAGCTCGTCCACCGCGTCGACGACTTGCCCGCGCGCCTCGGCGGCTTCCATCTCGCGGATGTTCGCGGCGCGAATGAGCTGCTCCGTGGCGGCCTCGAGCGACGCGTCCAACTGCGACGTGATCTGCGACCGGATGACGGTGAACAGCCCGCCGCCTAACAGAACGAGAATGAGGCCGAACGTCGCCGCGTACCACGCCGTGAGGCCGAGCCGGATGCGCGTCAGCGGCTGCATCGATGGCGCCTCACTGGCCGAACCGGTACCCCGCGCCGCGCACCGTATGGATCAGCCGCGGCGCGAACCCGTCATCGATCTTGCGGCGCAATCGCCGCACCAACACCTCGAGCACGTTGGTAAACGGATCGTGGTTGTCGTCCCACACGTACGCCGTGATCGCGGCCCGATCCACCACTTCGCCTTCGTGTTGCAGGAAGAACTCGAGCAGCGTGAACTCCTTCCCGGTGAGCACGACGTCGATGCCCGACCGCCGCACCCGATGCGCGCGCAGGTCGACCTCGAGATTGTCGACACGCCTGAGCGCCGGCTCGAGCCGCGGCTGCCGCCGCGCCAACGCGTGAATCCGCGCCAACAGCTCGCGAAACGCGAACGGCTTCACGAGATAGTCATCGGCCCCCGCCTCGAGCCCGCGCACGCGATCGTCCACCGCGCTCCGCGCCGTGAGCATCAGGATCGGCGTCGCGACGTCCCCCGCGCGCAGTTGGGCGCACAGGTCGAGCCCGCTGCCGCCGGGTAGCATGATGTCCAACACGATCACATCGTAGGCGTGCGAAAACGCCGCGTGGCTGCCCTCGGCGAACGTATGCACGATGACCGCGTCGATGCGCTGCTCGCCCAACCCGTCGCGCAATATGCGCGACATCTCCGGATCATCTTCTACGATCAGGATTCGCATTTACTTTTCTCATGCCCTAAAGTGTGAGTCACGTGCTGGAGTTCGCAATCGACCCCCTGTTCCCCGTTCCCCATTCCCCAAGGCGCCGCAAGGCGCCGCTTCCCCGTCTCAATGATCGAAGCCCGGGTTGCGACCGTCGATGTCTATCCGTTGCGCCGCCAGGGTGACACCTGGCAAACGCTCGTCCTGCAGCGCGCGCCCAACACGCGGTGTACGTTCGCGTGGGAAGCGGTGCATGGCCACATCGAAAATGGCGAACGTCCCGAGGATGCGGCGATTCGCGAGGTCGCCGAAGAAACGGGACTCGCCATCGCGCGCTTGTACAACGTGACCGTGCAGCCATTCTACTTGCACACGCTGAACGTAGTCACGCTCGCGGTCGCGTTCGCCGGTGTCGTCGACGACGGTCCGATCCGTCTCTCGGAAGAACACGCGCGCGCCGAGTGGGTGTCGATCGACGAGGCGACGGCCCGCTATGCATGGCCGCGCTCGGCGGCCGCGTTGCGCGAGGCGGTGTACCTGCTGCGATCCGGCAATGGCGGATTCGTGGACGACGTGCTGCGGGTCCGTTGAGCGCGACGCGCGATCCGGGGTCCGTGCCCAACGGAACGTTCGAGGCCGGTGAACGGCGCGCGCTGATCGCGCTCGTGCTCGTGTTCGTCGCGCTGTTGTTCGCCGAGCTGCCGGGCTCGTGGCTCATCGAGCCCGATGAAGCGCGCTATGCCGAAGTGCCGCGCGAGATGCTCGCGCGACACGATTTCGTCACGCCATATCTCAACGACGCGCACTACTTCGAGAAGCCGCCGCTCCTGTACTGGGTGAACGCCGCCTCGATGAAGGTGTTCGGGCTCGACGCATATGCCGCGCGGCTGCCCACGCGGCTTGCCGCGGTTGGAACCGCGGTGATGCTGGCGATCGAGCTCGACTCGCCGGCGTTGCCCGGATGGGGACTGTGGGCCGCGCTCATTTTACTCTCGGCGCCGCTCAGCTTCGTGTTGGGCCGATACAATTTGACCGACGGGGTCCTCACCTGCGCCATGACGGGCGCGTTCCTCGCGCTGCGCCGGTTTGTCATGGCACGCGAGCGCGGCGCCTCCGCGCGCGGCGCGCTGGCTGCGTTAGGCGCGTGCGTGGCGCTCGCGGTGTTGGCCAAGGGTCTCATCGGGATCGTGTTTCCGGGGTTGGTGCTCATCGCCTGGGCGGCCGCCACCGGACGATGGCGCCGCATCGGCGAGGCGCTCTGGTCGCCCGCTCCCCTCGTGTTCGCGGCCGTCGCGGTTCCCTGGTTCGTGCTCGTCGAACGGGCGAGCCCGGGCTTCGCGTCCATCTTTTTCATCCGCGAGCACTTTGCCCGTTTCGCGACCGGCGAGGCCAGGCGCTCCGGGCCCGTGTACTATTTCGTCGCGGCATTCCTGGTTGGATTCGTCCCGTGGATTTTCGTGGCGCCGCGCACCGTTAGGCAGGTGGTGGATGCGTGGCGCGCCCGCGCCGCGGTCTATGGCGACGATCTCTTCTTCGCCATCTGGTTCGTCGTCATTCTGGTGTTCTTTTCGGTGTCGCGCTCCAAGCTCCTGCCGTACATCCTGCCCGCGTTCCCCGCCGCGGCGGCGCTCTCGGCGCGCGCACTGCTCGTTCGCGGCGAGAGCGTGCGGCGCGCCGTGCTCGTGCACGCCATCGTGGTCACCGTCGCTGCCGTGGGCGGCATGGTGTTCGGCGCCGCGAGCGGCGAGCTCCAGCGGTACCATGCGTTAGCAATCGCCGTGTTGGGCGTGGTGCTCCTCATGGGCGGTGCGTGGACGGCCGTCGCGCTCGCGCGAACACACGGCCGCCGCGCGCTGTTCCCGGCGGCGCTCGGCTGGGCCGGGTTGTATCTCGCCATCACGCTTGCCATGCCTCGCCTGGCCGAGGACCTTTCGGCGCACGACCTCGCCCTCACCGCGGGCCACGCCGACAACGCGCTCGTCGTCTCGTATCGCTGCTATCCGCAGGAATTCCCGTGGGCGCTTCGCCATCCCATTGCAGTCGCCGATTACATAGACGAGCTCGGCTCCGACGGCGTACGCCCGGCGTCGCTCTATTGGTCGCGCGACGAATTCTGGAAACGATGGAATTCGGGCGAGCATCTCGTGGTGGTCATCAAGCGCCGCGCCCGCGCCGAGTTCGACGCCGCTCCAATGCACGGGACATCCCTGGGCGCAAATCGGAGGTATGTTGTATTGGCGAATTTCGACGTCGCTGCCGCGAACCCGACCACCACGAGATGACCGACGCCTCGCGTCTACCGGCCTCCCCCGCGCACAGCGCGGCGCGGACATCGTTCCTTCCGTTCTCGCGCCCAACGATCGGCGATGCCGAGATCGCGGAAGTGGTCGACTCCCTTCGGTCCGGTTGGATCACCACCGGCCCCAAGGTGGAGCGATTCACCAACGATTTCGCATCGTACGTGGGCGCGCGGCACGCGTCGGCCGTGTCGTCGGCCACGGCCGGTCTGCACCTGGCGCTGCTCGCGCACGGCATCGGCCCCGGCGACGAGGTGATCACGTCACCGATGACGTTCGTGGCGACGCTCAACGTGATCGAGCTGGTGGGCGCCACGCCCGTGCTGGCCGACATCGATCGGCGCACGCTGCAGATCCGCGTCGACGAGGTGGCGCGCCGCATCACACCGCGTACGCGCGCGCTCGTGCCGGTGCACTTCGTTGGGCAGCCCGTTGATCTCGATCCGTTGCTCGACCTTGCGCGCGCGCGCCATCTCGTGCTCATCGAAGATGCGGCGCACGCCGTGGGTACCGAGTACAAGGGCCGCCGTATCGGTTCGTTCCCGACGACGAGCGTCTTCTCGTTCCATCCCAACAAGAACATCACCACCGGCGAGGGCGGCATGGTGGTGACGCACGACGAAGAGGTGTTGGCGCGTGTCGCGCTGCTCAAGTTCCACGGCATGAGCCGCGATGCGTGGAAGCGCTTCGACAAGGCCGGCTCGCCGCGCTACGACGTGGAGGTGCCGGGCTACAAGTACAACATGCTGGACATGCAAGCCGCGTTAGGCATTCACCAGCTGCCCAAGCTCGACGCGTTCATCGCCGCGCGCCGCCGCTTGGCCGAGCGCTACCAGGCGGCGTTTCACGATCTGGATGCGCTCATCGTGCCCGAGCCCGTACCGTATCCGGCGCGGCACGCCTGGCACCTGTACACGCCGCTCGTTAGGCTCGAAGCGCTCACCATCGACCGCGACGCGTTCATGGCCGAGCTCAAGGCGCGCAACATCGGCGTCGGCCTCCACTACACGGCGGCGCACGAGTTCTCGTACTACCAACAGCGCTATCGCTGGTGCACCGATGATTTCCCCGGCGCGCACTTCGTGTCCGAGCGCATCCTGTCGCTGCCGCTGTATCCCACGTTGAGCGATGCCGACCAGGATGATGTGATCGCGGCCGTTCGCGATATCGCACGTGGGAACGCGCGATGAGCCCGGCCGCTCTCGGGAAAGTCTCGGTGGTCGTCCCCGTGTACAACGAGGAAGCGAACATCCCCGAGCTCGTCCCGCGGATCTTCGCCGTGCTCGACACGCTGGACCGGCCATCCGAAGTGATTTGCGTGGACGACGGCAGCCGCGACGGCTCGCTCGACGCGTTGCGGGGACTGGTCGACCGATATCCCGATCGTCTGCGCGTGGTGGAGCTGAGCCGCAACTTCGGCCAGCACCCGGCGATCCTCGCCGGACTCGCGATCGCGACGGGCGATGTGATCGTCACCATCGACGCCGATCTCCAGAATCCGCCGGAGGAGATTCCCAAGCTGCTCGCCCTCTCGGATCAGGGATTCGATGTCGTCGGCGGTGTGCGCGAAGTTAGGCGAGACAGCTTGTTCCGCCGCGTCGCCTCGCGCCTGGTGAACCGCGTGACCACCGCGATCACCGGGATCCGCATGACCGACTACGGATGCATGTTGCGCGCGTACTCGCGCGAGGTGATCGACCTCATCAACCGCTGCGAGGAGTCGTCGACGTTCATTCCGGCGCTCGCGCAAACGTTCTCGCGCCGGCCGGCGGAGGTGGCGGTTCGCCACGCCGAGCGGCGGGCCGGGGAATCCAAGTATTCGTTGTACCGGCTCTTCCGTCTCAACTTCGATCTCATGACGGGCTTCTCCGTGGTGCCGCTCCAGGTCTTCACGCTGTTCGGATTTCTCACTGCGTCCGGCGGCCTGCTCCTCGGCGTGTACCTGCTCGTGAGGCGGTTCATTCTGCTGCGCGCATCGGAGGCCGACGGCGTGTTCACGCTGTTCGCGCTGGCGTTCGTGGTGATGGGTGTGCTCATGGCCGGGTTAGGCATCGTGGGCGAATACGTCGGGCGAATCTATCAGGAGGTGCGCGGCCGCCCGCGTTATCTGGTGCGCCGCGTGTATGGCGGCGCGGGCGCCCTCATGCGACTCGAGGACGGCGGCGTCGAGGGGTCGGTGCCGCGCCCATGAGCGGGCCGCGCATCGCGATCTTCGCGTACGCCGACGTCGGACACGCCTGCCTCTCGCACCTGCTCGAGCGCGGCGCGAACGTCGTGGCGGTCTACACCCACGCCGACACCCCGGGCGAAACGCAGTGGTTTCCGTCGGTGGCCGAGCTCGCCGTTAGGAACGGCATTCCGGTGCGGCTGGACGCGCGCCTGGGCGAGCCGCAGCAGCTCGCCGCCCTCCGCGCCGCCGCCCCCGACCTCGTCCTCTCGTGCTACTACCGCGCGATGCTGCCGCTGGCGGCGCTCGCGGTCGCTCCGTTAGGCAGCTTCAACGTGCACGGCTCCCTCCTGCCGCGATACCGCGGACGCGCGCCGGTCAATTGGGCGGTCCTCCACGGCGAGACCGAAACCGGCGCCACCCTCCACGTGATGACGGCCCGCGCCGACGCCGGCGACATCGTCGACCAGCAGGTGGTCGCCATCGGCCCCGACGACACCGCCGGCGAGGTTCATGCCCGCGTGCGCGACGCCGCGGTGTGCATTCTGGCACGACAGCTCGAGCCCCTCGCCGCCGGCCGCGCCCCGCGCCGGCCACAAGATCCCGCGCGCGCCACGAAATTCGGCCGCCGCCGTCCCGAAGACGGCGCGTTCGAATGGACGCAGCCGGCCGCCCAGATCCACAATCTCGTGCGCGCGGTGTCGCATCCCTTCCCCGGTGCGTATACCACGCACGCCGGACGCACGCTGTATGTCTGGCGCACGCGCAACGGCGGCTGGAGCGCCAACGGCGCGCGGCCCGGCGAGATGCGCCTCATCGATGACCTCCTCTACGTCGCGTGCGGCGCCGCCGACCCGCAATGGCTCGAGATCGTGCGCGCCCAGATCCAGGGCGACGCCGAGCGCGACGGCGCGGACCTCGCCCGGCATCTCGCGCCTAACGCACCAACCCCATCACCGGCCCCATGAAAGTTCTCATCCTCGGCGTGAACGGCTTCATCGGCAACGCGCTCACCGAACGCATCCTCGGCACCACCGATTGGGAGGTGTTCGGCCTCGACATGTCCGCCGAGAAGATCGAGCCGTTCCTCGGCAACAGGCGCTTCCGATTTCTCGAGGGCGACATCGCGATCAACAAAGAGTGGATCGAGTATCACATCAAGAAGTGCGACGTCGTCCTCCCGCTCGTTGCCATCGCGACGCCCGCTACCTACGTACGCGATCCGCTGTCGGTGTTCCAGCTCGACTTCGAGGAAAACCTCCGCATCATCAAGCAGTGCGTACGCTACAAGAAGCGCGTGGTGTTCCCATCCACGTCGGAAGTGTACGGCATGTGCCCCGACGCGGAGTTCGATGAGTACCGCTCCACGCTCGTGTACGGACCCATCCACAAGCAGCGCTGGATCTATTCCACCAGCAAGCAGCTGCTCGATCGCGTGATCTTCGCCTACGGCCAGCAAGAGCATCTCGCGTTCACGCTCTTCCGCCCGTTCAACTGGATCGGACCGCATCTCGACAACGTCGACTCGCCCAAGGAAGGATCGTCGCGCGTGCTCACGCAGTTCCTGCACAACATCCTCTACGGCGAGCCGATCAAGCTGGTGGACGGCGGGCGGCAGCGCCGATCGTTCACCCACATTCAGGACGGCATCGATTGCCTGATGCGCATCCTGGTCAACGAAAACGGCGTGGCCGACGGCGAGATCTTCAATATCGGGAATCCCGCCAACGATCTTTCGATCCGCGAGCTGGCCGAGCGCCTGCTGTCGGCCGTGTCGCGCTATCCGGGGTACGAGACCGTCGCCCAACGCACGCCGATCGTGGAGGTGAAATCGGAAGCATACTACGGCGACGGCTACCAGGACATCGCGACGCGCGTGCCGTCCATCCGCCGCGCCGCCGAGCGACTGGGCTGGTCGCCGCGCATCGGATTCGACGACGCCATCCGCCTAACGCTGGAATTCTACCTCGCCGGACGCCCGCGGCCGCTGGCGCCGTGACCGGTCCCCTGCCGGCCGGCGCCGCCGGCGGCCGCCGGCGCCTCGCGCTCAAGGTGGACTGCGACACGTTCCTCGGCACGCGCGCCGGTCTCCCGAGTCTGCTGCGGGTGCTCGCGGCGCGGCGCATCCGCGCCACGTTCTTCTTTACGTTAGGCCCGGACCGGTCGGGCCGCGCCATCATCCGCGTGTTCACGCGGCGCGGTTTCCTCGCTAAAATGATCCGCTCCCGCGCCGTGTCGCTCTATGGACCGCGCACCGCGCTCTACGGCACGCTCCTGCCCGCGCCGATGATCGGACGGCGGCTGGCCTCGCTCATCCGGTCGGTGGGCGAGGCGGGACACGAAGTGGGCGTCCACGGCTGGGACCACGTGCGATGGCACGACCGGTTGAACCGGATGACCAACGCGCAGATCCGCGACGACTATGGCCGCGCGCACGACGAGTTCGCGCGCATCTTCGGCCGCCGTGCCGCCGCATCGGCGGCGCCGGGTTGGCACGCCACCGCCGGTTCGCTCGCGGTGCAGGAGGCGTTCGCGCTGCGCTACGCGTCGGACACGCGCGGCGGCACGCCATTCTTTCCCGATGCCGGCGGCCGCCGCTTCCGCACCCTTCAGGTGCCGACGACGCTCCCGACGCTGGACGAAACCTGGCGGTCGCCCGCGCTGCCTAACGACGACGCCCTCGTCGCGCACTACCGCAGCGCCATCGCCGGCACCGAAGTGCACTCGATCCATACCGAAGGGGAAGGGACGGTGTTCCTGCCGCTGTTCGAGCGCCAGCTCGACGCGTGGCGCGCCGATGGCGTGACGTTCGTCACCCTGGATGAGATCGCGGGCGAATGGCTGGCCGCACCGGAGCGCATCCCGGTGCGGCGCATCGTCCGCGGCGTGCTGCCGGGCCGCGCCGGCGAGATTACCGCCAGCGTCCCCGCCTAACGCAGGATCACGGAGCCGTGGCGGCTCCCGAACACCGGTCGAGCAGCGCCTTGCCCGATTGCTGCACCGCGGGCGACGCCGGCCGTCCGTCTTCCACCCACCCCGATCGCGTGTAGTGGCGCAGCACCGTTTCGGTGCGCACGTCGATGATCGACCCGCCGGCGTTACCCTTGGTCTGCACCATCAGCATGTCCACTTGCTGCTGTTCCTCGGGCAGCTGTCCCGATGCATCGCGATTGATGCGTTGGGCGTCGATGGACCCTTCGCCTTCGTTCCAGGTGCGCGGCGTGTAGCCGAGCTCCTTGAGCTGATCCATCGAGCACCGGAACGCGTCGCCGCGCGTGTGTGTGCTGTGGCCGGTCAACGTCGGCCAGTACGTGGCACAGGCCGCGATCATCACGGCCAGAGCGCCGCCGCCAAGCACGCGGCGAGCGATACTCGCAAATCCCGAGCGGTGGGTCACGCGCGTCCGCCTCCTCCGGTGGAACGCTGCCGCGCCGTCGGCAGACACTCGTTGTGGTCCGCCGGCGCGTTCGGCTTGACGCGCACGCTCTTGGCCGGAATCCCCACGTTCACGTGGTGCGGCCGCACATCCTTGGTGGCCACGGCCATCGCGCCCACCATCGCATCGCAGCCCACGTGCACGCCCGCGAGCACCGTCGCGTGGTACGTGATCCGCACGCCGTCGTCGATGCGCGTCTCCGCGTTGGTCACGTCGCGCTGATCGACGATGCTGTGCGTGTGGCTGTAGATGTTCGCATAGTCGGAGATCGAAACCTTGTTGCCTAACACAATGCCGCCCCGGTCGTCCAGCAGCACGTGCCGGTGAATGACGACGTCGTCGCCCGCTTCCATGTTGTAGCCGAACGAGAACTCGACGTTCTGAAACGCCTTGAAGTTCTCGCCGCACCGTTTGAAGATGTGCGCCGCCAGCACGCGCCTGAGCCGCACGCCGACGTCCACGTTCTGCCCGCCCAAAGATGTACGATCGAAGCTGTACCAGAGCCAGAGCAGCGGCTTGACGCGCTGGAACTTGGGCTGGTCGCAGTCGGCGTAGTACTCGGGCTCGAGCGTCACGTTGCGCGGGTCGAGCGCCAGCAGCGCCGCGCGCGTTCCCAACGGCAGCGCATCGTCATTCACCGCCGACTCCCAGTTCGCCGCGTACGCCGGATATGTGATCTCGCACAGCGCTTTCCGGCACAGCACGCTGCGATCGACGTCGTCGCCGCGCTCAATTTCGTGCGTCACCTGTTCGAGCCACGCGTCGATCGTCCTGGCGCCCGGCGTCGGAGCGAGCCTTTTGAGAGGGAGGAGAGCCATATTCGTACCGTAATATAAAAACGGCGCAGGGGGAACTCGCGGGCGCGTCAACGCGCTGCGTGTAGTGGGCTTCTTCGACAAAGGCTCAAGGGATAACCAACAGGGATGCAACGGATGGGGATGATCGCGACGGTGCACATCCAAATTCCACGGCACACCCACCTGGATGCTATCACGCGGGTGAACGGTGGACCCGCCATTGCACCGAAGCGATCATCTCATCCTTTGAATCCTTGTGGTTATCCTTGGGACTACTACAGAGCAACTCACCAGACACGCCGGTCGAGGCTTTACCCCTCCCGCCAGGGCCCCGCGGCGAGAAGACTTTCGATGGCGGCCGCCAACTCGTCGCGACCCCTTCTCGTCACCGTGCTGAACGGAATCACCTGCTCGGCTTCGAGGCCCAGCGTCGAGGTAATGTGAATCACGCGCTTCGCCGCCTCGCTAACCGACACCTTGTCCACCTTCGTCAACACCACGATGGTCGGCACGCCGAGCTCGGCGAGGAACTCGAGCATTTGCCGGTCATCGTCGGACGGATCGCGCCGCACGTCGAGTAGCTGGACGATGCCGCGCAGTTGGGCACTGCTTTCCAGGTAGGACTCGATGAGCGGACGCCATTTCGCGCGCTCTTCGCGCGACACGCGCGCGTAGCCATAGCCCGGCAAGTCCACGAGCACGAGCGCATCGTTCACCGAGAAGAAATTGATCTCGCGCGTTTTGCCCGGCTGCTGGCTCACCCGGGCCAACGACTTGCGGCGGACGAGCGCGTTGAGCAGCGATGACTTGCCGACGTTGGACCGGCCGCTGAACGCGATTTCCGGAAGCTCGGACGACGGACGCCATCCGCCTGGCGACGCTTGGCCCCCAAGGAATGCCAGCCGCTGGATGACCAACGGCTCGGCGCGCTTCGTTGGGATCTCGTGCTCCGACGAGGACGACGGCTCAGTGCGCGACATCGGCCGCCGCGATGCCCGCCCGCGGATCGATGTGGCGCTCGGCGCGCAGCGCCAACGAGAGCACTTCGTCCATGGTCGATACCGGATGGAACACCAGACCTTCCCGGATGTCGGGCGCGATCTCGTCCAGCTCGCGCGCGTTCGTGGCCGGGATGATGACGTGCGTGATTCCCGCGCGATGTGCGGCGACGAGCTTTTCCTTGAGTCCGCCGATGGCAAGCACGCGTCCGCGGAGCGTCACCTCGCCCGTCATCGCCGTGTCGCCGCGCACCGCCGCGCCGGTGAGCGCGCTCACCAACGCCGTCGCGATGGCGATGCCCGCCGACGGTCCGTCTTTGGGCGTCGCGCCGGCCGGGATGTGCAGGTGGATGTCGCGGGCGCGCGCGAAGTCGGGGTCGATGCCTAACAGAGAGGCCCGCGACCGCGCGTAGCTCAAGGCCGCGCCGGCCGACTCCTTGAGCACGTCGCCTAACGTGCCGGTGAGCTGCACGCGTCCGCGGCCGCGCACTACCGCCACTTCGATCTCGAGCAGGTCGCCGCCCAC
Organism: Gemmatimonadaceae bacterium; assembly: GCA_035572595.1. GTDB lineage: Bacteria > Gemmatimonadota > Gemmatimonadetes > Gemmatimonadales > Gemmatimonadaceae > JADGGM01. The sequence goes on from DATNAM010000143.1 coordinate 11,632, forward strand.
CGACGTGAACGCGAGGCCGGTGGCCACGCCCACGCGATCTTCGAGATGCGTCTGGTCGTCGTCGTACTGCCGGACGCCGAGCAGCGGGACGAGATCGCCGGGCCCTAAGTCGATGGGCTTGGCGGCCGTCCCCGCGGTGGGATCCGCCGCCACGCGCCGCGCCAGCTTGCGCGCGATGCGCGCGATGCGCCGCTCGAGCTCGCGCACGCCCGCTTCCCGCGTGTAGCCGCGCGCGATCTCGGTAATCGCGTCGGGCTGAATCGTCACCAGCGTCGGATCGAGGCCGTGCGTGCGCAGTTGGCGCGGCACGAGGTACTGGCGCGCGATCGCGTGCTTCTCGTGGTCGACGTAGCCCGGCAGCCGGATGATCTCCATCCGGTCGCGCAGGGGCTCGGGCACCTGGCCTAACGAATTGGCCGTGGTGATGAACAACACCTGGGACAGGTCGTACTCGACCTCGAGGTAGTGGTCGCTGAACGCGCGGTTCTGTTCCGGGTCCAGCACCTCGAGCAGCGCCGCCGCCGGATCGCCCCGCCAGTCCTGCCCCATCTTGTCCACCTCATCCAGCAAAATCACCGGATTGATGACGCCCGCGCGGCGCATCGCCTGGAGGACGCGGCCGGGCAGGGCGCCGATGTAGGTGCGGCGGTGTCCGCGGATCTCCGCCTCGTCGCGCACGCCGCCCAACGACATGCGCGCGAAGCGCCGTCCGAGCGCGCGCGCGATCGACCTGCCTAACGATGTCTTGCCCACGCCCGGCGGCCCCACCAGACACAGGATCGGCCCTTCGAGCTTGCCGACCAGCGCCAGCACCGCGATATAGTCGAGGATCCGGTCCTTCACGTCCTGCAGGCCGAAGTGATCCTCGTCCAACACGCTCTGCGCGCGCGTGACGTCCAGCAGATCGTCCGTCCGCTCGGTCCACGGCAGTCCGATCAGCCAGTCGAGATAGTTGCGCCCAACGGTCGACTCGGGCGACAGGGGCGGCGTGCGCCTGAGCTTGCGCAGCTCGCGGTCGGCGCGCTCGCGCGCCTGCTCGGGCAAGCCCTTGGCCGCGATCGCCGTCTGCAGGTCGTCGAAATCGTCGCTGTCCTCCTGGCCGAGCTCGCGGTGAATCGCCTTGAGCTGCTCCTGGAGGTAGAACTCGCGTTGATTCTGGAACAGCGAGCCGCGCACGTCGTTCTCGATTTTCCGCTCGAGGCGTAGAATCTCGATTTCCGATGTGAGCACCGACGCCAGCCGTTCGGTGAGCGACGCGAACGACGGCGACTCCAGCAGATTCTGCCTAACGACGTGCCGAACCTGCAGGTGCGCGGCGGTGGCGTACGCGAGACGCTCGCGCGATTCGCTCCCCTGCACGAGCGACAGCACTTCGGGCGGCAGCCGCCGGTGCAGCCCCACGTACTCCTCGAACAGCGTCGCGACGCGACGCGTCATCGCGTCATCCGCCGTCCCGCTTGTCTCCGCAGCGAGCGGCTCGGCCGCCATGGTCGCGCGCAGCAGCGGCCCCGATGTCGAGTATCTGGTCGCCCGCCCGCGCGCCACGCCCTCGAGCAACACTTTGGTGGTCCCGTTTGCCAGCCGTGACACCTGCAGCACGCGCCCGATGACACCGACGCGATACAGGTTGGACGCGTGCGGCTCCTGCACTTCGCCGTCCCGTTGGGCAACGAGGAAGATCCACCGGTCCGCCGCCACCGCCGAATCGACGGCCGCGAGCGATCCCTGCCGCCCCACGAGGAGCGGAATGACCATGTAGGGAAAGACAACGACGTCGCGCAGCGGCAGGACCGGAAGGCGGTCTGGAACGTCGTGGGATTCGTCGCCGCGGACGATGGAGGGCATGCTGGAATATAGGGAAGCGCGCGCCGCAGGCGGCGCGCGCTTCCCGGTTTTCAGGCTTCTTTCTTCTGGCGCTTGGCCGAGAGCTCGAGCAACGGCGGCGTGCCGTTCAGCACGCACGACTCCGTGATCTTCACTTCCGTGATGTCGTCGCGGCTCGGCAAATCGAACATCACGTCGGTCATGATCTCTTCGAGAATCGCTCGGAGGCCGCGCGCGCCGGTGCCGCGCTTCAAGGCCTTGCCGGCGACCGCGCGCAGCGCGCTCTCGTCGAACGTGATCTTCACTTCCTCGAGATCGAAGAGCTTGGTGTACTGCTTGGTGAGCGCGTTCTTCGGTTCCTTGAGGATGCGCACCAAGGACTCCTCGTCGAGCGCCTCGAGCGCGACGCACACCGGCAGACGCCCAACGAGCTCCGGAATGAGACCGTAGCGCAGCAGGTCATCGGGCTCGACTTCGGCGAA
>DATNAM010000144.1:0-53676 GCA_035572595.1 Gemmatimonadaceae bacterium
GGCACGAAACTGCGCTTCTCTACCGACAACATCGGTCTCGCGCAATTGCGCGACGGCATGACGCTGGTGCGCATTGGTGAGCCGCTGCGTCCGGAACTGGCCGCGTGGCGCTACGGTGATCAATTCGGCCGGCGCCGTCGCCATCGTATCGCGCAGGCCGGCGCGAGCGTGACCGCGGTCGGCGCGACGTTCGTCGGCGGCCCCGCGGTTGGTGTGGGCGTGGGTGGATTCGCGTTCATGATCGCGCAATGGGGACGCGCGCTCGTGTACGGATCGCCCAAAACAATCGTGGCGCGCATTCCGATCGGCAACGGCGTCGTCGTTCCGGTGCGGCGCGCCGATCTCGACCGCCTCGCGGTGCGCGGCGGCGCGTCGCCAACGGATTGGGCCCTCTGCGTGCGTTATTCCGCATCGCCATCCAACACGCCGCCGGTGGAGCTGGAGGGCGAAGAGGCGCAGCGCGCCGCCGCGATGCTGCTGCCGGTCGTGAACCGTTTCGGCGGGACGCGCGCGCAGATCGCCGACGCCGTGCAGCTGCTCGAAGGCGCCGGCACTCCGTTAGGCATATTCGCGCTCACCGTGCGCCAGCAAGACCATGCCCTGGTGATGCGCCTGGCGTCGCCGGTCCGGCTGGCGCTCGAAATGGCCGCGCACGAAGAACGCGAGCGGCGCGCGCTCGCGGGCGAGTTGGCCACCCTCGAGCGCGAATGGCGCGAAGCCGAAGAGATCGCGGCCATCGCCGACAGCCTGTTGCTGCCATCGCGCGTCGATGACGTCATCGGCGAGCTGCGCCGGCGCCCGGAGCCCACGAGCACGTGACCGCACGCCCTGCGCCATCCAGCGATCATCGGGCCGCGGTGCTCGCCACGTTTCTCGGTTGGACCCTCGACGCATTCGATTTCTTTCTCGTCGTCTTCGCGCTCACCTCGATCGCGAGCGAGTTCGGCCGGAGCGACAAAGCGATCGCCTTGTCGCTCACGCTGACGCTCGCATTCCGTCCGGTGGGCGCATTCATCTTCGGGTTGCTGGCCGACCGCTACGGCCGCCGCATCCCGCTCATGATCGATCTCGTGTTCTTTTCCGTGATCGAAGTGCTAACCGGGCTCGCGCCTAACTTCACCACGTTTCTCATCCTGCGCGCGTTGTTCGGCATCGGGATGGGCGGCGAATGGGGTGTCGGTGCATCGCTGGCCATGGAAAAGGCGCCGACGAGGTTGCGCGGCATGCTGTCCGGTCTGCTGCAGGAGGGATACGCCGTCGGCTATCTGCTCGCGGCCGTGTGCTTCTTCTTCGTGTTCCCGCGCTGGGGATGGCGGCCGATGTTTTTCATCGGCGGGATCCCGGCACTGCTCGCGTTGTTCATCCGCGTGCGCGTCAAGGAATCCGAAGTGTGGCAACGCACGCGTCACGAGAGTTGGTCCGGACTCGGCCGCGCGATCCTCGCCAACTGGAAACTGTTCGCGTATCTCGTCGTGCTCATGTCGATGATGAATTTCGCCTCGCACGGCACGCAGGACATGTATCCGACGTTCCTGCAGCGCGACTGGCACATGTCGCCGCAGACGCGGGCGCTCGTCACGGGATTCTCGATGATCGGCGCCATCGCCGGCGGCCTCGCGTTCGGCATGTGGTCCGACCGCATCGGACGACGGCGCGCGATCGTGATCGCGCTGCTGCTCGCCCCGGTCACGATTCCGCTGTGGGCGTTCGCACCATCGGTCGCGCTGCTCTGGACCGGCGCGTTCCTCATGCAGTTCATGGTGCAGGGCGCGTGGGGCGTGATCCCGGCGCACATTACCGAGCTGGCGCCGGACTCGGTGCGCGGATTTCTTCCCGGATTCGCCTACCAGTGCGGCGTGCTGGTCGCCAGCAGCGCGGCCTACATCGAAGCGGCGTTCGCGGCGCACGCCACGTACGCGCAATCGATGGCGCTCACCGCGTTTCTGGTCTGTGTGTTAGGCGCGATCGCCACCGCCGCCGGGCACGAACGGCGCGGCATCGAGTTCGGCCAGGCTGGCGCGCCGGCGCCTCTCAGCGGATGACGCCGCGCATCGCCGCGCGCTGCAGCGGTTTGGCGAGCCGCCACATCACGGGCACCTTCTCCACCGATCGCGCGGCGCCCAGGAGCACGTCGCGCCGCTTGGTTAGGCGATAGCTCGCGTCGAGCGCGGCCGCGATGTCCGTGCGTCCGCGTTTCACCGCCAGCGCGTGGTTGGACCGGTTGAAGCCTTTGGTGACCCAGTTGTGGCAGTACATGTGGGCCACGCGGTCGAGGTCGAGCGTGCGCGTGGGGAACGTGGCGCATCGCTCGAGTCCGCCGACGATGGCGAGCGTGGTCATGGTGCGGCAGCACTTCTCGCACGCGCCGCAATTCACGTCCGACAGCGATCGCCAGCACACGTGGAGATGCCGCAGGGCCAGATCCGATTCCGCCACGACGCACACTTTGTCGACGCGGTTGTACGTGCCGCCATCGTGCACCAACCGGAAGCGCTGGGTCGAGAACAACGGGTCGCTCACCGGGTGCGAGCCCCAGCCCGCGCTCGAGTACGGGTATTCGCGCGCAGACGCCAGCGCCACGGCGCGGAACCGCGGTTCGAGCGCCAATGCGATGGCCGCCAGCGCCGGTCCGTGTCCCACGCGCGCCCAATCGAGCCCGCGGAATTGCGTTAGGCGGAGGTTGGTGCGGATCGGGATGAGCGTCTTGCCCATCGCGTCGGCCACGCGCTCGAGGCTCGAGCGCAGGCGGTCGAACGCCGGTTGGTCGGCGAGCGGCATATCGAAGCCGTGCACGACTATCAGGTCGTCCACCACGCCGTACGGATTGCGCGCGCGTTCGCCCTCGCGCCGCAGCAGCGTGAAGAACGAATCGACGCCGCCGGAAAAGAACGCGCCGAACCGGCCCGCCGGCGCGGCGTCGTTGGGCGGGCCAACCACCGATGCCACCGACACCGGCACGGGCTGAAGCGGCGGGAACCACGCGGTCCAGAGACGTGCCAGATCGGCCATGCCGTCGAGCAGCGCCGAGTCTACCGGCGCGTCGATGTATAGCGGCTCGCGGCGCTGCATGGCCAGCGGCACCAGGCAGGCCAGCCACGGATTCCCGTTAGGCGAAAGGAAGTCCGCATACACGTCGGGGACGTCGATCCAGTACGACTCGCCCGGCAGCGCCGGATCGTCGTACGCGATGCGCGCCTCGAGGCGCGCATCGCCGGCACTGTCGGGCGACCGCGCGACGCCGACCGCGGTTAGGCGCACGCGATCGGCGCCCCGCCTACTTCATCCCGGTGTTCCACGCCGTGAACGCCCACACGTCCGCCAGTTGCGCGATCCGCTTGTCGGTGGGCATGTAGCCGTGGCTCGTCTTCGTCTCGACGCGGATGAGCACCGGCCGCGCGCACGATTGATCGGCCTGCATCGCCGCCGTGAACTTGTACGAATGGCTCGGCACCACGCGGTCGTCGTGGTCGGCGGTGGTCACGATCGTCGCCGGATAGCACGTGCCCTTCTTGACGTTCTGCACCGGCGAATACTTGCGCAACGTGCGGAACTGGGCCTCGTTGTCCGAGGAGCCGTACTCCGCCACCCAGCCGATGCCCGCGCTGAACTTGTGATAGCGCAGCATGTCCATCACGCCCGCGCCGGGATACGCCGCGGCGAACAGATCCGGGCGTTGGTCTTCCACCGCGCCCACCAACAATCCGCCGTTCGAGTAGCCGTGAATCGCGAGATGCGCCGACGACGTGTAGTGCTGGTTGATCAGATACTCCGCCGCGGCGATGAAATCATCGAAGACGTTCTGCTTTTTGTCGAGCATGCCGGCGTGGTGCCATGCTTCGCCGTACTCGCCGCCCCCGCGCAAATTCGCCACCGCATAGATCCCGCCGTGCTCGAGCCACACCGCGGTGATCGGGCTGAACGACGCCGTCGAGCTGATGTCGAACCCGCCGTACGCATAGAGCACCGTGGGGTGCGAGCCGTCGAGCGTGGTGCCCTTCTTGGCCGTGATGAACATCGGCACGCGCGTGCCGTCCTTCGAGCGGTAGAAAACCTGCTTGGTTTCATATTGTGTCGGATCGAACGCGACGTGCGGCGGCTGGAACGGTTCGCTGTGCCCGCTCGCGAAGTCGTACCGGAACACGGTGGACGGGTAGAGGAACGACGTGAAGCTGTAGAACAGCTCGGGCGTATCCATGCGGCTCGACATGCCGCCCACCGTCCCGATGCCGGGGAGCGGCACCGTGCCCTCGCGGGTTCCGTTCGTCCCGTAGATCTCGAGCACGCTCTTCACGTCCTCGAGGTACTGGGCGACGATGCGCCCGCCGGCCAGGCGCGCGCCCTCGAGCACGCTCTTCTGCTCCGGCACCACCGTGCGCCAGTGCGCGCGCGCCGTGTCCGGCGTGACGATGGCGATGATGCGCCGGTTCGGCGCGTCGTTGGTGGTGCGCAGGAACACCGTGTCGCCGTCGTTGCCTAACGCAGCGTATTCGGCGTCGCCGCCGGCCACGATCGGCACCACGGGCGCCGACAGGTCGGGGTGCAGCCCGTCCTTGAGATCCATGTACAGCAGCTGGTTCCTGGTGTCCGTCCCGTGCACCAGGTTGATGAACACGAACCGCCCATCCTGCGTGATCGACGACATGATGTACCAGTCGGGCAGGTCGGGCCGCCGGTAAATGACCTTGTCCTGGCTGTCGGGCGTGCCGATCGCGTGATAGTAGACCGCCTGGTTGACCGCGGCGGTCGTCAACGCCTGCCCTGCCGTCGGCGCCGGGAAGCGCGAATAGAAGAAGCCCTTACCGTCCTTGGTCCACTCGATGCCGGAGAACTTGACCCAGTGCACCGTGTCCGGCAGCTCGCGGCCATCATCGAGCGAGCGGACGTGCAGCTCCTCGAAATCGGAGCCGCCCTGCGACAACCCGTACGCGATGAGTTTGCCGTCGGGCGACACCGCCGACCCGGCCAGCGCCGTGGATCCATCCGGGGAAAGCGCATTGGGGTCGAGCACGACGCGCGGCGTGCTGGTGGGCGTGTCCTGCTCGTACAAGGGGCTCTGATTCTGGAGTCCCGAGTTCTTGCTGTAGAACAGGCGGCCGGCTTCGCGATACGGGACGCCCACCTTCTCGTAGTTCCAGAGCTCCGTTAGGCGCTTCTTGAACTCGTCGCGGAGGGGCACCTTGTCCATGTACGCGGCGGTCACCGCGTTCTCCTCCTCCACCCACTTCGCCACCCCGGGGCTGTTGTCGTCCTCCATCCAGCGGTAGGGCGCCGGCACCTTGGTGCCAAAGTAGTCATCGACCACGCTGTCGCGATGGGTCGCTGGATACCTGATGCGCTCCGCGGCCATCTGCGCCGGCGCGGCGGCCGGGACCGCCGCCACGAGCGTGGCCGCGAGCAGGCCTAACGGAACGATGGAGCGCGAGACGCCGCCCGCACGAACGCGCTGCCGGGCGGCCAACCGGTGGTGGGACATCCGGACTCTCCCTTGGAGTGACGTTAACGCGCCCGCGGCGCGCCGTCCAACTCGGAACGTCCGGAAAGTAGATGCCGGCCACAGCCAGTGCAAACGCGACGCCCCCGTTTGCGGACCGATCGCACTCCTTGCGTGAGGCTATCGCGAACCCTGCGGCGCCGGCGCGTCGGTCGGCAGCAGCGCCGCGGGGGTTCGCGTGCCCTCGCCCGCGAACAACGTGTCGATCTGCCCAACCGTCACCGGCCGCGCGAAGAGATACCCCTGCCCCATCTCGCAGCCCAGCTCGCGCAGCCCGTGCCACTGCTGCTTGAGCTCGATCCCCTCGGCGATCGTCTGCAGCTGCAGCGTGTCGCCTAACGCGATGATCGCGCGCACCAGCGCCGGCTCGGCGCCGGTCGACCCGATGTCGTCCACGAACGCCTTGTCGATCTTGAGAATGTCGATCGGGAACCGCTGCAGGTAGCCGAGTGACGAGTAGCCGGTGCCGAAATCGTCGATGGCGAGACGCACGCCCACCGACTTGAGCGCGCGCAGCCGCTCGAGAATCGTCTCGTTCTGCTGCATCAACACGCTCTCGGTGATCTCGAGCACCAGATTCCGCGGATCGAGCCCGCTGTCGGCCAGCGCCGCGCGCACGTCGGCCACCACGCCGTCGTACTGCAGCTGGTAGCCCGACACGTTTACCGTGAGCGTGAGCGGCGGACCCGCGGTCCGCTTGGCCTGCCACACCTGCGCCTGCCGGCACGCCTCGCGCAATACCCAGCGGCCTAACGGAACGATGAGGCCCGTCTCCTCGGCCAACGGGATGAACTGCACCGGCGTCAGCGTACCGCGCTCCGGATGGACCCACCGCACCAGCGCCTCGATGCCCTTCACCTCGCCCGTCTGCAGTTGGACGATGGGCTGATACAGCAGCACGAACTGATCGGCGCGGTCGAGCGCGTGGCGCAGCTCGGCCTCGAGATCGAGACGCTCGAGCGCGCGGATGTGCATGCCGGGCTCGAACCGCTCCCACCGGGCCTTGCCGCGACTCTTGGCCACGTACATCGCCATGTCCGCGTTGCGCAGCAAGTCCGACGCGCTCCCCTCGTCCTTCGCGGTGGCGATCCCGATGCTCGCCGTCATGAACACTTCCTTGCCCTCCACCAGGATCGGGTGCCGTATGCTGGCCGCGACGCGCTCCGCCACTTCCGTCGCCGCCTGGTCGTCGGTCGCGTCCTCGATGAGCAGCGCGAACTCGTCGCCGCCTAACCGGGACACCGTGTCCGAGGTGCGCACGCACGTCTGGAGCCGCGACGCCACCACCGCCAGCAACCGGTCGCCGGCCGCGTGACCCAGGCTGTCGTTGATGGTCTTGAACCCGTCGAGGTCGACGAACAACACCGCCAGCATCTGATCGTGCCGCCGCACCAGCGCCAGCGCGTGGCTCACGCGATCCAGGAAGAGCACACGATTGGCGAGGTTGGTGAGCGGATCGTGGAAGGCCTGGTGCGTGAGCTGCTTCTCGAGCGCTTTGCGCTCGCTGATGTCGCGTGTGTTGAGCACGATCCCGCCCACCGTTGGCTCGGCGAGCAGGTTGGTACCGACGGTTTCCACGCTCAGCAAACGTCCGTCCCGGTGGCGCACCTTCCATTCGGCGGGCGCCGTCACGCCGGGATTGGCCGCCGCCGACACGAGGAGGCTCACCGCATCGCGCGTGCTCTCGTGGTGCAGGAATTCGGTCACCTTGCGGCCTAACAGCTCCTCGGGCGCATAACCGAAAATGCGCGTCACCGATGGACTCAGGAACTTGATCACGCCGTCCACGTCGACGATCGCAATCACGTCCGTCGAGTGCTGCACCAGGGCGCGGAAACGCGCTTCGTTCTCACGCGCCGCACGCTCGCCCACCAACCGGGCGTTCTCGCCGACCGCCGCCAACTGGCGCACGACCAGGAAGGCCGTGGTCAGCATCGCGCCAATGGACAGCACGCTCAGGGGAGCCGGCCACGCGCGCAGCGCCACCACGAGAATGAGCCCGAAGAGGAACGCGCCCGCGACGTACGGCAGCGGACTGAATGGCTGCACCGCCGGCAGCGGTTCTTCGGGCACGTCGGCTATCGGGGCCGGCCACGAGAATCGCGACAGCGACGCGATGAGCACGCAGTAGGCGCCCAGGTACACCACATCGGTCGACGTCAGGCCGAACCACCCGACGTTGAGGAACTCGAGGTCGTTCGCCAGATCCGATACCGCATACGCGGCAATGCCGAACACGAACCAGCTGCGCGCACCGCCGCGGCTGTTCGCCGGGCGCCGCATGAGGAACGTGGTGAGCCCGGTGAGGAGCAGGATGTCGCCTAACGGATAGGCGAGGGCGATCGCGCTCGCCAGCGCGCCCAGGTGGTTCGCCTCGGTGGTCGGCCGGAGGACGAAGAACCAGATGGCCGTCCCGCCGCCCACCAGCACCGCCGCCGCGTCGAGGAGAAATTTGCGGTTCTCGTGCTCGCTGCGGCGCGTGAGCGGAAACGAGAGAAGCCCCACGAGGAACAGCGCGTAGAACGGGTAATAAAGACGTTGATCCAGCTCACGCCGGGATCGCCGTCCATGATCATGCCGACGTAGAACGAGACGATGTTGCCGGCGAGGACGCAGACGAACGCGTAGGCGATGAGACGCAGCGCGCGCTGCGTACGCGGATTTGCGGCGTGTCGCTTGGACGCACGCCACGCGAGCAGTGCGGTCCCGGTGTTGAGCGGAAGGAAAACCAGCCGGGCTATGACGTGAGTCGCCAGGTCGTCGCGAGGTCCGGACGCTCGCCAGATGACGTACAGCAGGCAATACACGATGGCCAACACGGGGAGCGCGTTCCCCCAGTCCAACCACCCTGCGCTTGCCCGCCGGACAGGCACGCCCCCCGACAGACGGTGCGATTCCATGAGCAGAAGACGCGGGTCATGGCGACACGTTTCATGACATCCGCACCGCGCGCTGACTCTCCCAAAACACCGCGACTTGGAGCCCGTTCAATCGCCTCCGGAAGCCCTCCGGACTGTCGAGGTTTCAGGCGTCTCGAACGAGCGATCAGCCGGCCGCCGGGATGGCCGCTTCGGGGGCGTCTTCGCGACGCCCCTCCCGGCTCAGCGGGAAGACGAGGGTAAAGGTGGTGCCGGCGCCGTAGGTGCTGGCGACGGAGGCCTTTCCGCCTAACCGGTCGAGCAGTTTGCGGACGATGCTGAGGCCCAGCCCGGTGCCGCCCACCTCGCGCGTCATGGACTGGTCGACCTGGCGGAAGTCCTCCCAGATCATCTCGAGGTCGCTGCCCTTGATCCCGATGCCGGTGTCGATGACGTCGACGCGCAGCTCGTCGCCGTGCTCGATGCGCACGGTGACGGTGATCCCGCCGTGCTGGGTGAACTTGATCGCGTTCGAGATCAGGTTGAGCAGGATCTGCTTGAACTTCTGCCGGTCGGTCTCGATCTCGCGGCAATCGTCGGCCACGCTCGCGGCCCACGTGAGGCCGCGCTTCTGGACCATGGGCTCCACCTGCTGGTGGATCTCGGCGATCACGTACCGCGGGTCCACTTTCTCGTACGTGATCGGCATCTTGCCGGCCTCGATGCGTGCCAGGTCGAGCAGGTCGTTGATCAGCGTCAGGAGGTCCTGCGCCGCCGCGCGAATGCGCCGGACGGCATCGCGCTGCCGGTCGTTGAGCGGGCCGTGGATCTGATCGATCGTGAGCGATGCGTGCCCCATGATCGCGTTGATCGGCGTCCGCAGCTCGTGCGACATGCTGGCCAGAAAATCCGACTTGAGCTTGTTGGCCTTCTCGACTTCCTGCGACTGCCATTTGAGGCGTTCGTTCTGTGCCTCGAGATCCTTGGTGGCAGCGCGCACGCGGGCTTCGAGCTCGTCGGAGAACGCCTTGAGCTCGCGGTAGAGGCGTTCGTTCTCGACCTGCTTGGTGAGGTCGTGCAGCACCGACACGATCGCCACCGCTTCGCCGCGATCATTGTTGATCTTGCCCGACACGACTTCGACCGGGAGCAGGGCGCCGTCTTCGGGGCGCACGAGCGTCATGCGTTCGTGGCGCGAGCGTTCCTGCAGCAGCGCGAACTCGCCGACGAAGGCCGAGAATTTCGTGTCGTTGCCTAACGCAGCCTGTTTGACGCGGTAGTCGTACGTGTCCGTCGTGCCGCCGATGTCGAACAGCTGCTCGGCCTTCTCGTTCATGAGCAGGATCTTGGCGCGGTCGTCGGTGACGAGGATCGGGTCGGCGACGTTGGCCAGGATCAGGTTCAGACGGTCGCGTTCCTTGGTGGCCTGCATCTCGGCTTGGCGGCCGCGCTTCACCTGGCGCTCGAGCTCTTCGGCGGCGCGGCGGAGGTCGGTCACATCGCGGAGCACCGACAGCACGGCGCCGTCGCCGTCGCCGCTCCCGCCTAACGGATGCGACAGCAGCTCGAACAGCAGCTCGACGCCTTCGAGCGGATCGACGAGCGTGAGCTCGCGCGGCGCGGTGCGCACGCCGGCCGTCATGACGGCGCGGGCGAGGCCCGACGTGAAGAGCAGGTTGTTGAGCTCGAGCGCGCGCCGGCGGCCCGGCGAGTCCGTGTCGCGCGCGGCCAGCAGGTGCTCTGCGCGCTCGTTCTGGACGAGGATGTTGTTGGCCGCGTCCGTGATCACGACCGGATCGGGGAGCGCGTTGAGCATGAGCGTGAGGCGGCTCGACACTTGGCGCAGGTGGTCGTTCTCGCGTCGCGTCGCGCCGACGCCTGCCAGGCGACCCAGGACCGGTCCGCTGAGCGACGCCAGGCGGACCAGTTGGCTCACCGACTCATCGCGCAGGTGGGCCGCCTCGAGGACCACCACGCCGGCCGGCGATTGGCCGGGCCGTCCGTTGGACGGCACGATGTCGGCGCCATTGGCGCGGAGGACTTCGAGGGCGCGGCGAGGGTGGAGCGGGACGGGCGCGCCGCGCATGTAGTTCTGAGGCAGCGGCAGCGCGATCCAGTCGGTCATGGGAAGGCGGCTGGATGGCTCATCGCGGCGGGAGCGCGCCGGCCGCATGGCGACCGCGGCGACGACCCACGGGTGCGAGAGATCGCCCAACGGAAGAGGCGCCAGTCCATCGCCCGGTGCGACGGCCGGAATCTGACTAACGGAATCCAGGCGTTCAGCGACCGGGTCGATGAACAGCAGGAACCCGCGCGGGCTCGAGGCCAGGCGCGCCAGCTCCGTCAGCGCAAACAGGGCGGCTGCGGGAAAGTCTGGGGCTTCTACCAGCGTCGGCAGATAGTCGGGCGGGTCCGTGAGGGGCCCGTCCGACGAGCCAGAGAGGGTCATGTCCTCAGACGATGCGGTCCGGCGCGTTGAGCTGTTCGAGGCGCAGGCGGAGCTCGTGGTTTTCGCGTTGGACGCGTTCGAGCTCGGTCTCGACCAGCGACCCGGCCAACTCGCGCGGGCGCGAGCCGGAGGCGGTGAGGCCCACCGCTTCCGAGTATTTGAGGTACGTATCGATGGACGCGACGACGATGCGCGCTTCGACGGTGACGAGATCAATGCCGACGAGCGAGACGCGAACCCAGGCATCGATGACGATGCCTTTGTCGAGAACGCGGTCGAGAACGTCGATGAGAGAACTGCCACCGGGCGAACGCTCGACTGCCATGGCTAGCTCACTCCGTAGATGAGGGTTCGGCGCCCGTCCGCGGCGGGTGCGGTGGGGCCGGCTGCACCGGCGCAGCCAGCGTCTCCAGCCGGCGCTCGATGCGCGCCAGCCGGCTCTCGAGGGAATCGCCCGCGGTCGCATAGGGCGACGTCACGACTCCCGTTAGGCGCGGATCGTAGCGCCACCAATTGAGGCCGATCTGCTCGGCTTTGTCGATGGAACATACCAGGAGCCGGATCTGGATGGTCAACAGCTCCACGTTCGCCAGGTTGATCTTGATGTCGCCGGCGATGACGAGGCCCTTGTCGAGGACGCGGTCCAGCACCTCGACCAGGCCGTGACTCTTCGTCGGTGCGATATGCTCGGGCACTCCGCTGTGCTCCAGTGTCGGTGTCCGTTAGGCACGTGCCATGGTCGCGCGCGCTGTCGTGCGGCATCATCGGAGCCGTCCCAACGGCCCAAGGTCGATGTTCAAGTCATCGTCCGTGACGTGAAACGCAGCCTTGAGCTCCGTCATCCGCTCGTTCAACCGCATGAGCGACAGCCCCAAACGCTCCACCTGCTCCTCCGACAGCGAGCCGCCGTCCATCCGGCGTATCGCCTGATGCTCAAGGACATTCCGCAACAGCTCGACGACTGTCAAGACGAGACGAGCCAATCCATTCTCGACGTGATCGGGATCGGCGTTGATCCGGTCGGGCAGTGTCCGCGCCACCGCGCGCAATTCTGCCTCGAACGCTTCAATGCTCCCCTCGCTCACATCCACACGCGGAGCCGGCAGCGCGCCGTTCGGCCGATTGGTTCCGCTACTCATGTCCTGCTGCGCAAAACGTGTATGGTGCCCACGGCCCCGACAACATCACCTTCATGCGATGGTCCCGCTCGACCGCGGCCCGCACCACCTCGCGGTGTCGTGCGATCGACTCGCGCGGCACCAGATGCGCCGCTTCTAGCGAGCGCGCACCCGGCGTCACCGCTGCCCATTTCTCCTCGCGTACGACCCCGGCTTCCTCGACTGCACGGGCGACCGACGTCCGCAAGAATTCGGCCTGATCCGTAACGGACTGTCGAGCCTGCTGGCGCTCGCGGACCCAGCGCATATAGGCGCTGCCTGATTCGCGCGGCGCCTGTCCCGGCGACGCCTCGCGGCTCGCGAGCAGAATGCGCACCGTCATTTCCACACATCCGCTGACGCGCGCGAGCGAATCGAGCAACGATTGGCGCCGGTCCGCGATCCACTGTGCGAGCGCGGCGTCATCGGCCAGCACTTGGCCGAAGCGCGCCGGCACGGGCGTGGCGCGGGCCATCGCATCGCGGACCACCTGGTCGTGCGCACGCGCACGGGCGACGCTCGGCGTGAGCGACGGGTCGGCGACGCTGCTCACCCACGCCGACATGCCGGCGGCGTCGAGCGAGCGAACCGACGCCGCGTCCACGCCCACGCGGGATGCGGCGGGCGGGTCACAGCCCGCTGGGATGACGCAGTACAGGTACGTCGGCATCGGGCGACGTGCGCTCCCGGGCAGCCGCGTGATCGAGCTCCGACTGGATCGCGGTAATGTAGATGCCTAACCCAACGCGGATGAGGTCGATGTCGGCCACGGAGATCGTGATGTCGCCGCTGATCACGATGCCCTTGTCGAGCACGTGGTTGAGGAGGTCGCCCAGGATCAGGCGGTCATCGCCCGCGAGCTCGAGATCGTCGTCGCTCACGCGTCGTCGCGCACGAAGTGGTAGGGCGGCCACGGTCCGCTCAGCTCGACGCGAAATCCGCGCGGCTCGAGCGCCTGTGCGAGGTCGCCGGCCGCGGCGCGGAAGCTGTCGGTGCGATCGCGCCGGACGAGGAACGACGCGTCGAGCACCGCCGTGCCGGCCGGATGCACGCCGGCGGGCGCCGCGGGGAGCGCGTCGCGCACGGCGCGTTCGCCTAACGCCGACAGCGCGTCGAACGCCTCGCGCGCCGCCTCGCCGCTCACGCGCCGGAGCTCGGCGCCCGTGAGCTCGTCGGCTTTGCGCTCGAGCAGGTAGCGCTGGCCGGGCGCCGCGTCCCGCGCCCGCTGCGCGAGGTCGGCGATCGCGGGGCTCGTTAGGCTCAAGGCGCGGGTGGCGCGGTCGTCGAGCCGGAACACGCGGACGGTCCATTCCTGCGACGGCGACACGCGCTCGAGCAGCGCATCGAGCGCCGGCGCGCGCTCGCGCACCATGGCGCGCAGCGAATCAGGCGACGCGAAGAGCGTGAACATCGGGAACGGCACCACGCCGCCGGATTCGCTCGCCCAACTGAGCACCGCGTCGTGCGCCACGGCGCGCGGGCCCACCCAGTCGACGTCGGCGGCGTGCGTCTCCAACGTGTCGGCGGCGTACACCGACGCATCGAGCGACGACACCAGCACCGCCACGCCGCCGCCGGCATGGGGCTCGAGCGTCACCGTCGAGTCATCGAGGCCGCGCGGCGCGCGCGCGATCGGAGCGGCGGGACG
Organism: Gemmatimonadaceae bacterium; assembly: GCA_035572595.1. Lineage (GTDB taxonomy): Bacteria > Gemmatimonadota > Gemmatimonadetes > Gemmatimonadales > Gemmatimonadaceae > JADGGM01. The sequence continues at coordinate 13,604 of DATNAM010000144.1, forward strand.
AACGACGCCGTACGCGTACAGAACGGCGGCGGTCAGCGCTCGTCCTCGTCGCGCTGCACGCGCACGGGACCACCCGATACACCCATCCCGAACTGTTCACGCCAGTAGCGGACGTCGCGCAGGCGCTGCATGAGCTTCCCCTCGCGTACGAGGTACTGGGCGTCGTCGATCTCGCCGCTCTCGAGGGCGAGCTGCAACTCCATCATGTCCTGCTTGATCGGGGTGTCGTCGGTCAGCTCTTCGCGCGCCGTGCGTTCCACCATCTCCAGCGACCACTTGACGCCGGCCACCGGTCCGGACACGGGGAACGTGAGGAGCTTCGAGAGCAGGCCCATGGTCCGTTAGTCCGCCCGCTCGAGCTTGAGCTTGATGTTCACGAAATTGTACGGCGGCCACGGCCCGGTGTACTTGAACGTGAGCAGGCCTTCGTGGCGGTGGCTCAATTCGCGCACCTTCTCGTCGAACCGCTCGCTCGCCGAGCGCTCGACGAGGAAGGCAGCGTTCATGATCATGCGGTCGCCGATCGGTTTGCTGCTGCGGCTCGCCACGGCCACCGGGCGCAGCGACTCGTGCACGTCGGACACGAACGCATTCCCGGCTTCCTCGAGCGCCGATTCGACGAGCCGGCCTAACTGGACGCGCGCGAAGTAGGTCGAGCTCTGCGCGTTGTGCTCGATCTCTTCCTTGAGCCGGCCGATCTCTTCGTTGGTCCGCTCGAGCGTCGCCACCACCTGCTCCCGATCCCAGAGCACCTTGAGGCCGAACTCGATCTTGTCCCGCATCTTGTCCAGCACGTCGCTGAACGCCTGATACGTCGAGCGCAGCAGTTCGCTGACGTCCTCTTCCGATCGGAACACGGTACCGAACGACATCGGGATCACGGTGTGCTCCCGCATCACGGTTTCGTTGACGAACTCGTGCGCGAGCACGTTCTCGCGCGTCGGATCGTAAATCACGATGGGCGTGTCGCTCACCACCGCGGCGAGATCTTTGTGATGCACCGTGTACACGCGTTTCCCTTCTCCGCCCACCCCGATCGCACCGAACTCGCACGGTGAATCCGTGCGCACGATGCAATAGACGTACTTGCCTCCGTCCGGCGCGCCCGCAGTCGTGCGCGGGGCAAGCGTCACCTCGTCCATCTCGCTACTCCTCCGCAAATGCGCCGTCGCAATTCCCTCGCACAGCCCGCACGTGAGCCGCGGGGGGTCGACCAAAGCGTGCGCAAGTGACGGCCCGGAGTCAAGATGCGCAACGACCTGTGGCGGCACTTGCATCGGCGACGCATTGTTGGCAGACCACTCTCCCGTCAAACCAATCCAGTCATGACCCGCCCATACATCCTCGGCGAATGCTCGTTGAGCACGGTTCGCGACGCCAAGTATGAGGTTGCCATCCTCCCGTGGGGAGCGACCGAAGCGCACAATCTGCACCTCCCCTACGCGACCGACGTCTTCGAAGCCGAGCTCGTGGCAGCGGAATCGGCGAGGCTGGCATGGGACCAGGGCGCACGAGTGGTGGTGCTTCCGGCCGTTCCGTTCGGTGTCAACACGGGACAATTGGATGTGCCGCTCTGCGTGAACATGAACCCGAGTACGCAGGCTCTGGTGCTGGCCGACGTGGTCCGGAGTCTCTCGCCGCACGGCATCCGCAAGGTCGTGATCCTGAACAGCCATGGCGGAAACGACTTCCGGCAGATGATCCGCGAGTTGCAACCGTCCACCCCGGTCTTTCTGTGCGCGGTGAACTGGTACACGAGCGTGGATCCCAAAGCGTATTTCGACGAGCCCGGCGATCACGCGGGCGAGCTCGAGACGAGCATCATGATGGCGATCGCGCCCGAGCTCGTGGCGCCGCTCGCGAGCGCGGGCCCGGGGCGCGCACGCCGGTTCCGCGTGCGCGCGCTGCGGGAAGGATGGGCATGGGCACCGCGCCAATGGACGCAGGTGACGGACGACACCGGCGTCGGAAATCCGGCCAAGTCCACGGCCGACAGAGGCCAGCGTTTCTTCGATGCCGCCTGCGGGCAGATCGCCGGGTTTCTCGTCGACCTGGCGCGCGCCGATCTCGCGGACATGTACGAGTAGCGCGCGCACTGTTGTGCGAGTCGTGTCAAACCCCTTGCTCACTTAGGTATCGGTACGCATCGTGTAACCATGGCGGCGGACGCCACGTAGGTCCGATGAACTGAGCATCTCGGGAGATCGGCCATGGCCGGGAGCGATCTGTACACGGGCACCTTGGATGTGTTGATCCTCAAGGCGCTGACCTGGGGACCCATGCACGGCTACGGCGTGGGCAAATGGATTCGCGACACCACGCGCGACGCGCTTCAGGTGCAAGAGGGTGCGTTGTATCCGGCGCTCCACCGTCTCGAGCGGAAGGGATTGCTCGAAGAAGAGTGGGGCATTTCCGAGACGGGCCGTGAAGCCAAGTACTACACGCTCACGAGCGCCGGCCGGAAGCACCTGCAGTCCGAGTTGCTTCGGTGGACGCGGTACACCCTTGCGGTGTCGGCGGCGCTGAACGCGTCGCCGGCCTGAGCGTCCGGGCCTTCCACGATGAAACGCGCCTTTCACTTATCGGCCGGCCGCGGCGGCACGTCGCGCGATGTCGAGCACGAGCTGGCGTTCCACCTCGAGATGCGCACGCGCGAGCTGGTTGCGTTAGGCCGGAGCGAGTCCGACGCGCGGCGCGAGGCCCTGGCCGCGTTCGGCGACATCTCGGCCGTGCGCGCCGCCTGCCTCACCGTGCAGGGCAAACGCACCCGCGAGCGCGGGAGGACCGAATTCATGCAGACGCTCTGGCAGGACCTCCGCGTCGCGGCGCGCACGCTGCGCCGCGCCCCCGCGTTCACGCTCGCCTCGCTCGTCACGCTTGCGTTAGGCATCGGGGCCACGACGGCCATTTTCAGCGTCATCGACGGCGTCCTCGTTCGGCCCCTGCCCTACGCCAACGGCGATCGGTTGGTCCACGTCAATCAGCCCGCCAACGCCGGCGCCGTGCCCGACATCGGATTCTCGGCGATGGAAGTGGCCGACTACGAGTCGCAAACGCACACCTTCGACGCAATGGCCGAGTATCACTCGATGGCCTTCACGCTGCTGGGGAAGGGCGAGCCCCGGCGCGTGCAGACGGGCGTCGTGTCGGCCGACTTCTTCGATGTGCTGGGGGTGAAGCCCCTGCTCGGCCGAACGTTCCGGCCCGGCGAGGACCAGCCCGGCGCGACGCCGGTGATCGTCGTCAGCTACGAGTTCTGGCAGCGTGCGTTAGGCGGCGATCCCGGCATCGTGGGGCGGACGTTCACCATGAACGATCGCGTGCATACCGTGATCGGCGTGCTGCCGTTCCTGCCGCAGGACCCCGATCACAACGACATCTACATGCCCATATCGTCGTGCCCGTTCCGCATGTCGAAGGCCATGCTCGACTCGCGCATCGCACGGATGGTCACGATCCTGGCACGATTGGAGCCCGGCGTTTCGCTGGCCCGCGCAAGCGCGGACGTCGCCGGCGTGTCGGCGCGACTCCATCACGAGTATCCCGATGCCTACAAGGCGGCCGACCGCATCGGCATCGGGGCGGTCATGTATCGCGATGAGATCACGCGCGGTTCGCGTCCAACGCTCATCGTCCTCCTGGCGACGGCGGGATTCGTGCTGCTCATCGCCTGTGCCAACGTCGCCAACCTGACGCTGGCGCGCGAGCTGCGCCGAGAGCGCGAGATGGCGCTGCGCGCGGTGTTGGGCGCCGGCCGCCGGCGCATCGCCCGGCAGCTCGTCACCGAGAGCCTGCTGCTGGCGTTGATCGGCGGCGCGTTAGGCCTGGCCGTCGCCTACGCGATGCTCGGCGCGCTCGTGTCGTTCACGGCCATGTTCACGCCGCGCGCCTCCGAGATCGCGATGAACGGGCGCGCACTGGCGTTTGCGTTCGCCATCTCGGCGCTCACCGGCGTCGTGCTGGGGCTTATCCCGGCACTCACGTCGCGGCGCGATCTCGCGTCCGGCCTCAAGGAAGACGGCACCGGCTCCACGCTCGGCGGCGCGCGCGTCCGAGTGCGCGGCGCGCTGATCGCCGCCCAGGTGTCGATCGCGTTCATGCTGATGGTCGGCGCCGGACTGCTGCTCCGCAGCTTCGTGAACCTCGAGCGCGTGGACCCGGGATTCGATCCGGCCAACATCCTAACGGCGCGCGTCGATCTCAATTGGACGAAGTACAAGAACGGGCCCGCGGTGCGGACCTTCGAGGAAGCGCTCGTCGGCCGGCTGGCCGCGCGGCCCGGAGTAACCGGCGTCGCCGTATCGAACGCGTCGCCGATGACCGACGGCCAACCGAACAACGCGTCGTTCCGCATCGACGGACGTCCGATCGGCGCAGGACAAACCGCGCCGACGATGGATGTACGCATCGCGTCGCCGGACTACTTTCGCACGCTCGGCATCGCGCTCGTGAGCGGCCGAACCTTCACGGCAATGGACCGCGATACGGCGAACGAGCCCGTCGTCGTCAACCAGACCGCCGCGCGCCGGTACTGGGGCGGGGCAAATCCGATCGGCGCGCGCCTAACGTTCGACGATGGCAAGTATTGGGCGACCGTGGTCGGCATCGTCGGCGACGTGACGCAATACGGTCCTGCGCAGCAGGAGACGCCGGCGCTCTACGCGCCGTTCGCCATCAGCACGTTCAGCGACATGCGCGTGTTGGTCCGCACGCGCGGCGATCCCGCGTTCGTGTCCAGCGAGCTGCGCGCCATCGTACACGACCTCGATCCGACGCAACCGGTGACCGAAGTGCAAACGCTGGAGCAGTTGCGCGGCAACGCGGTGGCCACTCCGCGTATCACGCTCGTGCTCATCGGCGCGTTCGCCATCGTGGCGCTCGTGATCACGGCGGCGGGCCTCGCCGGCGTCATCGCGTTCACCGTGAGCCGGCGCACGCGCGAGATTGGGATCCGCGTGGCGCTGGGTGCCCAACCGTCGGGCGTGCGCGCGATGGTCCTTGGACAAGGGATGCGTCTGGTTGCCGTGGGGCTCGTCATCGGCGCGGGGGCGGCGCTCGCGCTCACGCGATTAATGTCCGGGTTCCTGTTCCACGTGCGCGCGACGGATCCGGCGACGTTCTTCGGCATGGCGGCGCTGTTCTGCGGGATCGCGGCGTTGGCGTGCCTGATCCCGGCGCGGCGCGCGACGCGCGTCGACCCCATGATCGCGCTGCGCGACGCGTAGATCGCCGTGTGGCGCGCCGGCGGGCGCGGTGCTACCGTTGCGGCGCGAGCGGTTGGGCGTCGAACGATACACATCGCGGAGCGCGCCGTGCAGATCACTGTCCACGACGACACCCGGCTGGTGCTGCACCAGGGACCCTGGGGCCTGCGCGCCATGGGTGTCATGTTTGCTGCGTTAGGCGGCACCGTCCTCTGGTACATCACCCACGGCCACACCGGCGAGCACAATGCCTGGGTTGCGGTAGTGGTCGGCGGCATGTTCTCGATCGCCGGCATCGCGATGGCCGTGCTCGCCGGCGACCTGCTCTGCACCTTCGACAAGCGCGCGGCCACGGTGACCATCCGCCATCGGCGGCTGGTGAGCCCGGGCACGGAGACGTACGCGTGGTCCGACATCGCCGACGCCGCGATCGAACGGACGATGAGCGTAAGCAGCGATCGGAACAGCACGCCGACGCCCGTCTATCGACCGGTGTTCGTCATGAAGAACGGCTCGCGCGTGGCGTGGACCTCCGTCTTTACAGGCGATCTCAAACGACAGAGCAATTGCCTGGCGGCGGTGCGCGCGCTCACCGGGTGGCACACGCTGCCCGATGCGCCGAGCGCCGCGGACACCGCCGCAATCCAACGTGCCGCAGCCGGCGTGCGCACCGGCCGCATGCTCATGTATCCATTCCTCGCGATCTTTATCGTGGTCGGCGGACTGCTCTACGTGTCGCAGGTCAAGCGCTACCTCACGTGGCAGCCGGTGCGCGCTCGCATCGTGACGTCGAGCATCGCAAGCTCGAGCGGCAGCAACAATACTCCGGCGTATCACCCGGTGTTGTCGTATGCGTACGCGCGCCCGACCGACACCGTGATCGCCACCGGGATCACGATCTTGGACGTCTCGAGCAGCTACAGTTGGGCGGATGAAATCCGGCAGCGGTATCGGGTCGGCGACAGCGTGACGGCCTACATCAACCCCGTGAGCCCGAGCGAAGGATACGTGCTGCACGAGCTCTCGTGGTTTCCGCTCGTGTTCGTGATCGGGCCGCTGCTCATCGGCGTGTTCGTCGCGTTCGCCGGCACGCGCTCCCAACAGGGCCTAACGCTCGCCGGCGCCGAGCACGTCCCGATTCTGGATGAGGGGATAGGGAGCCTCGCGACAGGTACTCCAGCCCACACCACGAACCTCGCCCCCGACTAACCGTTAGGCCCGCGCCGGCCGCCTGCCCCCCGCCCCGTTCCCCTTTCCCCACGGCGGCGCCAGCCGCCGCTTCCCCAAGCGCCAGCGCTTCCCAGTCGTTCGCGTTTCCCCGAAGCTACCGCCAGACCCCCGCTATTCCCGTCTTGCCGCACGCGTTCGCGATGCACGGCAACCCGTAAATCTGCTCGATGGTCCGCAGCACATCGTCGTGGTCGATGTGCTGGGTGTAGCGGCCCGGCTTGATCATCGGCCCGATCAAGAGCGTCGCGATGTGATTCGTTCCGTCGGCGTCCGGCGCCGCCTCGTCCCACGTGACGATCAACAGGCCGTCGTGCGCGGCATCCCACTTCATGATCGCGGGCAGGTTCTGCTTCATCCACGTATCGCCGACCGTAGTGCTGCAGTCGTGCATGTCGTTGCACATGTTGGGCACGATCATCGCCAGCGATGCCGGCGACCACTCGAGCGGGACGCTGAGCGAGGCCGGCACGTTGGTGAAATCCGCCCACGGATTGTGCTTCCGGCGGTACAGTCCCTTGCTGCCGTCGCAGCCGGTGAACCCAGCGTTAGGCATGGATTCCGCGTACCCGCGGAATGTCTGGTGCGCCGCCAGCAGTTGCGTGGCAATGTTGGGCGCGCTCGACGTCTCCGGACACTCATCGCCCGTGACGCCTTGCACGTTCCCCGAGAACAGTTCCAGATAGTTCGGTTGGCTCGGGTGCGCCGTCGCGTGGCTGTTGGTCATCACCGCCGCCTGGGGCACCAAGGTGGCATTGAGATAGGGTGCGTCCTTGGAGCCGACGATGTTCGCGAAGTCGCGATTCTCGAAGATCACGATCGTGACCGCCTTGGCGTGCGGCGCGCCCGGGACGGCCGGCTTCGCCCCCTGGGCGCCGGCGGCGCTCACGACGGCGGACATCGCCGCGACAGTCGCCAGGACGGCGCGATGGATTGGGGACACATGCAGTTTCATGATCCGTCTCTCGAGAATGGAGGGCTCCGCGGCGCACCGCGCGGCATGTAATGAGCATGACAGGTTCGACCGGATATCATATACGTGTGCGCGCACTCCCGACATGAATCACAAGGCTCTTCTTGGCTCGGCGCTGCAGGCGCTGCTTCGCAACCCAATGCGCAGCCTGCTCACGATCCTCGGCATCACGATCGGGATTGCCGCGGTGATCTGCGTCGTGGCCATCGGGAAGGCAGGGCAGACGCGCGTCCAGGAGCAAATGAACAACCTGGGCGACAACCTCGTGTGGGTCGAGGCCGGCGGCCGCGCGGTGAACGGCGTCCGCACCGGAACGCACGGAGTGCCATCGCTCACCGTGGCCGATGCGCAGGCGATTGCGCATCAGGTGCCTCTCATCACGCGCGTCTCGCCTAACGTTGACGGATCGATTCAGGTGGTGTACGGCAACCAGAACTGGTACACGCATTTTCGTGGCGTCGCCCCGTCGTTCTTCGACATCAAGCGGTGGCCCACGGCGACCGGCGCAATCTTCACGAACGATGACGTCGACCGTTCCGCCGACGTGTGCGTCATCGGCCGCACGGTGCGCGACCAGCTCTTCGGCGCGGAGGACCCGTTGTCGAAGGTGGTCCGCGTGAATGGGCTGCCGTGCCGAGTGGTTGCCACGCTCCAACCCAAAGGCCTGTCGGCGTCGGGACAGGACCAGGATGATCTCATCGTCCTGCCGTACACGACGGTGATGAAAAAGATCAGCGGCAACGATTGGCTCGACGACATTCTCTGCTCCGCCGTGTCGCAGTCGGCCGTGCGCTTGGCGGGCGATCAGGCGGCCGCGGTGTTGCGCGACCGCCATCACCTGCGCGGCGACGAAGAGGATGACTTCAACATCCGTCATCCCGAGGATGTCATCCAGGCGCAAATGGAAGCGAGCCACACCATGACCATGCTGCTGGTCGCGATCGCATCGATCTCGCTGCTCGTGGGCGGCATCGGCATCATGAACGTGATGCTCGTGTCGGTGACGGAACGGACGCGCGAGATCGGCGTCCGCGTGGCCGTCGGTGCCACGGACGATGCCATCCAACTCCAGTTTCTGGGCGAATCCGTAATGCTGAGTCTCGTGGGCGGCGGCGCCGGCGTCGTGTTGGGCATCGTCGCATCGTTCACCGTTGGGCGAGCGTTGGGCTGGCCCATGCAACTGTCGGCCGAAGGGATCGTGCTGGCCGCGCTCTTCTCCGCCGCCGTGGGCGTGTTCTTCGGATACTATCCGGCGCGCAAGGCATCGCGGCTCGACCCGATCGAGGCCCTGCGATATGAGTGAGCCGCTGGCGTCCGCGCCGTCCGTTACGCCGTGGTGGCGCCGGCGCTCCGCCATTGCGTTAGGCGTCGTGCTGGCGCTCTGCATCGCGGCCGTGATCGGTCTGCGCGGCGGCTCCCAGCTCCAGTACTTCACCGCCGACGTGACGCGCGGCGACATCCGCGACGTGGTCGACGTGACAGGGACGCTCAACGCGCTGCGCACGGTGCAGGTGGGCTCCCAAGTCTCGGGCACCATCGCCAAACTGTACGTCGATTTCAATTCGCGCGTGCACGAAGGCGACCTCGTCGCCGAGATCGACCCGCGGCTGCTGCAGGGCGCGCTGCTCCAGGCCAACGCCGATCTCGCCAACGCGCGCGCCGGCGTGATCGCCGCGCGGGCTACGGTCGACAAGCTGCGCGCCTCGCTCGTGCAGACCAAGGCCGATTACGATCGCGCCGTGCAGCTCGCACAGGGCGGCGCGATGACGCAGTCCGAGCTCGACCTGGCCACCGCGAATTACAACGGCGCGAAGGCATCGGTCGATGCGGCGGTCGCAAACGTCGCGCAGGCGGAAGCCGCGGTGAGCCAGAAGGAAGCCGCGGTCACGCTCGCGAAGACCAATCTCTCGTACACGGTGATCCGATCGCCGATCAACGGCGTCGTCGTGTCGCGCAACGTGGATGTGGGACAGACCGTGGCGGCGTCGCTCCAGGCGCCGACGATCTTCACGATCGCCCAGGACCTGTCGCGGATGCAGGTCTACGCCAAGATGGACGAGTCGGATGTGGGGCGCATCAAAGTTGGGCAGCGCGTCACGTTCCAGGTGGATGCATTCCCGAAGGACACGTTCCCGGGCGAGCTCGAGCAGATGCGGATGAACGCGACCACGGTGCAGAACGTGGTCACGTACGACGCGATCATCGACTGCGCCAATCCGGGCGGCAAGCTGTTCCCCGGCATGACGGCATACGTGACCATTCCGGTCGCCAGCGCGCACGATGTGGTGCGCGTGCCTAACGGAGCGCTGCGGTACCGGCCGCCGTTGCCGCCCGAGCAAATCCGTTCGCTGTACGCGAAATCCGGCATCGCCACCGACAGTGTGCCGGGGACAGCCGGCGCAGGCGGCGATGAGGCGCGGCTCCCGATCGCCGGCGACGAGCATGGCAGCCCGGCACGCCGCGATCGCGCCGCTGCCTCGGTGGTGTGGAAGCGTCTCCCCGATGGGTCGATCGCGCCGGTCGAAGTCGCGCTCGGCATTACCGATCACGCGGTGACGGAAGTGACATCGGTGCTCGCGGGATCGCTGACCCCGGGCGACGTCGTGATCACCGGATCGCTCGCCGCGAACACGCCCGCGCCTCCGGGCGCGCCGTCCGTTAGGCGCTGACCGCCGTGGCCATTCCCGACGCGCGCGTCGATGGCGCGGCGGCCGTCCTCAGCGTGCTCGACGTGCACAAGTACTACAGCTTGGGCGAGACGCGCGTCCACGCGCTGCGCGGCGTGAGCCTCGATGTCGAGCGGGGCGGCTTCGTCGCCGTCATGGGTGCGAGCGGGAGCGGCAAGTCCACGCTGATGAACATCCTCGGATGTCTCGACCGCCCGAGCAGCGGACAGTATCTGTTGGACGGCACCGACGTCTCGCAGCTCGACAAGCGCGCCCTGGCCGCAATCCGGAATCGCCGCTTGGGCTTCGTGTTCCAGGGATTCAACCTGCTCGCGCGCACCACGGCGCTCGAGAACATCCTGCTGCCCACGCTCTACACGAAAATCGACGCGCCGGAGCGCGCCCGGCGCGCCGCGGCAGCACTGTCGCTCGTGGGGCTCGAGAACCGCGCCGACCACTTTCCGTCGCAGATGTCGGGCGGTCAGCAGCAGCGCGTGGCCATCGCCCGGGCGCTGGTCAACCAACCGGCGGTCCTCCTCGCTGACGAGCCCACGGGCAATCTGGACAGCCGGACGTCGGTCGAGATCATGCAGGTGTTCCAGGAGCTGAACGACGGCGGCCTAACGGTCGTGATGGTGACGCACGAGCCCGACATCGCCCAGTTCGCGAAGCGCACGATCGTGTTTCGCGATGGCCGCATCCGTACCGACACGCCGGTCGAAGACCGCCCGCGCGCGCGAGCCGTGCTGTCGACGATGCCGGCGCTGGATGATTGACGCCTAACGAACGGCGCGGCCGCCGGCCGATTGGTCGCCGGTGCGCTCGTCGTGCATGCGTCGATACAGCCGCTCCATCTCGCGCGCGAAACGCTCGCCGTTGCACGCATCCGATGCGCGGACACGCTCGCGCATCGTACGCCGCGCCTGCGCCACGCGCTCGGGCGCCTCCGCGAGCGCGACCGGCAACGACACGTAGCCATCGAGATCGGCGGCCACGAACTCCGACAATCCCGCGGCCCGGAGAATCGATTCGCTCGTCCGCGACGCCCACCGGTCGCCCCGAAACGTGACCACCGGCACACCCTGCCAGATCGCCTCCATGGTCGTGGTACCGCCGCTGTATGGAAACGTGTCGAGCGCGACGTCGATCTCGTCGTACGTCCCGATGAACTCGCGATGATCCGCGGGGCCCAGTATCCGCACGCGATCGCGCGCGACGCCGTTCGCGGCGAGCGCGTCGTGCACATAGCGGCGAACGCTCGCCGATGCGAGCGCTGCGTTGCGCAGCACGAGCGCACTCGCCGGCACGCGCTCGAGGATGCGGCCCCATGCTTCCATGACCGCAGGCGTGATCTTGTACTGCGACGCGAGGCATCCGAACGTGACCGCGCCGGATGCGGCGCACGGCGCCGGGGCCACGTCGGGCGCGCCAGCCGAGGGCTCGAAGGTGAGATAGCTCCCCTCGACGCGAACAACACGCTCGCAGTAGAAACGCTCCTCGTTGGGCGATACCACGACGCCGTCGCCCACGAGATAGTCGAAGCACGCCATACCGCTCGTCGCGTACATGTTGAACCACGACGCCACGACCGGCGCCGGCCTCCACTGGTAGAGCGGGAGCCGCGCGGGTTTGCTGTACGCGTTGAGATCCACGAGCACGTCGATGCCGCAGCGTTCGATGCACGCCGCGGCCTCTTCGTTAGGCAGCGCGGCGATCGCGTGGACGCGGTCGCCGGGATGGGCGCGATACCCGTCTCCTCCCGCCCATCCCGCGCTGTCGGCGAACAGGTGGACCTCCACGGCGCGCCGGTCGTGTCCATTGATGAGCGCCCAGACGGGCTTCATCCAGTTCGCGCGATGGAAGAACGACGACACGTACCCGACCCGCAGTACATCGTTAGGCGCAAGCGCGCATGGAGCGGGTCCGGGTCGCATCGGCGGCAGAAACTCCTGCGCCCACGCGCGCCGCGCCGCGAGCACGGCCCCATGATCGGCCGCGCCGCTGCCGGGAATCACCACCGCCATCATCGCGCGCGGCAATCCCGGATGCGGGCCGAGCGCGGCGGCCTCGAAGCAGCGCACCGCATCGTCCACACGGCCAAGCTCGAACAACGCCCGGCCCAGGTTGTGCTGGGCCTCGGGCCAGTCGGGCGCCATCGCGAGCGCCCGCTGAAAGCTCCCGGCCGCCGCCGCGTACTCGCCGCGCTCGGTCTCGCCGCACCCGGTGTCGTACCACGCCCTGGCACGCGCGACGTCCGGCCCCGATTCGCTCACCCGCCTAACGGAACGACCTGCCCGCCCTTCATCACCAATCGCACGTGGTGCAGCGCGTGAATGTCGTGCGTCGGATCGCCCTCCACGGCCACGAGATCAGCCAACAATCCAGGCGCGATGCTGCCCCGGTCGTCGAGATGAAATACCCGCGCGTCGACCACCGTCGCCGATTGCAGCGCCTGCACCGGCGTCATGCCGTACTCCACCAGCAGCTCGATCTCCCGCGCGTTGTCGCCGTGCGGATACGCGCCCACGTCGCTGCCATTGCAGATCGTGACGCCCGCGGCCAACGCAGCCTTGAACGTCCGATGCTTGAGCGCCACCGCGGGCGGCATCGGGTCAATGCCCTTCCGCCACCCCTCCCGAATGAACCCGACCTCCGTGCCGGACAGCGTTGGACACAACGGAATCCCACGCTGCACCATCATCTTGAACACCTCGGGCGTCACCGAATCGCCGTGCTCGATGGTCGTGACCCCGGCAAGCACCGCCCGGCGTACCCCCTCGTTCCCGCGCGCATGCGCCGCCACGTACCGGCCCGAGCTCCGCGCAACCTCCACCGCCGCTTTGAGCTCGTCGATCGTGAACGTCGGCTCGGTCTCGCCCTTTGGACCCCACTCGTGATCGGCGTACAACTTGATCCAGTCGGCGCCGTGCTTGATCTGGTTCCGCACCGCATGCGTGATCCCCTCGACGCCGTCGGCCTCCTCGGCGCCCTGCGGAACATCGAACCGCGGATCAAACCCACTCGGTCCGTACGATCCCGTTGCCACGATCGCCCGCGTGACCACCAGCAGTCGCGGTCCAGGAATGATTCCCTGGTTGATGGCCTGCTCGAGACCCGCGTCGGCGTAGCCGGCACCCTCGGTGCCCAGGTCGCGTTCAGTGGTGAATCCCGCTTGCAGCGTGCGCCGAGCGGCGACCGTGGCGCGCGCGACGCGCAAGGCGAGCGGCTCCTTGAGCACTTGATCCGACCACGAGGTCTCGGCGTACGGGTGGAGGAAGAGGTGCGAGTGTCCCTCGATCAGTCCGGGCAGGAGCGTTGCGTTGGGCAGGTCGATCACGCGCACATCGGCCGGCGCGTCGATCGACGCTCGCGGCCCAACGGACGCGATCCGGTCGCCGCGCACCAGCACCGCCCAGCCCTCGTGCGTCACGCCCGCCGGCGCGTCGAACACGCGGGCGGGAACCAGCAGCACCACGCTGGTGTCGTGCGCCGCCACCGGCGTCTGCGCGGCGACGCCGCCGACGTGACAGGCCGCGACCGTGCACGCCGCCCAGGCCCAACGCATTCTCGCTCCCATGTCGATTCACTCGCTCCCGAGTAAGGCGGCCCAAAGCATCGTCTTGACCCCCGTGTGGGAACCGCCGAAGTTATGATTCTACTTGTCCGGACATATCACGGCGAGCCGCGCATGATCGAAATCCGCAACGTGTCAAAATCGTACGGCGACTTTCGCGTCCTCGACGGCTGCACGGCCACCGTGGCAGCGGGATCCGTTGTCGTACTCTGCGGTCCGTCGGGCTCGGGCAAGAGCACGCTCATCCGGTGCATCAACAGCTTGGAGACCATCGACGACGGCGATATTCTTGTCGACGGCAAGTCCGTTCGCGCGCCGAGCACGAACCTCTCGGCGCTGCGCGCGCGGATCGGTATGGTGTTCCAGAGCTTCGAGTTGTTTCCGCACCGTACCGCGCTCGAGAACTTGAACCTCGCGCAGATCCACGTGCTCAAACGTACGCCGGCCGCGGCCACCGAACGGTCGATGGCGCTGCTCGACCGCGTCGGTCTCGCGGAGCACGCGCACAAGTATCCGGCGACGCTCTCGGGCGGGCAACAGCAGCGCGTCGCGATCGCCCGCGCGCTCGCGATGGACCCGGTTGCGATGTTGTTCGACGAGCCGACCTCGGCGCTCGATCCCGAGATGATCTGCGAAGTGCTGGATGTGATGGGCAGGCTCGCCGAGCAGGGCATGACGATGATGATCGTGACGCACGAGATGGCGTTCGCGCGGCGCGTCGCCGATCGCGTGTTGTTCATGGACCACGGCCGCATTCTCGAGGATCGCGACACGCACGCGTTTTTCACCGAGCCGCACACCGCGCGCGCGCGCGACTTTCTTTCCCGGATCCTGCAGCACGACATGGCCAACGCCTAACGTGAGCGACCAGGCATGACCGTCCGCGTGTCGCCGGGCCGAGCCGCCGATGGTGCGGCCGACGCCCCGCGCTATCAACGGATCGCCGACGAGCTGATCTCCAAGATCGGCGCCGGCGTGTATCCAGTGGGCGGCTTGCTGCCCACCGAGATGGAGTTGTGCGCGCAGTACGGCATCAGCCGGTCCACGGTGCGCGAAGCGCTGCGCCGCGTGCGCGACGCCGGACTCATCTCGCGCCAGCGGCGCACCGGCACCAAGGTGATTGCCCAAACGCCGCCGGCGCTCTACCGCCAGCCGACGAACTCGATCGGCGATCTCCTGCAGTACGCCGACGAGACGCGCATCCAGATCTTGTCCGAAAAGCGGGTCATCTGCGATGCCCAACTGGCGGGATTGCTCGAATGCCGCGAGGGCCACGCCTGGCTCCGGCTCAACACCCTGCGCACCGTGCCTAACGATCCGCGTCCCATCTGTATGACTACGGCCTACGTCGACGCCGGCCTGCCCGACATCGACAAGCATCTCGAGACCGTCTCCGGCCCCATCTCGGCCATGCTCGAGCGCACGTACGGCATCCGCATCGCGCGCATCGAGCAGAGCATTCAAGCCATCCGCCTCGGCAAACGCCAGGCGACGTTGCTGCGCGCCGATGTGGGCGCCCCCGCACTCCGAGCCGACCGGCGCTACTATCGCGAGGATGGCACGCTCATCGAGCTCTCCAGCGCCATCCATCCGGGCGACCGCTTCACGTACGTCACCAGTCTCGTACGCGAATAGCGACACGATCGCGTGCCCGCGCGACGCCCGGGCACGCCAGGCACGCGTCGGCACACGTTCTGCGCTATAGCGCAGGTGCCGACCCCCGTTGTGGAGAGGTACCCGCGTCGCATGCGCATCGCCTTGTTGTCCACGCCGTTCATTCCCGTCCCACCCCCACGATACGGCGGCACCGAGCTCGTAGTCGCCGAATTGGCGGAAGGGCTCGTCGCGCGCGGACATGACGTCACGCTGTTCGCGACGGGCGACTCCAGCGCGTGCGTCGAACGGCGCGCGCTGTACACGCACGCGCAGTGGCCGCCCGAGGCGTTGTCCGACATCAATCACGTCTCGTGGGCACTGAACGAGGTCGCCGCCTCGGCGTTCGATGTCGTACACGCGAATTCGGCCAGCGCGCTCGCGTATTGGCGCGCCATGCAATCGCCGCCGCTCGTGTACACGCTGCACCACGTGCGCGACGAAGCGTTGTCGAGCTTCTACCGATTCTTCCGCGACGCGTGGTACGTCGCGATTTCGCACGACCAGGCGCGGCGCGAGATTCCGCTGCCGCATCTCGACGTGATTCACCACGGACTCGATCCCGCCAAGTACGTGTGGACGGAATCGTCGTGCGAGTACGTGTGCTTCGTCGGACGATTCACCGCGGTGAAGGGACCGCACGTCGCCATCGACGTCGCCGCATCAGCCGGCATCCCGATTCGCGTCGCCGGAGAAGTGCATCCGGTGGACGCCGACTTCGGAAGCCGGGAGATGGCGCACCGCTTGGCCGCGAGCCACGTGACGATGTTAGGCAGCATCGGGATGGACGAGAAGGTTCCGCTCTTGCGCGATGCGCGCGCGCTGCTCGCGCCGATCGCGTGGGACGAGCCCTTCGGATTGGCGCTCATCGAGGCCATGTTGAGCGGGTGTCCAGTGATCGCATTCCCGCGCGGGAGCGTGCCGGAGCTGGTGGAAAACGGCGTCACCGGATTCGTGGTGCGCGACGCCGCCGAAATGCGCGAGGTCGTGCGGCCGGGAAGCGTGCTCGATGGTTTCGATCGCGCGCGATGTCGCGCGCGCGCGGTCGAGCGGTTTGGCTGCGATCGCATGGTGCGCGATTACGAGCAGCTGTATGCGCGCGCGGTGGCAAAGGGACGGACGAGCGGTCACCCGGTGCGGCCCGCGCGATCCATCAGGTCACGTCTCCTACCGAATCATCATGACGGTTAGCAAGACGCAGCTGACCCCGATCTCCATGCAAGACGCCGTGGGCTACACGGCCATCGACTGCCGGCACGGGACGACGCTGCACGACAGCATGGTGCTCAAGCACGAGCTACTCTTCCTGATGCTCGACGGCCAAGGGAACATCGATCCTCCCGGCCATTGCGGTCTGGGGTTGTTCCACCACGACACGCGCATGTTGAGCCACTACGTGCTCAACATGGCCGGCGGCAGTCCCACGCAGTTGTCGTCGCAGGTGATCCGCACGTACTCGGCGCAGATCGATCTGGCGATCGACGATCAGACGTTCGGCGGCGACGCGTGGAGCGTGTCCAACGCCGTTCACGTTAGGCGGGAGCTGCTGCTCGACGACCAGCTCACCGAGCGGGCGACGTTCACGAATTTTCTCACGGCGCCCATCGAATTCTGGGCCGAGCTCTCCGTGGCCAACGATTTCGCCGACATCTTCGAGGTGCGCGGGTGGAAGCGCAAGAAGCGCGGCACGTTCTTCGAGCCCGAGGTGGGCCCGCGGGCGATCGGGTTCGCGTATCGGGGCCGCGACGGGCAGGTCATTCGCTCCATCGTGCGCTTCGACGTCGAGCCGGACGACGTGGGGCCCGACGGCGCGCGCTGGCGCTTCCGGCTCGAGCCTAACCAGCCGCACAGACTCGAGTGGCACGTGCTGCCCGATCCGCCGCCGGACGTGAACGTGGACAGCGCCGGCGCGCGACGCGGCCGCCGTGACGCGTATCGCAGCCGGCACACGGCGATGGACGCATCGTACGACGAGTGGCGGGCGTCGTGCACGAAGTTCACGGCGAACGTGCCCGAGTTCAACGCGGCGCTGGACCAGGCGACGATCGACCTCCGCGCGCTCTACACCGAGGCCGGCGGCATGCCCATCATTTCGGCCGGCATTCCGTGGTACTCGACGCCGTTCGGGCGCGACTCGATCATCACGTCGCTGCAGACGTTAGGCATGAATCCGCGCATCGCCTGCGACACGCTGCGCTATCTGGCCAGCACGCAGGGCCGCCGCGAAAATCCGGACACCGAGGAGCAGCCGGGCAAGATCATGCACGAGCTCCGGCGCGGCGAGCTCGCGCGCGCCGGCGAGATCCCGCACGTGCCGTACTACGGCACGATCGACGCGACGCCCCTCTGGCTCATCCTCCTCCACGAGACGTGGCGGTGGACGGGCGACGAAGCGCTGGTCCGGGAGCTCATGCCTAACGCAGAACGCGCCATCGAATGGATGGACCGCTACGGCGACATCGACGGCGACGGGTTCATCGAGTACGCCAAAACGTCGCCCAACGGACTGGTGAACCAGGGCTGGAAGGACTCCTGGGACGGCGTCCCGTTCCCCGACGGCGCGCTTCCCGTGCCGCCGATCGCGCTGGTGGAAGTGCAGGGCTACGCATGCGATGCCAAACGGCGCATGGCGGCGCTCTATCACGCGTTCGGCGACCACGCGCGCGCCAAGCAGCTGCGCACCGAGGCGTCGCGGATGCGCGAGCACATCATGGAGGCGTTCTGGATCGAGGAGCTGGGGACGTTCGCGTTGGCGTTGGACGGCGCCAAACGCCCGCTGCCCACGATCACCACCAATGCCGGCCATTTACTGTGGTGCCGCGTCCCCGACGCCGCCCGCGCCCAACGCACCGGCGCGCGTCTGCTCGCGCCCGACATGTTCTCCGGCTGGGGCGTGCGCACGCTGAGCGCCGAGCATCCGGTGTTCAACCCGATGAGCTACCACGATGGATCGGTGTGGCCGCACGACAACGCGATCGTTGCGTTAGGCCTGTCCCTCACCGGCCAGAAGCCGGCGATGCTCCCCATTTTCAGCGCACTCTACGACGCCGCGCTCGGACTCCGATATCATCGCCTGCCCGAGCTGTACTGCGGCATGGCCCGCGCCGAAGGCCGTCGTCCGGTGTTGTACCCGGTGAGCTGCTCGCCACAAGCATGGGCTTCGGGCGCCTTCTTCATGCTGCTCCAGGCCGCCACCGGCATCCTGCCCGACGCCCCCACCCGCGAGCTCCACATCCGCGAACCGCTGCTCCCGCCGTTCCTGCGCCGCCTGGTGATCGAGGGCATGCAGATCGGCGGCTCCCGTGTCTCGCTCCAGTTCACCCGCCGCGGCAACAGAACGCTCGCGAACCTGCTGGATGTCGAAGGCGACCCGCTTCGCGTGCGCATCGATCTGTCGTAACTGCAGGGAAGCGCGCGCTGGCGCGCGCTTCGGGAAATAGGGAAAAGGGAAAGGGGCGCGATGCCGGGACCGTCTACGGGAGCTCGCCTAGGTCGCCGCTCTA
This sequence comes from Gemmatimonadaceae bacterium, assembly GCA_035572595.1. Lineage (GTDB taxonomy): Bacteria > Gemmatimonadota > Gemmatimonadetes > Gemmatimonadales > Gemmatimonadaceae > JADGGM01. The sequence goes on from DATNAM010000144.1 coordinate 32,404, forward strand.
CGGCAGTGTTCGCCATTCCTCTATACTATAGTAAGGGCGATTTTCCGGAGTGGTATCCGGGCACTTAACTCCGCCATCCCGCCCCTTTCCCCGATCCCTATTTCCCGAAGGCGGCGCAAGCCGCCGCTTCCCCGTCTCTTGCCCTGCTCGTTTTGTCCATACATATTATCCCAACCTTTTGTCCGTACAAATAGATCTCCTCCTCTGACCACGGAGCTTCGGGGCATGCCATCGGTCTTGCTGGCGCGTCGCGCCACGCAGTTGTCGCCAGTCATGCCCACGTCCTCGGCGCACGACAAGATCGCGTTCGATTCCGGACACGCCTTCCCCGGCCTACTGCCCGACCTGACCGCGGAAGCCGATGACGCGCTCTCGCGGTTCCGGGCCGAGACGCTGCAGTACGCACCCCGGCCCGGCTTGCCCGAGCTGCGCGAGTGGATCGCCGGGCACATGGCCGAGGACGGCGCCCGGGTGACCGCCGAGAATGTGCTCGTCACCAACGGCGCCAAACATGCGCTCGAGCTGGTCTGCCGCCTAACGATCGATGAAGGCGACAGCGTGATCGTCACGACGCCCACGTATTTCAGCGCGATTCCGATCATCCGGAGCTACGGCGCGACGTTCGTCGAGGTCCCGCAGGACCGCGAGGGCATGGACGTGGACGCGCTGGCGCAGGTGCTCGATCGCGCCGCGGCGGCCGGGCGCCTGCCCAAGTTCATCTACAACGTCCCCGACTTTCACAATCCGACCGGCGTGACGATGCCGGTCGAGCGGCGCCGCGCCCTGGTGGAGCTCGCGGTGCGACACCGCGTGCTGCTCGTCGAGGACAGTCCGTACCGGAAGGTGCGGTTCGAGGGCCGATCGGTGCCGTCGCTCAAGTCGCTCGACCCCGACGGCACGGCGGTCATTCAGTTAGGCACGTTCTCCAAGCTGCTGGCCCCGGGCCTGCGAGTGGGCTGGGCGGCCGGCGCGCCGGAGCTGCTGGCCCGCATGGCGCAGCTCAAGACCGATGCCGGCTCGTGCCCGCTCACGCAGCGGGTCATTCTCGAGTTCTGCGCCGCCGGCCGTCTCGACGCCCACACGGCGCGCGTGCAGGAGACGTATCGCGCCCACCGCGACCGGATGGTCCGCGCGCTGGCGCAGGCGATGCCCGAGGTGTCGTTCCAGGCGCCTAACGGCGGCTACTATCTGTGGCTGGCGCTGCCGGCCGGCATCGACGGCGACGAGCTGGCGCGCCGCGCCGGCGACGCGGGCGTGATCGTGATCGCGGGCAGCAAGTTCTTCGCCTTGGGCGGCAACGAGCAGCGCGGCCGGTTCATCCGCGTCGCGTTCAGCCACGCCGGACTCGACGACATCGACGAAGGCGTCCGCCGGCTCGCCGCCGCGGCCCACTCGTTAGGCACCGGCGCGGCCGCCGGCGCCGCCGCGAGCTGACGCCCGGATGCGCGCGCCCCTGCGCATCCGCGACGTCGAAGCGGCGCCCGGCCAGAAAACGCGCGGCTGGATCACGATCGGCGAAACGCCGGCCGGTCCCATCCAGCTGCCGCTCGTACTCATCAACGGACGCGCCCAAGGGCCGATCATCTGCTTCACCGCCGGCGTCCACGCGGCGGAATACGCGCCCATCGATGCGGTGATGCGGCTCCTGCAGGCGATCCAACCCGAAGCGCTCAGCGGCGCCGTGATCGGCGTGCCGGTATCCAACATGCGCATGTTCGAGCACCGGGCCGGATTCGTCTCGCCGTTCGATGGGCTCAACCTGAACCGCATCGCACCGGGACGGCGCGACGGCTCGATCTCGGAGATTCTCGCCGACGTGCTGCTCCGCGAAGTCATCGGCGCGGCGCAATACCACATCGACTTCCACGGCGGTGACCTCGGTGAAATGCTGTTTCCGTTCGCCGGCTACGCGCTCACCGGCCGCCGCGATCTGGACGAACAGGGCGAGGCGTTGGCGCGAGCCTTCACGCCTCGCTTAATTTCATTGGCCGCCGACGGCAGCACGATCCCGCCGTTCGCCGGCTCGCTCAACCACTCGGCCTCGCGCAACGGCGTCGTCTCGATTCTCGCTGAGTGCGGCGGCAACGGGACCCTGGACGAACACGATGTGCGCACGCACATGGAAGGTGCGTACAACGTGCTCCGGCACCTCGGCATGCTCGACGGCGGCGCACGGACGAACGGTCCCCGCATCGCGGCCCGCGACCGCGTGGTGGTGCGCGCGTCGCGATCGGGGCTCCTGCGGTTAGGCGTACGCGTCGGCGACGAGATCGTGGCCGGACAGGAGGTAGCGGAGATCTGCAACGTGTTCGGCGAGGTCGTAGAGCGCGTGCGCGCGCCAGGCGCTGGTCTGGCGGGTCTCGTGTGGGCGCACAAAGTGGTGAACACCGGCGATCCGGTGGTCCGCTACTGGATCACCGAGCCCGCCTGACGCGCGGCGGCACGACGCACCGCGACGAGGGGTCATGCTGAAAGCCAACCTCGCCGATGCGCGGGGCCAGCCGGTCGTCGCATCCAATCCCGACACGGTCCGCGGACTCGATGCCGCGGTCGACGCGTACTTGGGCGCCCGCAGCGACGCGCGCGACCGGCTCGACCAGGTGCTCGCGGACGATCCGTCCTGCGTGCTCGCGCACTGCCTGGACGGCTACTTCAATCTGCTGTCGAGCAAGCGCGCCGGATTTACGCGGGCCGCGGTCGCGCTCGAGAACGCCAGCCAGGCGGCCGGGCGCCTGTCGGCGCTCGCGCCGCGCGAACGGTCGCATCTGGCGGCGCTCGACGCCTGGTGCCACGGCGATCTCCGCGGTTCCGTTAGGCATTGGGACGCGGTCCTCGACCAGGCACCGCTCGACATCATCGCCCTCCGCGTGTCCCAGTTCGTCCTCTCGTACCTGGGCGAGAGCGCGCGCATGCGCGTCACCATCGAGCGCGCGCTGCCATCGTGGGGACCGCAGGTGCCGGGCTACGGCTACGTGCTGGGCTGCCACGCCTACGCGCTCGAGGAATCGGGCGACTACGCGCACGCCGAGTCGACCGGCCGGCGCGCGGTGGAGATCAACCCCAGCGACATCTGGGCGGCCCATGCGGTCGCCCACGTCGCCGAGATGCAGGGTCGGTTAGGCGACGGCCTCACCTGGATCCGCGACGTGGCGCCCCACTGGACGCTCTGCAACAACTTCACGCTCCATCTGCGGTGGCACGAGGCGCTGTACCATCTGGACCTCGATCGCACGGACACCGTGCTCGATCTCTACGATGCTGTCGTGCGTCGCGTGGCCACCGACGAATATCTCGATGTGACCAACGCGGTGTCGCTCCTGTGGCGACTCGAGCAGGCGGGCATCGACGTGGGCGCGCGATGGCGCGAGCTCGCCGATTGCGCGCGCGGCCACCAGCACGATCACGCGCTGGTGTTCGTCGATCTCCACTATCTCATGGCCTTGGCGGCGGTCGACGACGCGCACGGCGTGGAAGAATTCATGGAATCGTGCGAACGATTCGCCCGGTTAGGCGACGACACCGAAGCGACGGTGATGGCGGACGTCGGCCTGCCGCTGGCTCGCGCGGTGGTGGCGCATCGGCGCGGCGACTACGGCGAGGTGGTCGATGAGCTGTTTCCGGTCCGCGACCGCATCAAGCGCGTGGGCGGCAGCAACGCCCAACGCGACCTGTTCGAGCAGGTGCTCATCGATGCCGCGGTGCGCTCGCACCGGTTCGCGATTGCCGACGAGCTGCTCGCCGAGCGAACGGCCAAGCGGCCGCGCAACATCTGGGGCTGGAGCCAGTATGCGAAGGTGCTCGATGCGTTGGGCGCATCGGGCGCGGCCGCGGCGGCACATCGCGCCGACGCGCTGCGTGCGAGCTGAGCCGGCGGCCCACGCGCCATGATCGCGCATCCACGGCTCTTCCGCGGACGCCACGCGTCCCTAGTTTGCGGGGCATGAAAACGGATCGCTCGATCGACACGGTGCTCGCGCATGCAGGCGGCGAGCCGGAGGACCGGCACGGCGCGGTGAACCCGCCGGTGTATCGCGCCTCGACGATTCTCTTCCCTACCATGGAAGCGTACGAACGCTCGCGCGATCCCGCGACGCGCTTCGATGTCGTGCGCTACGGACAGTTGGGCACGCCGACCACGTTCGCGCTCGAGCAAGCGATCGCCGCCGTCGAAGGCGGGTACCGCGCGATGCTGCTGCCGTCGGGACTGGCCGCCGTGACGACCGCCATCGATGCGCTCACACAGAGCGGCGACCACGTGCTGATGGTCGACACCGCGTACGCGTCGACGCGCAAGTTCTGCAACGCCGTGCTGTCCCGCCGCGGCGTGCGGACGACGTATTACGATCCGCTCGTCGGCGCGAACATTCGCGCGTTGTTCGAGCCGAAGACGACAGTGGTGTTCGTGGAATCGCCGGGCTCGATCACGTTCGAGGTGCAGGACGTACCCGCGATCGCGGCCGCGGCGCACGAGCGCGGCATCGCGGTGGTGATGGACAACACGTGGGCGAGCCCGTACTTCTTTCCGGCGTTCGCGCGCGGCGTGGATGTGTCGATCCAGGCAGCCACGAAGTACATCGGCGGCCATAGCGACCTGATGATGGGGACGATCACCACCACCGAGGCGCTGTACGAACGCGTTCGGTCGACGGTTGCCGAGCTGGGCCACTGCGTGTCCGGCGACGACGCGTATCTGGCGCTCCGCGGACTCCGTACGTTAGGCGTGCGCCTCGAGCGCCACCATCGCAACGCGCTGCACGTGGCCGAATGGCTGAGTACGCGGCCCGAGGTGGCGCGGGTGCACTTCCCGGCCCTCTCGTCCGATCCCGGGCACGCGTTGTGGTCGCGCGATTTCACGGGCGCGAGCGGACTCTTCGGGGTGTCGCTCGCGCCCGTGCCTAAGAAGGCAGTCGCGGCGCTGCTCGACAGCTTGGAGCTCTTCGGCAAGGGCGTGAGCTTTGGCGGATTCGAGAGTCTCGCGATCCCGATGAATCCGGCGCCGTACCGGACGGCCACGCGGTGGCAGGCGCCGCGAGGCGGCCCCTACGTCCGACTGCACATCGGCCTTGAAGACCCCGACGACCTGGTGGCCGACCTGACGGTCGGCTTCGAGCGCATGCGAGCCGCGACAAATGCCTAACGTCCAGTTGCGCCGGCTTCTTCTGTTAGGCATCGTTGGTGCGGCACTGGTGCTCGCCGCCTGCACGGCCGAGCCCGTGCCCGGCTCGCCTAACGGCAGCGGAGGAGGGGGCGCGACGCCGACTTTGAGCGCCGTGCGAGCGCGCGGCGCCGTGAAATGCGGCATCACCGAGGGCGCGGGGTTCGCCACGCCCGATGATGCCGGCCGCTGGCGCGGATTCGACGTCGACTTCTGCCGCGCCATTGCCGTCGCGCTGTTCAACGACCCCGACAAGGTGCAGTTCATCCCGTTCACGCAGGAGCAGCGGTTTTCGGGATTGCAGTCCGGCGAAGTCGATCTGCTCGCCAATGGTACCTCCATCACCAGCAGCCGAGCCTTACGGCAGTCGTTCCACTTCGGGCCCATCTATTTCTATGACGGCCAGGGATTTCTCGTCGCCAAGTCATCGAAGGTAACGAAGGCGAGCATGCTCGACGGCGCGACGATCTGCGTGCAGCAAGGCACCACCACGGAGCTCAACCTCACCGACTTCGCTCGGCGCAACAAGATCACGTTTCATCCGGTGGTGATGGAGGATCTGCGTGCCGCGGTGAGCGCGTTGGCGGGCGGACGGTGCGATGCGATCAGCCAGGACGGCGCAGGTCTCGCCACCACGCGTACGATGCTGCAGCACCCCGAGGATTACGTGGTGCTGCCCGATCGCATCTCGAAGGAGCCGATCGCCGCGGTGGTTCGTACCGGCGACGACGCGTGGCTCGAGATCGTGAATTGGGTGTTCCGTGCGCCGGTGCAGGCTGAAGAGTTCGGGCTCGATGAACAGAACGTCGCGCAGGTTCAACAGACGACGGATCCATCGATTCGTCGGTTTCTCGGACTCGAGCCTGGCGCCACCGAGGGATTGGGCCTCGATCCGCAGTGGACGCTTCACGTGATCGAGAAGGTCGGGAGCTACAAGGACATTTTCGATCGCAATCTCGGGCCGGCGACGCCGCTCGCCATCGACCGGGGCCTCAACAAATTGTGGACGGACGGAGGATTGCTCTACTCGCCGCCGTTTCGGTAATGCGATCGTCCGCCGACCGACGCGCCATTCTCCTCCAGGGTCTGGGTCTTGGCCTAACGGCGGCGGTGCTGTGGTGGTTGGCGCGGAATACGGCGGCGAGCCTTGCCCAACGGGGCCTGACGCTGGGCTTCGGGTTCCTTCGCCATCCGGCCAACTTCGAGATCGGCGACACGTGGTGGATTCCGTTCTCGCCCGCCGACAGCGTCGGTCGGGCGATCGTCGTCGGGCTGCTCAACACCGCGCTCGTATCGGCGCTGGGGTGCGTGCTCGCCACCGCGGTCGGGTTCATCGCCGGCATTCTGCGGCTGTCGCCTAACCCGGCGCTGCGCGGGCTCGTGCGTGCGGGCGTCGAGATCGTGCGCAACACGCCGCTGCTGCTGTTGCTGCTCTTCCTGGCTGCCAGCCTGCACGCGCTCCCGGCGCCGCGGCACGCGTTGGTCCCGGTGCACGGCGTGTTTCTGTCGGATCGCGGGCTGGTGTTGCCGGCAATCGGCGTCGGATGGTGGACTACGCTTCTGATCGTGGCTACGGCCGCGGCGTACGCCGGGCGCCGCCGGTTAGGCACACACGGCTGGGGCGTCGCGGCCGTGCTCGGTGCCGCGGCGGTGGTATCGGTTATCGTGCGCCCGCCGAACGTGCAGGTGGCGCGTCTGTCCGGCTTCAACTTCGCCGGCGGTGTGACGCTCTCGCCGGAGCTGGCCGCGCTGCTGGCGGCGCTGGTGCTGCACCAGGCGGCGCACATCTCGGAGGTGGTGCGCGGCGCGGTGCTCGCCGTGCCGCGCGGACAGCGCGACGCGGCGATGGCGTTAGGCATGTCGCGCTGGCAGTCGCTGCGGCTGGTGGTGATGCCCGTGGCGCTGCGGGCGATGGTGCCGCTCCTCGCCACCAACTGCGTGAGCCTCATCAAGAACTCGAGCCTGGCGGTCGCCATCGGGTTCCCCGACGTCGTGAGCGTGCTCAATACGGCCGGCAATCAGACGGGGCACAGCATCGAGACGATGCTGATCATGATCGCGGTCTACCTGTCGCTCAGTCTGCTCGTCGCGGCGGGACTCGGCCGCTACAACGCGCACCTGCTGCGAACGGGAACGGCGATCTCGTGAGCGCGTCTTCGGTGCGGAGCGCGCGATGGGCCCGTGCACGTGACACCGTGCGCCGGTGCTTCGCGACGCCCGGCGCCGCGGCCGTCACGATTTTCACGCTGGCGCTGGCGGCGGTCATTTTGATTCCGATCGTGCGTTGGGCGCTCGTGAACGCAACGTGGTCGGGCGCCGCCCAAGACTGCCGCCGCACGTCGGGCGCGTGTTGGGCGTTCGTGGGACACAAGGCGGGCTTCATTCTGTTCGGTTTGTATCCTGCCGCCCAACGCTGGCGGCCCGGCATCGCCGCGGCGATTCTCTTGGCGCTCGTCGTGTGCACGGCCATGCCCAGATGCTGGACGCGGTGGCTTCTGGCGGCCTGGCTCGCAGGCCTAACGATCGCGTTCGGCGTCATGCACGGTGGGTTGGGACTGGCGATCGTGCCGACGCAGCAGTGGGGCGGCCTGCCGGTGACCATCATGCTCACCGCGATCGGCCTCGCCGGCGGATTCCCGATCGGCGTCGCGCTGGCGTTGGGCCGGCGCTCCCGGCGCCCGATTCCTCGAGCGGTCGCCACGGCGATCGTCGAAGTGGTGCGCGGCGTACCGCTCATCGCGGTGCTCTACGTGGCCGTGCTCGTCTTTCCGCTGGCGCTTCCCTCCGGCATTGGCGTCGACAAACTGATGCTCGCGCAGGCGGCCGTGATCGTATTTGCGTCAGCCTATCTCGCGGAGGCGGTGCGATCGGGCCTCCAACTCGTTCCGCCCCGGCGGCTGGACGCCGGCCTTGCGTTAGGACTGGGCTGGTGGCAGACGATGCGGTGGATCGTGCTTCCGGAAGCCCTGCGCACGGTGCTGCCGTCCTTCATCTCGATCGCGGTCGGGTTCTTCCAGGACACCAGCCTGATCGTCATCATCGGCCTCTTCGACTTGCTCAACACCGCGCGCTCGGCGGCGCAGGATCCCAATTGGCTGGGATTCTTCACCGAAGCATTCGTGTTCGCCGGCGCAATCTACTTCTGCGGGAGCGCCGCGCTGTCGCGCTACGGGCTGTGGCTCGAGCGGCGCATGGCGCGCACCGATTCCGGTGTGCGCGCCGTGCGCCCGCTCTCGATCAGTGTGGCGGCGCCACCGGAGTGACGGACAGCGGCGGCAATTGCGCGATGGCGGCGCGCAGCTTCGGCAGCTCGGTGGTAATGATGTCGTTGAGCTTGCCGATCGTCGCCGTGAGCTCGTTGCGCGACCGATCCAGCGTTAGGCGCTCGGCGTCCGTTGGCACGGCCGACGACGCTTCGAGACCGCCCAGGAGATCGTATGCGTTGCCGATGGTCGTGCCGTACGATTCGCCGAATCCCCGGTGCACCGCGGAAAGCAGCGTCGACACGTGACGCACCGCGCTGTCCGCCGCGGCGACGTTCTTCCTAAGCCCAACGAGTGCCTTGGCCCGCTCGACCTCCGTATCCACTTCGGCGAGCGCGCGCTTTCCATCGCGAAACGCCCGCGTGAGCGAGTCGATCGCCACGCTCATCTCCTCGCGCGCTCGCAATTCATCGGGCGTGCTCGCGGCCTCCGTATCGCGCTCGACGTGCACCACCTGCGAGAGCGTCGCGCCATCGGCCATCAATTTCACCGTGTAGTCGCCCGGAGGGACGTATGGCGGACGCGGCGATCCGTAGAAGCCGGAGTCGTCCGGCGTGGGTGCGAATGCGTACTGTGCGTGCAGATCCCAGAGCACGCGATGCATCCCCGCTCCGCCCGGCCCGGTCAATTCGCGGACGTCCGCGCCGGCAGCGTTAGCAATCTGGATGCGTACCGCCGTATCGCGCACCGCACCAGCCGCCGCTGAACCCGGCAACCGATACGTGATGAGCGCGCCGACCGGTGTGTTAGGCGCGAGGAACTGCCGCAATCCCGACAGGGGCTGGTCGCGCCACTGGTAGAACTCGGTTGCCGTGCGCAACGGGAAAAGCCGCACCCGTTGCGCGCCGCTCGCCGAATCCTCGAGCGCCCGAATGTCATCGAGAATGATGACGCTCCGTCCGTAGGTGCCGAGTATCAGGTCGTTCGTGCTGTCATCGACCAGAATGCGGTCGACCATCACCCGCGGCAGCGCACCGCCGGGGAACGTCCAATGGCGCCCGCCGTCGAACGACCAATAGAGACCGAACTCCGTTCCCGCAAACAGCACGGCGGCATTCCGCGGATCTTCGGTGAGCGTCTTGATGGGCGTCGCCGGCGGAAGATCGCCGGCGATCGAGGTCCACGTCGCACCGCCATCGGTTGTCTTGAAGACGTACGGGTTGAGGTCATCGTCGTAGTGGCCGTCGAACGAAACGTAGGCCGTACGTGCGTCGAACTTTGACGCGCGCACCGCGCTCACCCAGCGCGGGCCGCGCAGATGAAATCGAGGCGTGAGATTCGTCCAGTGCGCGCCGCCATCGGTGGTCATCTGTACGTTGCCGTCGTCCGTGCCTACGTAAATCGTGCCCGCGGCGCGCGGCGACTCGCTGATCGTCGTGATGTTGCCGTACGCGCCGGTGCCGTCGTCGCGCGACGGCGTGGTGCTGTCCCGCAGCGGAATGCCGTCGCCCAGACTGGCCTTCTTCCACGTCTTGTCGTTCCGCGTGAGGTCGGGGCTCAACACCTTCCACGTGGTGCCGCGATCGCTGGTGGCCAACAGCTTGTTCGCGCCGTAGTAGAACGTGTGCGGATCGTTAGGCGATACGAGAATGGCCGTGTTCCAATTGAATCGATACTGCTCGGCCGTGTCGGTGGACACGGGCGTGATCCGGCGCTCCTCACGCGTCACCAGGTCAACCACGTAGCCGCGGCCATTCTGGGAATTCGTGTAGACGAAGCGCGAGCTCGTCGGATCCACTGCCACCTGGAAGCCGTCGCCGTACTCGAGGAACGTGACGCCGACGTCGGTCAGTGCGCCGCGCGAGTGCGTACCGCTCGGAAACGTGAACGTGCCCAGATCCTGGAGGCCGCCGTAAATCCAGTACGGATCGCGGTGGTCCACCGCGATGTCGTACAGCTGGCCGAGCGGCAGGTTGTTGATGTAATCCCAGTGACGCGCGCCGTCGTACGTGAAGTACACGCCGCCGTCGTTGCCCAACATCATGTGGTCGGGCTGATTCGGATCGATCCACAGGGCATGGTTGTCCGGGTGCACGCGCACGTTCACCGAATCGCTGGTGAACGTTTTGCCGCCGTCGATCGACACGTGCACGCTGGTGAGCAGTACCCATACGTGATCGGAATTCTTCGGGTCGACGCGGATCTGGCCATAGTAGTTTCCGCGCTCGACCAACCGGTTCTGACGCGTCCACGTGGCGCCGTCATCGGTGGAGCGAAATACGCCGCCGGCCCGTTGCTCGATCACCGCATACACGACGTGCTGATTGCTCGGCGCGATGGCCACCCCAATGCGGCCGACGTTTCCGCTGGGCAAGCCGTTAGTCAGGCGGATCCAGCTATCGCCGCCATCGAGCGAGCGCCAGAGCCCGCTGCCCGGCCCGCCGCCCACGAACCCAAACGCCCGGCGGCGCCGTTCGTACGTGGCGGCGAACAGCGTGTGCCCATCGGCGCCGATCGCGACGTCGATCACGCCGGTGTTCGCGTCGACGCCGAGTACTTTCTTCCACGTGAGACCGCCATCTTTGGTGCGATAGAGGCCGCGCTCTTCGTTAGGCCCGAACAGATGACCGGCCGCGGCCACGAACACGGTGTTCGGATCGTGCGGATCGATCACCACGCGGCCGATACTCTGTGTTTGGCGCAAACCCATCGACTGCCACGTCGTGCCGCCGTCGAGCGATCGATAGACGCCGTTGCCCCACGTGGACGTCTGCCGGTTGTTTGCTTCGCCCGTGCCCACCCACACGATGTTCGGATCGCTCGGCGCGATCGCGATGTCGCCGATCGAGAGGTCGCCGCCGGATTTGTCGAACACTGGATCCCAGGTGACGCCGTTGTCGCGGCTGCGGAACACGCCGCCGCTCGCGGCGCCCACGAAAATGATGCGGGGATCGCCGACCACGGCTTCGATGTCATCCACGCGGCCGCCGAACGCGGCCGGACCGATGGCACGCCACGCGGTGTCGGGCCAGGCAGGGGTTTGCGCCGGCGCCGCCGGGGAACCGCCTAACAGAACGGCCACGCCGGCCGCAAGTACCGTCGAGCTGACGCGTATGTCCATCATTTGAGCGGTTCGCCTCCCTTCGGCAGCCCATCCGTCATTGGCTCGAGCGGCTTGACGACAATCACGCCGCTCGTCGCGGAGTCCCCATCGGCGCCGGGGTTCCCGCCTTTCAGAATCGACCGCGGCTTTCCGTTGATCTGCCAACTGTACACATAGCGTCCTTCCGTGAGCGGCAGCGTGACGACCCAGTTGTCACCGTCGCGTGTTGCGCGCACCGAGCCAAGTGTGAAATCACCGACGATCGCGACGGCGGTGTCGCCCGCGGCTTTGGACACTGGCAGCTCGAGCCGCACGCGCTGGCCCCAGTGACGCTGGAGCAGCAGACGATCATCGGGATCGACGTGCACGGCCACAACGGAGTCGCCGGCGCCCAGCGACACGGTATCTGCGCGTTTGGTTAGGCGGACGCTGCGGTGTGTCGTGGAGCCGGACGAAGTCACGAGCGCGATGTCGAGCGGCAGATCGTACGGCGGCGTCGCCTGGACCTGCTCGACGATCAATTGCCGGCCGCTCACGTGGGCTTGGACGTCGGGGATCAGTTTCTCGGTGAACCACGGCATCGCGAACGGCGTCAGGTCGTGCCCGGCAGCGTGCGACATGTCTTCGATCAGCTCGCGATAGCCGGCCGCCTTGCCGTTGGCTTGACGCTGCACATAGGCGCGAATGCCCTGGTCGAACGCGCGTTGCCCGAGCATCAGGTCGAACATGTGGAAAATCCACGACCCCTTCGAGTAGTGCACGCTTCCATTGTCGGGGTTGCCGAGGATGCTGATGCGGCTTTCGGAGCCGAGGATGTAGCCGTTGCGAAGGCGATTCCAGAAGTCGCGCTCTTCCGCCGGTCCGTACACTGCGCCTAACGACGCCGCCTCGGCGTACGTCGCCCAGCCTTCCCGGAGCATGTTGGCCGCGGGCCCGGTGGCGTTCATGGTCCAGGCGTGCGACACCTCGTGCGCGAACGCGAACGACGGTCCTTGCATGCCTAACTCGACCAACTGATCGGCTTTGCTGCCTGAAATGATGGCATCGGCCATGCGAACCGAGAATCCGCGCGGACCGATGGCGCGGTCCTCGACGGCCGCGATATAGGGCGGCGTCGGACCGCCGAAGCGGGCGTGCAGCAAACTGTCGACCGGCCGGAGTACGGTGGCCAACGAGTCGTGCGAGAAATGGAACGCCGGCGTGGTGAAGGTCTCGAATCGAACGCCATCGACATCCGTGGCGACGGTGCGCCACGCGCGATCGTAGATCAGGCTGAGCAGCCACGTTGGATATGTGCTGCGGCCGATCACGGTCCGCACACCGCCCGACTCGGAGTCGGTCTGTGGCAGCGTCGTAGTCAGATAGTACGCCGCGGGCACGTGCACGGTGACCGTAGCCGGCCCCAGATCGTTGGCGCTGTTGAAATCGAAGAACGGATGCCAGTCGTCGGTGTTATGGAACGCACCGTAGGCCGGCATCGAATCGCGCGCGGTGGAATCGCGCGCCGGAATGTTCTCGTCGGGGATCCAGTACGACAGCACGAGATCGGCGTGCGTCCGGCGCGGCGCCGATACCCAGAGCACGCCGCCGCCTAACGCCCAGGCCACCGAATCGCCCGCGTACCGCACGCCGGTGATGTGCGCGTGGTTGTTGAGCCGCATGGCAAGGCCGTAGTCGCTGCCCACGGTCACCGACAACGTATCGACGACGTGGATGTCGCGGCCGGGCACGAGCTCGACGTGCAGCAGATGGCCGCGCAGATAGTCGAGCGTGTCGATCGGCAGCGGCTGCGCGATGTACCACACGCCGCCTTTGGCCAGCGCCTCGTAGAAGCCGGAGAAGTGGCGCACGAGATTCGTTTCGTCGCTGCCGCTGCCGGCTTTCACCGTGCCGGTGAGCAGGAGCACGGCGCGTTGGCCGCCGCGCCACACCACTCGGCCAATGTTCCCTTCGTGCGGCAATTTGCGCTGAACGGCTGCGTGCATCACCGCGCGACTAACGGTGTCAGGGTCGATGCTGTCGAAGGCCGCCGGCGACGAACCGGCGAACCGGCTCAGAAACGACGCGGCGAGGGAATCGGGTGTCGGGGCGCCGGCGGTGCCGGTTGCCATGGGCGCGATCGGGGGCGGCGCCGGCGTGCATGCGACCGCTGCAATCGCTCCGCCCAACGCAAGTGCGAACTGCCGTGCGGCACGCATCGTATGGATGCTCCTCCGGGCGTGGCTGGGTGACGCGAGCCTCGCGTCGAAGTAGTGCATGAGCAATGTGCCTAACGAGTGGGCGCTGTACGGAGTACGCGGCGGCGTCAGCGGTAGTGCCAGGCCGTGGTATCGCTGCCCGCCGGCGCGTCCTTGGCGATCTGAGCGGCCATCACCCGCAGCATGTCGCCGGTGGTCGTTGGGCGGATGCCGTGGCCCTTCATCGGACGCCCGTAGTCGAATGTGCCGCCGAAGTTCGGATTCTTCGTCTGCGTCAGGAAATCCTGCGCGCGGTACACGGCCATGTTGAGATAGAAGTTGTCCATGTCGCCGGCGTAGAAGTGCAGCTTGCCGACGAGCTGCGGCCCGATCGCCGTCCAATGCTGGCGCATGTACGCCGTGAGGTCGTACCCGTGGTCGCGCATGTACGTGGCAACGCTGTGATCGATCGCGCCCGTGACCTTGTTCCAGAGCGGCTTGGGATAGCCGTCATCGCCCACGGGTCCGTAGACCGCCTCCCACGCCTCCTGCTGCTCCGCCGATCGCCCGTGGGAGCCGAGTACGGCCTCGAGCTGGCTCAACTGGCGTTCCGTTAGGAGTACCTGGCCGTCGGTGCTGCGGAACATCGGCCGCTCCGGCACCACCCATTTCGCGCCGGGCAGCGTGAATGCATTGTCGTCCTTGTAAATGTCGATCAGCGCCCACTGCCGGAAATCGATCGGATCGGGATAGTAGACCCACGCGCCGCCGAAGAAATCGGGATGATAAACCTGCAGTGCGAGCGACTCCCATCCGCCCGTGGAACCGCCCGACAACACGCGAGCATACGCTTGGCGGATGATGCGGAAGTGCGACTCGATGTACGGCACCAGCTCGGTCATGATCGCGTCGCCGTAGGGGCCGTCGTTGGCGGAATTGACGGCGTACGAGTCGTCGAAGTACGGCGTGGGATGGAGGAACGTCACCATCAACATCCGCGGGAATGTGTCGGACGTCCAATCCTGATAGAGGCGATATCCCTCGACGCGCCGCAGATTCACGACCCACGCGCGATGCCCAACGACATTGGAATCGGCGGGCTCGACGGCTTCTTCCTGGAAGTGATACGGCGCAGCAAGACTGAAGTGATCCTGCTCGTAGTCGACGGGATACTGCACGTTTGGGTGCTCGTCGTAGCCTTTGGGCAAGAGTACGACAGCGCCCAAGTACATCGGATGGCCCCAGAACTTGGTGAGGAGCGCGCTCTGGATCTTGATGTGCTTGACCCACTTCGTGTCGGCGGGCACCTCGACGGGAGGGATGACGCTGTTCAGCGACAGGCGAGCAACGCCCGCTGCACCCGGCCCAACGTGGACGCGCACGATCCCGCTCACGAGATTTCCCGGCGAGCTGCCGTACTGCTGCCCTTCCCACTGATCGAGGTGCACCCAAATCGTGTGGCCGTCGGCGCGGTGCACCCGCGTGTAGACGTTCATCACCGCCTGGGCGTAGTAGTCGCCGGCGGGGATTTTGCCTAACGTAGCGATCGGATATCCCGGCGTCGCGCCATCGAACCGCGCGGCGGCGCCCGGCGCGAGCTGCGACACGTCGACGCCGAACACGGGCCCGTTGGAGCCTAACGCGCCGCCCTGGAACCGCGGCGCCGGCGTGGTGTCGGTGGCGAGAAACAACAGCACACGACCGGTGATCGCGCCCTGGTGCACGGACGCGGGGAACGATACCTCGAACACCGGACCGTGTTGGGCGGCCAGCGACGACGGTACCGCGAGGACGGCGCACACACACACTTCGGCGAGCCGGCGGGGAAAGGTCATCTCGATCATCAGGTTTGCCGGATGGTGCAGGAGAACCCACGGACGACGAGGGGCGTGCAGCTCATCGCTCGGCGACTCCAGGGGAGACGGGCGAGGCTCCGGCCTTGGAAAGCGCCGCGTTGATTGAGCGGAGCGCGCCTAACGATGAATGCAACCGGCGGAGCTGCACGTCGAGGCGCGTGGCGAGCTCGGCGAACACGGCGTAGTCCTGCGCCGTCGGGCGCCCGTTGCCGTCGCCGGTGTACGCAGCCAATTCGGCAAGCTTGTCATTGAGGCCGATCGGATAGTTGAGCGGATCCTCGCTCGCCCGCGTTTGCACCTGATAGATCGACGACTCGATGCGCGTGAGCGAGTCTTGCAGCGCGGCCGCCGCGTTGCGCGCGTCGCCCAACTGCGATGCGCGCTCCGAGAGTTGGGCGCGCACGTCGCGAATGGTACGGATGGCCTTGTTGGCCGCGCCGATCGTATCGCCGATGTGCGTGAGCAGCATGAATTGCGCGACGAGATCGGCTTGCGTGGCACGCGAGCGCGGATCCGGGCGCAGCACGAACGGCCGCGTCTGCACCCGACCGTTTACCGTTAGTCGCACCGTATAGTGGCCCGGCACCACCCGCGGACCAACTGGATTGCCGGCCCACAACACCATGCCGGGGAACGACGCCGGGTCGGGCGTACGCAGATCCCACGCGAACGCGTTGAGGCCCGCCTTGTTGGGCACGAGCGGCTCGCGCCGACGCGGCACCTCCACGTCTTCGACCCCGCCGGTATCGGCCGCGTTCTTCACCAGGCTGCTGAACGAGCGGATGACGTGTCCCGCGGCGTCGAGAAAGTCCAGCGTCAGCGTGTCGTTAGGCGACCGGAGCCAGTAGTACACCACCGCGCCCGATCGCGGGTTGCCCGCTTTGGGCGGCCCGGCGTCGTGTTGGGCGCCGTTGGTCGGCCCCCCGGAGAAGTCGGCGCGATGAACGGGGCGCGGTGTGAACAGGAACGCATCTCGCCTAACGACGGCGGCCGACAGCTGCCGGAGCGGCGTGATATCGTCCAGCACCCAGAAGCCGCGGCCGTGCGTCGCCGCCACGAGATCGCCGTCCTTGATCGCGAGATCGTGCACCGGCACCAGCGGAAGGTTGCGCCGCAACGACTGCCAGTGCGCGCCATCGTCGAACGACACCCACACGCTGCGCTCGGTCCCCACGTACAGCAACCCTTTGCGCTCCGGATCCTCACGGATGACGCGCGTGAATTCGTCGGCCGGGATCCCGGTGGCGATCGACGTCCAGTGCTTGCCGTAGTCGGTGGTCTTGTACAGGTACGGGCGGAGGTCGTCCATCTGATAGTGATTCGCCGCCACGTACGCCGTGCCCGGATCGAAATGCGATGGCTCGATGGTCGAGATGCGCATCCACTGCGGCATGCCGGGCGGCGTGACATCGGTCCACGTTGCGCCGCCGTCGCGCGTGAGGTGGATCAACCCATCGTCGGATCCGGTCCAGATCTCGTTGGGCTCGAGCGGCGACGGGGCAATGGCAAAGATCGTTCCGTAGTACTCGACGGACGTTTGATCCTTGGTGATCGGCCCGCCCGACGGGCCTAACGTACGCAGGTCGTGTTTGGTGAGGTCGGGGCTCACCACCTGCCAACTGGCGCCGTCGTTGCGCGAGCGGAAGAGCACCTGCGCTCCCGCGTAGAGCGTGTTCGGATCGCGCGGCGAGAGTGCTAACGGGTACGTCCACTGGAAGCGGTACTTGATGTCGCCGGCGCTGTAGCCCATGGGGTTGTCGGGCCACGGACTCACCACGGTCATCCGCTTGGTCCGCCGGTCGAGCCGCGTAAGGCGGCCGTCGTACGATCCGGCGAACACGACCTGCGGTGAATCGGCGCGCACGGCGATGTAGCCGCTCTCACCGCCGCCCACCTCGTGCCATCCGCCGATGTCGATGCCGCCTTCCCAGCGCGTGGGGCCGCAGAGCGTGCCCGCGTCTTGTTGGGCGCCGCAGACCTCGTACGGGAAGTCGTTCGTCGTCTCGACGTGGTAGAACTGGGCCGTCGGCTGTGTTTCCGCCAGCCACGAGTGGCCGCCGTTGATGGACACCGTTGCGCCGCCGTCGTTGGCTTCGGCCATCCGCTGCGGATCATTCGGCGCAATCCACAGGTCGTGGTTGTCGGTCGACGGCGTGGCGATGGCGGTGTCGAAGCGCGTGCCGCCGTCGTCGGACCGGAACACGTGGACGTTGAGCACGTACACGCGATTGCTGTCGCGCGGGTCGGCGAAGATGCGCGAGAAGTACCACGCACGCTGCCGCAGCTTGTGCTCGTCGTTGGTCCGGTGCCACGTGGCGCCGGCATCGTCGGAGCGGAACACGCCGCCCGAGTCGGCTTCCACCAACGCCCATACGCGGTTAGGGTCGGCGCCGGACACGGCCAGGCCGACGTTGCCGATCAGCCCGTTAGGCAGCCCGGGCGCGCGCGTGATCTCCGTCCAGTGTTCGCCGGCGTCGGTCGACTTGAAGATTCCGCTGCCCGCGCCGCCCGACGACAGCAGCCACGGCGTGCGGCCCGCCTGCCAGAGCGCCGCGTACATCACGTCGGGGTTGGACGGATCGAGCACCAGCTCGATCGCGCCGGTGGAGTCGTTGCGATACAGCACGCGTCGCCAGTGCGCGCCGCCGTCGGTCGTCTTGTAGATGCCGCGCGATGAGTCGGGCGCCCACACGTGGCCGAGCACGGCGGCGTAGACGATGTTCGGATCGCGCGGATCGATGCGGACGCGCGAGATCTGGCGCGAATCGGGGAGGCCGGCGAACTGCCACGTTTTGCCGGCATCGGTCGACTTGAACATCCCATCGCCGTGCGAGACGTCGCCGCGGATGTCGTACTCGCCCGTTCCGACGTACACGATGTCGGGGTTGGACGCGCTCACCGCCACGGCTCCTATGGTGCCGCCGAAATACTTATCGGTAACGGGGTTCCAGGTTTCGCCGCCATCGGTCGTCTTGAAGACGCCGCCGCCGGTGGTCCCCATGTAGTACTCGTTAGGCCTGGCCGCGGACCCGGCGACGGTCGCCGAACGACCGCCGCGGAAGGGGCCGATTTCGCGCCAGCGGAGCGCGGCGAACGCCGACGTGTCGTACGCCGCCGGCCCGCCATTTCCGTTAGGCGTCTGGGTTTGTCCGCGCGCCGGCGCCGGCCCAGCGACGACCAGGGCCAGCACCGACAGCGCAACGACCCTGCCACATCCTTCTCCGCTCCGAATGCGTCCGAGCATGTTCCTCCGCTCAGAAATTCGGATTGGCGTTCGTCTCCTCGGGCGGAATCGGCGCGCAGAAATTGCTGCCGAACGGACCGCCGCCCGAATTCGTGTAGAACGGCGCGCCGACCGGATCGGTGAGCACGGCCGCCAGCGGCACCGACGGGTTGCGCCGGAGGTCGCCTAACTTCTTGCCTTCCATCCAGAAGTCGCGGGCCCGCTGGTTGAGCAGCTCGCCGAGCACCGCGAGCGTGTCGCTGGTGCTGCCAGCGTAGGCACCCTCGCCTCCGGCAGCGCGGCGCGCATTGATCAGTGTGACGGCGTCGCCCGTTGCACCGCTGGCGTGCAGCTCCGCTTCCGCCACGATGTACTGCGCCTCGAGTCCCGAGCCTAACCGAATCGGATCGGCGTAGCTCGTGTACTTGGCCTGGATGACGTAGGGCTGCTGGTTCAGCGTCGAGCCGGGCGTCGTACTGTCGATCGGCATCCTCGGATCGGCGATGCGATAGAGCTTGGGCGCAATGATCTGTCCTTGCAGGGCGTTGCCGAAATACGTGTTGCCGAGCACGCTCTGCGTGCTGACGTTCGCCGACGTGACGACGTTGATGAGGAAGTCCGACGGCACGAGCGCCGCCGTCGTCGCCGCGTTCGCGAAATCGCCCAACTGCAGATAGGCGCGCGCCAGGCCCACGTTGGACCCGTTCACGATCGTCGCGCCGGCTGGTCCGGCCGCCGACGCCACGGTAATCGCCTGGGTGAATGCCGTGATCGCGGTGTCGAGCAGTTGTGTGTCGGACAACTCGGGGCCGCCCTGGATGACGCCGGAGCACATCGTCTCCGCCATCAGGTCCAGCGAGAAGCCGAGGTTCATGGCCGCGGTGGCCAGGTTGGTGTCGGTGGATGCGTTAGGCCCTTTGCCCAGCACGCCAACCGCGTTTTGATTCGACGCGATGGCGAGGCTCAACGGCGCAAAGAAGTCGGCGTTGATGTCGTCGGTGCTGGCGAAGTTGCGGGCGGACAGGCGGTTGGTTTGCAGCCGCACGGCGCCGGTCCACACCTCGTCCGAGATCAAGCCGCCGAACATCGCGACGCTCTGGAACGCGATGTAGAAATTCGTTTGCGCCGACAGGGCTAACGTCGCGCCATCGGAGTTCGGATTGAATTTGCCGGCGTCGATGACCGACGGGTTGTCGACATTCATGCTGCACGAGGCGAGCCCGATCACCGCCACGCCTGTCAGGACCGTTGCACGCATCCATCTGGAAAGTGTGGTCATGGTGGTGTCTCTCAGAACTCGAGGTTGAGCCGCAGGACGAAGCGGCGGGGCTGGGGCACCGTGAATTCCTCCGTCGTCGCGAACTGCAGGCTGCCGGCGGTTTGCGTACTGGACAACATCTCCGGATCGACGCCGGTGAACTTGCTGCTCTTCCACAGCGCCAGGTTGCGGCCGGCCACCGTCAGTGAGGCTCCGCTCGCGTGCATCTTGGCGGCGATGTCGTTAGGCAGTGAGATGGTCGCCGACAGCTCCTGGAGCCGGATGAAATCCGTCGGTTGCAGGAACGAGTCGAGCACGAGAGGCACCTGGGTGCCGTCCGCCGTCTCGAAGGGACCAAAGTGCCGGATAAATTCGGCCTTGCTGTACCCGCCCTTGCCGGCCGGCAGGTTGGTGCCCGCGGACGTGAAGGTGAGGTCCTGCAGCAACGGCGTGAGGTTCAGGATCTTGCCGCCGCTCTGTCCGCTGAACGATGCGTAGAGGCGCAGGTTGTGGAAGAGCGTGACGGTGTTGGCGAAATTGGCTTGGAAGGTCGGGAACTGCGGTCCAGCGTACACCGGCGTGCTGGTCACCGTCGCAAACCCGGCGGCCGTGTCGACCTTGATGATCTTGCTCGAGTACCACGCCGAGAGCGGCTTGCCGACGACGTAGCGGAGGGTGAGGTCAGGACTGATCTCGCTCCGGTTAGGAAGCGTGATGTTGCCCAGGCCGAGCAACCGGTTGCGCAGCGTGTTGGCGGTGAACGACATGTCCCACGTCGCCGTCTTGTTGCTGATCGGCGTCGCGCGCAGCACCAACTCGATGCCGGTGTTTTCGACGTTGCCCGCGTTGACGAACGGATCGGCCGTAAATGCGAGCGATGGAGCGAGCGGGTCCAACAGCAGCAGGTCGTTCGTTTTCTTATCGAAGTACGTGAACTCGATGCCGGCGCGGTCCTGGAAGAATCCCGCGTCGAATCCGGCCTCGAACTCGGTTCCGCGTTCCGGCTTGAGGTTCGGGTTGCCCGGGCTCGCCTGCACGAGGCCCGGCCCAACGCCGCCGGTCGGCGTGACGAACGGGAACGGCGCGTACGTGCGGAGCGCCGCGCCGGGATCGGGCGCGCGACCGGTGGTGCCGTACGCCGCGCGCAACCGGAACGTCGAGACGATCGGCGACAGCGACGTCCAGAACGGCTCCTGGGA
The DNA here is from genome assembly GCA_035572595.1 of Gemmatimonadaceae bacterium. Classification (GTDB taxonomy): domain Bacteria; phylum Gemmatimonadota; class Gemmatimonadetes; order Gemmatimonadales; family Gemmatimonadaceae; genus JADGGM01. Next base: position 53,578 of record DATNAM010000144.1, read on the forward strand.
CATCACGTAGGACGCGCCAACTTTAGGCAGGAAGAACGCGCCGTAGTCCGTGCCGAACGCCGAATTCCGGTCGACGCGCGCGCCGACCTGGAGGAAGAG
>DATNAM010000145.1:0-11802 GCA_035572595.1 Gemmatimonadaceae bacterium
GCATCAGGTTGAGCGTCATGCCGACGTTCACGATGATGTGCACCAGCCAGCTCGACGCGAGTCCCATCGCGACGAGGCTGCTGAACGAGTCGTTGGCGCGCTCGGCGACGCGCACCGCGCGGAGCAGCAGGAACAGGAACAACATCAGCGCCACCGTCACGCCGATGAAGCCCAGCTCTTCGCCTAACACAGCGAAGATGAAGTCGGTATGCTGCTCGGGAAGGAAGGCGAGGCGCTTCTGGGTGCCCATCAGGAAGCCCTTGCCTAACCAGCCGCCGGAGCCGATCGCCACCTGCGATTGGATCACGTGCCAGCCGGAGCGGCGCGGGTCGATCGACGGGTCCAGGAACACGAGCAGGCGGTGTCGCTGGTAAGGTGCCATCCGCTCCCACAGCACCGGTGCGACCACACCCATCACGACGTTGGCCGTCATGAGGCCCACGCCCTCGAGCATGAACGGCTTGTACCAGAGGACCAGCGCCAGCAGCAGCAGGAACCACGCGCCCCAGAGACTCGTGTTGAACGCGAGGATGAGGCTCACCGCGGGCGACGCGACCAGCACGAGCAGCGGGAACGGCACGCCCGACCAGTACAACATCGCGAAGAAGATCCCGATGAAGACGAGACCCGTGCCCAGGTCCGGCTGCATCATGATCAGCGCCCATGGCAGAAACGCCACGAGCGCGGGCTGCCAGAGGTCGAGCAGCGACTTGGGCGGTTCGCGCCGCGCGGCGAGCACGCGCGCCAGCATGAGCACCACCGTCACTTTGGCGAGCTCCGACGGTTGGCCTAACCGGATGCCGCCGATGGCGATCCAGCTCTTGTGGCTGGCCGCCGTGCCGGCGCCGGTGCCGATCACGAGCAGCAGCGCCAGCAGCAACAGCGAGAGCAGATACGCGGGCAGCGCGGCCCACTCGAAGAAGCGCACCGATGCCCGGCTGATCCCGTACGCGGCGACTATCCCAAGGATGAGCCACCGCAGCTGCGACGCCCATGCGTGCGTCGCCGAGGTCGGCACGTCCGTCTGCCCCGCCGAGTACACCATGGAGATGCCGTACGCCGACAGAATCAGCGCCGTGAGGACGAGCGGCACATCCACCACCACGCGACGCGACGACATTAACCCTCGGTGTTGATGTGCTGCGTTGGTGCGACCTTCAGGTACGACTGGATCATCTCCGACGCGATGCGCGCCGCGCGCGCGCCGTGTCCGCCGAATTCGATCAGCACCGCCACCACGATCTTGGGGTCGTCCGCCGGCGCGAAGCCTACGAACCAGGCGTGGTCGCGCGTCCGATCCTGGGAGTTCTGCGCGCTGCCAGTCTTGCCGGCGAGCACGGTCCCGTGAATCTGAGCGCTCCGCGCGGTGCCCGACGATACGACGCCGGCCAACGCCGCGCGCAACCCGTCGAGCTGATCTTCGCTCAGCGTGAAGACGTGCGTCCGATCCGGCTTGTGCCGCGCGATTTCCGGACGCGACTCCGTGCCGTCGGTGGCGAGCGCCGTGTAGAAGCGCGCCATGTTGGCCACCGTCTGCGCGTTCTCGCCCTGGCCGATCGCGAGGTTGAGCAACACGGCCTGGCTCCATCCGCGCTTGCCGTACTTCCGGTCGTAGTACTCCTGGGCGTCGGCGTACGGGAAGAGCGGACGCGATTCGTCGGGGAGATCGATGCCCGAGCGGTCGCGCCCGCCGAAGCGAATGCCGCCGGCCACGAGTCGCGTTAGGCCAACTTTCAGGCCTAACTGATAGAAGTAGACGTCGCACGACTGCTCGATTGCTTGCGCGAGCGTCAGGTCGCCGTGGCCTTTATGGTTCCAGCACTTGAAGTACCGGTTGCCGAACTGGAATCCACCGGTGCACGGCTCGGGCATCTTGTCGTCGAGCGTCGCGATGCCGCTCTCCAAGGCAATCGCCGCCGTCGCGAGCTTCCACGTGGAGCCCGGCGGATATCGGCCCTGAATCACCTTGTTGTACAGCGGGCGTCGCGGATCGTCGTTGAGTGCTTTCCAGAGGTCCTGCGGAATGCCCCCGATGAACTTGTTGGGATCGAACGACGGCGCGCTGTAAAGCGCGAGGACGGCGCCGGTTCTCGGGTCGAGCGCGATCGCGCCGCCCTGCAGCGAGTCGGCGAACAACGACGCGGTGTACTTCTGCAGCTCGAGATCGATGTTCGTGTAGAGCGGCGGCCCCGACTGCGGCAGCAGATCCTGTCGTGCGCCGGCCTCTCGCACCACGCGGCCGCGCGCATCCACTTCCACGAAGCGCACGCCTTCGCGTCCGCGCAGCGAATCCTCGTACTCTTTTTCGAGGCCGCCCTTCCCGACCTGCTGGCCGGTCTTGTATCCGCGATAATCGGGCGACGCGAGCTCGCTTTCGGTGATTTCGCCCACGTACCCCATGAACGACGCCACCGCCGCGCCGTCGGGATAGTAGCGCTTGGGCGCCGACTGGATGATGAGCCCCGGGAACTCGATGCGTCGTTCCTCGAGCACCGACACCACGTCGAACGACGCGTCGGACAGCACCACGGTCGGCCGGTACGGCGCGCGCCGGTAGCGCCTAACGGAAAGGTCGATCTCGTCGTCGCTCAGCGGGACGATGGCGGCGAGGCGCTCGAGTGACGCGCGCAGCGAATCGGCGCTCGGACTCAGGATCGACACCGAGTACCCCGGCACGTTCTCGGCCAGCACCTCGTTGTGCCGGTCGTAGATGATCCCGCGCGGCGCCGGCAGCGGCACTTCGCGCAGCCGGTTCTCCTCGGACTGCAGCGAGTACCGCGAGTTCTCGACGATCTGCGTGCGGAAGAACGCGCCTAACAGGAGCACGAACAGCACCGCGAGCGCGCCCGACACGACTCTGCCGCGCCGCGCGACTTCGTTGGGATGGAAGCTCACGACGCCGGCGCCCTCAATATCGGGCGCAGAATGAGAAGCGTGAGCAGCCCAAACAGCGCGGTGACGACGCCCTTGAGCGGCGACCACACCAGGAGCTCGATCACGAGCGCGCTGCCCGCCAGCTGGTGCGTCGCCAGCAACACGATGACGTCGAACGCCCACTTGCCGCAGAAGAAGAACAGCGCGTTCAGCACCACGTCGTCGGCGAAGAAGACCGCCTTGAGCCACGACGCGCCGAATCCCACCAGGCTCATGCCTAACGCACCGGCGCCGAACGCGTGCGGCTCCAGCGAATCGGCCACGAGCCCCACGATGAGGCCCAGCAGCGCGGCATTGCCCGGCCGGATGCGGATCGACACCAGGAGGAGCCCGATGAGCAGAAAATCGGGGCTCGCGTGCCAGCCGAGCATCGGACGCAGCGTGTAGTGCAGCAGCACGAGCACCACGAACGCCAGCACGGTCCGCGCGAGATCGGTGGGCCTCATGGCGCGCGCCTCTCGCCGCTGTCCGGCGGCGGCGCCGCCGGTTGCGGCACGGCGCGCCGCGTGGTGTCGAAGGGAATGCGCGCCGAATCCGGCTTCGCGTGCGACGCATCGCGCAGCGTGTGCGGCAGCGTGTCGCGCCGCACGCGGTGTACCGAATCGCGGCGCACGGGCGCGGTCACGAACGAACGCTGCGTGGTATCGACCCGCGACGTGTCACCGCGCGCCAGTCGCGCCGCGCGTTCGAGCGAGTCGCCGGCGGCGACGATCGCCTTGACCGCCACATCGGTGCCCCGCCCGCTCTGCCAGACGCCGTCCACGCCCGCCACCGTGCGCTGCGGCAACAGAACCATCACCGTCGACATGTCCTGCGGCATCACGGCCGGTCGCAGCAGGTACGTGCGCGCCCACAGCTCCGATGTCTTGAGCTCGCCTAACACCGTGCCCACCGGAATGCCGCGCGGAAACGTGCTGCCCAATCCCGAGCTCACGATGAGCGTGCCGGGTTTGAGCGTGCTGCGCACCGGGACGCCGCGCATCTCGAGCAGATACCGCTCGGGATCGCTTCCCTCGTGCGCCGCTACGATGCCGAACGCGCTGCCATCCTCGGCCATCGCGCTGACGCGGAAATCGGGATGCGCCCAGACGATCGCGATGCTCATGGTCGGGTCCACCGTTTTCACCATGCCCGCCAAACCTTCGGGCGCGACCACCGGACTGAACACGCGCACGCCGGCATTGGAGCCGGCCGAGAGCGTGACGGTGTACTCCTCGCCGATGTCGCGGCCCTGGAGCGCTTCGGCCGGCACGAATCCCCACTTGAGCCGCGCGCCTAACTGGAGCGTCTTGCGCAACCGGTCGTTCTCGGCGTTGAGCGCGTCCAAGGTCATCGCCTGCAGCTCCACGCTGTCGCGCGCCGTGATGCGCGACTCGCGCGTGAGCCACGCCTGGTGCGTCAGCTCGGCGTCGTGTTGCAGCGACACGAGCGGCGCCAGCACCGTATGCCTGAGCGCCGCCGTGAATGGATCGCGAAGATGTTCGGGGAGGAACTGTGCGACGAATGCGAGCACGACACAGACAACAAACAGGATGCTGTCCCGGCGACCATAGGTGCGGGAGACGTTGGTCACGGCGCCATCAAGACTGGAGCACCGACCAGTACTTGTCCTCGTCGTCCAAGATCCGGCCGGTTCCGCGCACCACGCAGGTGAGCGGATCCTCGTCAACGTGAATCGGCAGGTTGGTCTCCTGGCTGAGCAGCAGATCGAGTCCGCGGATGAGCGCGCCGCCGCCCGTCATCACGATGCCGCGATCGACGATGTCGCTCGCCAGCTCCGGCGGCGTGATCTCGAGCGCGCGCCGCACCGCGTCGACGATCTGTTGGATCGGTTCCTGGATCGCTTCGCGGATCTCGCTCGAGTGCACGCGTACGGTTTTGGGGATCCCGGACACGAGATCGCGCCCCTTCACTTCCATTTCGCGTTCTTCTCCCACGGGCGCCGCGGAGCCGATCTGGATCTTGATCTGCTCGGCCGTCGGCTCGCCGATGAGGAGGTTGTAGTTCTTGCGCATGAACTGCACGATCGCGATGTCGAGCTCGTCGCCGCCGGTGCGGATGGACGTGTCGCTCACGATGCCGGAGAGGGCAATGACGGCGATCTCGGTGGTGCCGCCGCCGATGTCGATCACCATGTTGCCCGTGGGCGTTTCCACCGGCAGCCCCACGCCGATCGCCGCCGCCATGGGCTCGGCCACCATGAACACTTCCTTGGCGCCCGCGCCTAACGCAGAGTCGCGCACCGCGCGCTTTTCCACTTCGGTGATGCCGCTCGGCACGCAGACGATGACGCGCGGCTTCACCTTGAACACGTGGTTGTCGATGATGAGCGTGAGGAAATAGCGGAGCATCTTTTCCGTCACGTCGAAGTCGGCGATCACGCCGTCCTTCATCGGCCGCACCGCGATCACACCCTCGGGCGTCCTGCCTAACATTCGCTTGGCCTCGAGGCCGACGCCCTTGATCTTGCCCGAGGCTCGATCGATGGCGACGACCGAGGGTTCGTTGAGCACGATCCCCTCGCCCTTCACGTAAATGAGGGTGTTCGCCGTGCCGAGGTCGACGGCGATCGCGTTTGCGGGAAAGAGCGATCCCGCTTTGAAGAGGGGCCAGCGCATCAGAAAACCAGGCTAGCGTCCCTGGCGGAACGCGGTGAGCGGCAGGTGGGGAATAGCACGGTCGCGGTTAAACTAGTCGCGCAGACAAATTGCAGCAAGGTGTTGGCTTGACAGTACCTAGCGTGTGTCGATAAGCTCGCGCACATGAGCGGCGTTCCCCCGGATCGTGCCCCATCGTCGTCGTCGTCAGTCAGGCGCCGCGCGGCCCAAGTCGCGATCGTCGACCAATCCGTCTGCGATACCTGCGGTCTCTGCCTTCCGCTCTGCCCGCCCGCCGCCATCGCGCTGCACAGAGACGGGCTCCTTATTGACGATTCAATTTGCACCGGGTGTCGCAAGTGCATCGCACCGTGTCCGGTCGGTGCACTCTCAATGATACTGCGTGATGGCAGCGCGATGACGACGACCCGCGTCGAATGACTACATCGCGCTGCGATGTGCTCGTGGTCGGAGGCGGACCGGCCGGCTTGATCGCCGCCCGCGAGCTCGCGTCGTCGGCGCCCGATCTCGACGTGGTGCTCCTCGAGCGCGACCGCGCCATTGGTGCTCCGGTCCGCTGCGGCGAAGGCGTTGGCCACAGCGGGATCGCCGAGTTCATGGACCCGGTGGACGCACCGTGGGTGTCGCGCCGGATCACGCGCGTGGTGTTCGTGGCGCCCAATGGCACCCACGTACGCGTCGCCGAGGGCGACGTGGGCTATGTGCTCGACCGCTCGCGCTTCGAGCCTGCGATCGCCGAGGAGGCCGGCCGGAGCGGCGCCGAGATCGTGATCGGCACCGAGGCCACGTCGCTTGCTCGACTCGACCACGGATGGCGCGTGACGATCCGCGGTCCATCCGGCGCCGGCACTGTCGATGCCCGCCTCATCATTGCCGCCGACGGCGTGGAGAGCATGGTGGGACGTTGGGCGGGCCTCGACACGCGCGTTCCCTCGCGCGACATGGAGAGCTGCGCCCAATACGTGGTAGCCGGCATCGCCTTCGACCCCGACGCCATCTACCTCCACTTCGGGCGCGACATCGCGCCGGGTGGCTACGCCTGGGTGTTCCCGAAGGGCGTCGGCATCGCAAACGTCGGACTGGGCATCGTGGCGCTGCGCGCCGAGCCGGGTCGCAGCGCGCGGGTCTATTTGGATCGGTATCTTGAGTCGTACTTCCCGACGGGCGTCCGCACCGCATACACCGTGGGCGGCGTGATCGTATCGCCGACGTTGGGTCGCACGGTCACCGACGGGATGATTCTGTGCGGCGACGCCGCGCACATGATCAATCCGCTCTCGGGCGGCGGCATCGTGAACGCAATGAAATCCGGCCAGCTCGCCGCGCGCGTGGCCGCGGATGCCTTACGCGCCGGCGACGTGAGCGCCGGCCGCCTCACGCGCTACCACGCGGAATGGATGCGCCTGTTGGGCGACGACCACGTCCGTTTCTACCGCATCAAAGAAGCGTTGGCCAAGTTCGACGACGCGTTCTTCGACCATCTCGCCCGTTCGGTGAACGGGATTCCGGAACAGCGTCGCACGTTAGGCAGAATCTTCGCCCGCGCGCTCGTGAGGCATCCAACGCTGTTCCCTGTTGTCGCGAAGTATTTCGTGTGATAGAGCAGCGGCGCTCATCGCCACGGCTGAATTCGCCGTTATCCCTTCATCATGAGCGTATCGGCGAGCCCCATCTGCTCCGCCACTCGAGTGCGTTGCCGGCGGCGTTGAATGATCGACGTGCCGATCGCGCATCGATTGGCGACGGTACCGGCCAAGATGTCGAGACCCGCCAGCACGCCAAACCCGGGCGTAGCCGGCGACCACATGTAGACGGGATGACGCGGCACGGCGAACAGATCGCCGTCCCACCTGCGCGCGTCACCGATCGTTAGGCCGAGGGTGTACCCTTCCCGCTCCGCGATCCGGTGCTCACGCTCGCCGTCCGCACCGAATGGCCAACTCACGACGCCCGGGTCCACGTCGAGCGCTTCACGGATCGCCGCGCGCGATCGTGAGAGCTCGCCGGCTACGTCGTCATCGGCGAGCCACGTGAGTCTTGGGTGACTCGCGGTATGCGAGGCGAACTCGATCCCGCGCGACTGCCAGCGGCGCATGTCGCGCCACGCGAGGTGCGCGAACCGGCGCCCGCCGTAGGCGATGTCCCACCGATTGAGCTTGCCGGCGTAGTCGGTGACGACGAAGCAGATCGCGCTGAATCCATGCGCCGCGAGCACCGGGAACGCGTGCTCTCGCAGCGCCCGGTATCCATCGTCGAACGTGATCGCGATTTCGTGGGGGGCGGACCGGCGCGCGCCCGTTAGGCGAGCGCGCAGCTCGTCCAACGACAGGGTGGTGCACCCGCGGCGCGCGAGGCGCTCGACCTGGCGCGCGAACCGCCGGGGCGACAGGCGCGTCACGCCTAACTCGACGCGCCTGTCGACCTTGTGGTAGCAGAGAATGCGCGGCGGCGTCACGCCAGCGCGCTGGCCACCGGCGTGAAGTCCAAGCCGAACGCTTCCGCTACCGCCGGATAGACCACCTTGCCGTCCACCACGTTGAGTCCCTTGGCCAACGACGCGTTCTCGCACAGCGCCTTCTTCCAGCCCTTGTTCGCCAACTGCAGTGCATAGGGGAAGGTGGCGTTAGTCAGCGCCAGGGTGGACGTGCGCGGCACGCCGCCCGGCATGTTCGCCACGCCGTAGTGAATCACGCCGTCCACCACGTACACCGGATTCTCGTGCGTCGTCGCATGGATCGTCTCGACCGAGCCGCCCTGGTCGATCGCCACGTCCACGATGACGGAACCCGGCTGCATGATCTTGAGGTCGTCGCGACGCACGAGCCGCGGCGCTTTGGCCCCGGTCACCAGCACCGCACCCACCACGAGGTCCGCCGTCGCGATCTGCTCGAGAATCGTGTGCCGATTGGAGTACACGAGCGTCACGTTCGCCGGCATCACGTCGGACAGATAGCGGAGCCGCTCGAGCGAGATGTCGAGAATGGTGACCTTGGCGCCCAACCCGGCCGCCATCTTGGCCGCGTGCGTGCCCACCACGCCGCCGCCCAGGATCACGACCTTGCCCGGCGGCACGCCCGGCACGCCGCCTAACAGAACGCCGCGGCCCCCGTGCAGCTTCTCCAGGTAGCGCGCGCCCTCCTGCACCGCCATGCGGCCCGCCACCTCGGACATCGGCGTCAAGAGCGGCAGCTCGCCGTTAGGCAGCTGCACCGTCTCGTACGCGATGCACGTGGCGCCGCTCGCCATGTGCGCGCGCGTCAGCTTCTCGTCGGCCGCGAAGTGGAAGTACGTGAAGATCGTCTGCCCCTTCCGCATCCGCTTCCATTCCACTTCGATCGGCTCCTTCACCTTCATGATCATGTCGGCCTGCTTCCAGACCGAATCGGCGTCCGGCGCGATCGCCGCGCCCGCCTTCACGTACAAGTCGTCCGCGAAGCCGCTGCCTTCGCCCGCCGACTTCTCGACGAGCACTTTGTGGCCGTTGGCGACCAGCGACTCCGCGCCGGCCGGCACCAGCGCGACGCGATTCTCGTTTGTCTTGATTTCTTTCGGAACGCCGATGAGCATGGCTCGAGATTGGGTGTACGGGTTGTCGGGAAAAATAGCGGATTGAGTACGTCGTTAGGAGCCTGATCTAACAGGAGGCGATTGCTCGCGCGCCTGACTCGGGGCTCTCTGTAAAGGTCTCGAAGGATAACAAAAGGGATGCACGTGATAGACGGGATCGCTGCTGCTGCGAGTGCGAGTGTCTCGCCCCACCTGGAAAGCACTCAACACCACGGTTCACCGTTTCTTGGTTTATCCCTTTTGTTATCGCTTCTTTGTTGATCCCTTTTGTTATCCTTTTAAAGATTTTCAGAGGTGCCGACAGCGCGCACCGGACGGGCGGATGCTACCAGTCGCCGCCGCCCAACGCCAGCACGGTTTGCTTGTCCGGATCGAAGAACGCAGCCGAAACCTCGGCCACCGATTCGGGTGTGATGTCGTCGATCAAGGCGAGCACCTGGTCGAGCGTACGGAACGGCTCGTCATAGAGCGCCACGCCGGCCGCACGATACATCCGCGACGACGGGCTTTCCAGCGACAGCGTGACCTGCCCTTTGAGCTGGCTCTTGCCTTCGGCGATCTCTTCGGCGGTGAGACTGTCGGCCGCGAGATGCGCCAGCTCGTCCCGGATCGCCGCGCGTGCTTGCGCGGCCGTCTCGGGCGCGGTGCCCACGTACACGCCGTGCGAACCCGTTTCCGGGTGGAAATTCTGGAACGAATAGACCGAATAGGCGAGCCCCATCTCCTCGCGCACGCGCTGAAAGAGACGCGAGCTCATGCCGCCGCCCAACACCGTATCCACGAGCACCACGGCATAGCGGCGCGGATCGCTGTGCGCCACGGTGGGCGAGCCGAACACGATGTGCGTCTGCGCGCCCTCGCGCGGCACGTGCCGTTCCGTAGGCGGCGCGGGCGTGAGCGCAGGCGTCGCGAGCGGCTCCGAATCGCCGCGCTCGACAGCCGCCCAACCGGTGTCGGTGAGGACCTGGAGCAGATGATCGTGTTCGACGTTCCCGGCCGCCGCCACCACGACCTGCGGCGGGTGATACGCGCGCGCGTGCAGCTCGCGCAGCTCGCGCACGCCTAACGCAGTGACCGTCTCGCGCGTGCCGAGGATGGAGTAGCCGTAGGGATGCGCGCCCCACATGGCCTCGTTGTGCATCTCGAACACGAGGTCGTCGGGCGTGTCTTCCACCATGCCGATTTCCTCGAGCACCACTTTCCGCTCGAGCCTGAGATCTTCGGCGCGCAGCAGCGGTCGGAACACGAGATCGCCGATCACGTCGGCGGCTTGCGGCAGGTGCTCGTCGAGGACGCGCGCCTGAAACGACGTGTGCTCGCGCGCCGTGTACGCGTCCAACGAGCCGCCTAACACTTCGAGCGACAGCGCGATGTCGCGTGCCGTGCGTGACCGCGTGCCCTTGAACACCATGTGCTCGAGGAGGTGCGACACGCCCATCCGCTCGCGCGGCTCATGAACGGACGCCGCGCGTACCCAGGCCCCGAAACTGACCGACCGCACTCCCGGCATGTACTCCGAGAGCACGGTCAGTCCATTGGCCAACGTGGTACGGCGCAGTCCGGTGTCGGGCTTTCGCCTAACGGAGCTCACCGCCGCGAGCGACCGCCGCGCCGAGACCGGGAGCGTTCGCGCGACTCCGATCCGTCGCCGCCGCCGTTGTGCGGCTCCGCATCGTCGGCCGCGCCGGCCGCGGCCGGCTCACGATCGCCCGATCCCTGCGTGCGCGGCGGACGATGCTCGCCGCCCTGGCTTCGGCCTTCGCTAGACTCCGCGGGCGCGCCTTCCGGCTTGGGCAGGAGCGCCTTCATGGAGAGGCGCAGACGTCCGCGCTCGTCCTTGTCGATCAGCTTGACGCGCACCTTGTCGCCCTTCTTGACCACGTCTTCGGTTTTCTCGGTGCGGCCGTGCTGGAGCTCGGAGATGTGCACCAAGCCTTCCGTGCCGGGCAGGATCTCGACGAACGCGCCGAACGGCGTAGTGCTTTTGACTACCGCGTCGTACGTGGCGCCGATCTCCGCTTCCTTGGTGAGCGACTGCACCATCGCGCGTGCTTTTTCCATTGCTTCGCCACCGACCGCGGCAATCGTGACCGTGCCCGTGTCGTCGACCGTGATCTCGGCGCCGGTCTCGTCTTGAATGCCGCGGATCGTTTTCCCCTTGGGTCCGATGAGATCGCCGATTTTTTCGGGATTGATCATCATCGTGACGATGCGCGGCGCGTACGGCGACAGATCGGCGCGCGGTTGGGCCAACGCCTTGTTCATCTCGCCCAGAATGTGCAGGCGGCCTTCTTTTGCGCGAGCCAGGGCTTCGCGCATGATCTTGAGGTCGAGCCCCTCGATCTTGATGTCCATCTGGATGGACGTGATGCCGGCTTCCGTGCCCGCCACCTTGAAGTCCATGTCGCCCAAATGATCTTCGGTACCGAGAATGTCTGTTAGGATCGCGTAGTGCTCGCCTTCCTTGATGAGGCCCATCGCGACGCCGGCCACCGGCGACTGGTACGGCACGCCGGCATCGAACAGCGCCAGCGATCCGCCGCACACGCTCGCCATGGACGACGACCCGTTGGACTCGAGGACGTCGGACACGATGCGAATGGTGTACGGGAACTTCTCGAAGTCGGGGAGCAGCGGCTGCAGCGCGCGCTCGGCCAGGTTGCCGTGGCCGATCTCGCGGCGG
>DATNAM010000146.1:0-2468 GCA_035572595.1 Gemmatimonadaceae bacterium
TGCATCGTCTCGCCGGGCTTCGGGTAGTACCAGGGACGCTTCCACTGCCCGACGTTTTCGAATACCGCGCCGTGCTGCTCGTGCCATTGATGCAGCGCGGTCTTGCGGATCGGCTCGAACGTGTCACCCAGATCGCGACCGGCGATGGCACCAAAGCTGACGGGCGTGTAATTGGGGCGGAACGTCGTCGTGCCGGTCGCGGGAATGTCGTTCCCCAGCGCGCCGGCGAGAATCGCCATTCCGTTGATGTTGCCGAGCTTGCCCTGATCGGTGCCGAAGCCCAGCGCCGTATACCGCTTGACGTGCTCGATCGAGTGATACCCCTCGCGTGCCGCGAGCTGGATGTCCGACGCGGTCACGTCGTTCTGCAGGTCGACGAATTGCCTGGGGCCGCGGTTGCCTGCCTTCGCCGATGGTACGAGCCACAGCGGCTTCGCCGGTTCGTCCGCCGTCACCGCGACGGCGGGCACACGCGTTGCCTCGCCATCGCCGAATCCGGCGAGCCGCGCGGCTTCGGCTCCGCCGGCGACACCCTCGGCGACGCACGCGTACAACTGGAAGCTGCCGTTGCACGCGCCCACCGACCTTTCCGCCTGCACGGAATCGCCGGGGACGAAGCACGCGCGCGTTTCATCGAAGCGTGGCCTGCCGCCGGATTGGGCATGCAGATGCACGACCGGGCTCCACCCGCCGGATACGCACACGATATCGCAGGCGATCGTGCGTACTGAACCGGTGAGGCGTTCTCCGCCAGCGTCCAGCGCCATGACATCGACGGCGCTTACGCGTTTCCTGCCTTTGACGTCCACGATGACCGCGTTGTCGATGATGCCGATCCCGGCCCGACGCACGCGATCCGGCAGCGCGCCGCCGGGTGCGCGACGCGAATCCACGACGGCCGCGACGGGAATGCCCGCGGCGGCGAGATCGAGTGCGCTCTGATACGCGCTGTCGTTATTGGTGAACACGACGCCACGCGTGCCGGGTCGCACCGCATAACGATTCACATACGCCGATACGGCGGATGCGAGCATGACCCCCGGGCGGTCGTTGTTGCCGAACACCAGCGGGCGCTCGATGGCGCCGGTGGCGAGAACGACCTGCTTCGCGCGAACCCGCCAGACGCGCTCGCGCGTTCCATTGCGGTCGGCGGGCGGCAGATGGTCGCACAACCGCTCGTTGATCGTGACGAAGTTGTGATCGTGATAGCCGAATACCGTGCTGCGACGGAGCAGGCGAACTTCGCGCAGCGTCGCCAGTTCCGCCGTGACCTTTTCCACCCACGCGAGCGGCGGCGCGCCGTCGATCGTGCACGGGTCGCTCACGCCTGCACCATCCCTTTCCCGGCGGAGATGCAGCAGACTGCCCCCGAACGCGTTCTGTTCGTCGGCGAGCATGACCCGCGCGCCGCTGCGGCCGGCGGCAAGCGCTGCGGCAAGACCTGCCGGGCCGCCGCCGACAACGAGCACGTCGCAATGGGCGTTCATCTTGTCGTAGCGGTCGACGTCCGGAAGTTGCGGCGCAATGCCGAGTCCGGAGGCTTCGCGGATGTAATGCTCGTATTTCATCCAGAGACGCTTCGGCCACATGAACGTCTTGTAGTAGAAGCCCGCTGGCATCAGGCGGCCGAACATCCCCGTCACGGCCATCATGTCGCGGTCGACGCTTGGCCAGCAATTGACGCTCGTTGCCGTGAGGCCCTCATAGAGCTCCACTTCGGTGGCCCGCGCATTGGGGACCGTGCGCGCGCCGGTTTCCAGCTGGACGAGCGCATTGGGCTCTTCGACGCCGCTGGCGACGAGGCCGCGCGGGCGGTGATACTTAAAGCTTCGCGCGACGACCGCGACACCGTTCGCCAGCAGCGCCGACGCGAGCGTATCTCCGGCGCTTCCCACGTAGCGCTTGCCGTTGAACGTGAAGGAGAGCGGCCGGCGGCGGTCGATGCGTCCGCCCTCGCTCAATCGGTGTACGGGCGTCATACCGTGCTCCCCGGCGCCGGTTCGCCGGGCTTGTAGACTGCGGAGATCCGGTACGTCACCGTGTCGCGCTCCACGTTGAACCAGCGCCGGCAGCCATACGCATGCACCCATTGCTCGAGATGCCGGCCGCGCGTGTTCTTGCGCATGAACAGGTAGTCGGCCCATTGCTCGTCGGTGAGCGAGTCCGAGGCGGCAGGACGGACAATGTGTGCTTCGCCGCCGCACGAAAACTCGGTTTGCTCGCGCGGTCCGCACCAGGGGCAATCGATCATCAGCATCGTCTGAATTCCCCGGTTTTCAATGGGCGACACCGGCGGCGCCGTGCTCGTCGATCAGGTGACCGGTCGAAAAGCGATCGAGGGAGAACGCCGCGTTGAGCGCATGCGGCCGGTCGTGGGCGATCGTGTGCGCAAAGGCCCATCCCGACCCCGGCGTGGCTTTGAATCCGCCGGTGCCCCAGCCGCAATTGAAATAGAGGTTCCTGACCGG
>DATNAM010000147.1:0-6453 GCA_035572595.1 Gemmatimonadaceae bacterium
AGGCGATTCTGGCGGCCAATCTCGGATTGACGCCCTCGAGCGAAGGGCAGGTCATCCATCTGCGGATACCCGAGCTCAACACAGAACGCCGCATGGAACTGGTCAAACTTGCCCATAAGTACGCCGAAACCGCCAAAGTCGCGGTCCGGCACGTGCGTCGCGACGGCATGGACGCGCTGAAGAAATTGGAGAAGGATCACGAGATCAGCCAGGACGATCACAAGCGCATGGACAGCGAGGTCCAAAAGGCGACAGATCAGGCGATCACCGATATCGACCATCTGCTGGCGACCAAGGAGAAGGAGATCATGACGGTTTGATCCGTTTCACCATGCCGCAGAATCCGATCCCCCTGTCCGCGTTCGCCGTGCCCAAGCACGTCGCCATCATCATGGATGGCAACGGCCGTTGGGCATCGGCGCACGGACTCCCGCGCGCCGCAGGCCATCGACGCGGCGCCGAGACGGTCCGCACGATCGTCGAGGCCGCGCCTACGTTAGGCATCGCGACGCTCACCCTCTACGCGTTCAGCGCCGACAACTGGCAGCGGCCGCCGCGCGAAGTGGGCGCGCTCATGCGCCTCTTCCGGATGTATCTGCGCGGCGAAGCCAAGCGCCTCGCCGACAACGATGTGCGGCTGTCGGTGATCGGCCGGCGCGACCGGCTCTCCCCCGCGCTCCGCACGGCCATCGACGACGCCGAGGTGGCGACTGCCGCCGGGCGAACGCTCGCGTTGCGGCTGGCGATCGACTACTCGTCGCGCGACGCGCTCGCCCGCGCCGCCGCGGCGCTCCAGCACAGCGACGCCCCGCTCACGCGCGGCGCGCTGAGCGAAGCGTTAGGCTCCGGCTACGGTCCCTGCGCCGCCGCGCCCGACGTGGATCTGCTCATCCGCACGGGCGGAGAGCGGCGCCTGAGCGACTTCCTGTTGTGGGAGTGCGCGTACGCCGAGCTCTGGTTCAGCGACATCATGTGGCCCGCGTTCACCGCCGCCGATCTCTCCGCCGCCGTGTCCGACTTTCATGGACGCGAGCGCCGGTTCGGCGGCCTCGTGCCTCACCCCGCACAGCCCGCGGCGCGGGCGGTTTGACCATGACGATGCCCGCTACCGTGTCTTCGCCCGCCTCGGCGGCGCCCGGCGCGTCCGAGCGCCCGGCCGCCTCGAGCCCGCAGCCCGTGCCCGGCCACGCGACCGTCGCCCGCCAGGCTGCGATCCTCTGGCCGCCGGCGCTCATCGCCGCTGCGTTAGGCGCATGGCTCTGCGTCGACGCCGCGCCCGGCCTCAACTGGACCCTGTTGACGTTCGCCATGGCGTTGGGCCTGCTGTGGGTGGTGCGGCGGTCCGACGGGCGCGTGAGCGGATCGCTGCGGGTGGCGTTAGGCGCCGCCTGCGCACTCGGCGCCTGCGCCGCGATCACGGCCGACTTCGACTTCGCGCCGCTGATCTTGTTGGGCGTGGCGGTCCTGCTGGCGATCGCGATGGCGCTTGCCGAAGGCGTATCGGCCGACGCGATCGGACCGTTGGCGTTCGTGATCGTGCCGGTGGGCGGTTTCTTTCGGACGCTGCGCGAAGCCGTTCTTCGCGTGATCGATCTGGCCGGCCTGCCCAAGTCGAGCGGCGAGAAAGCGCAGGCGCGGATGCGCGGCGCGCTGCTGGCGATTCCGGTGGTCGGGGTGCTGGCGCTCATGCTGTCGGGCGCCGACCCCGTGTTGGCGCGCCTGCGCGACAACCTGCTCTCGTTAGGCCAAGACCACCTGCTCATCCCTCGGGCGATGACGTTCGCCGGCGTCTGCGCGATCACGGCCGGCGCGTACGGCATTGCGCTGCGCCGCGGCGCCCTTGCGCGCGAGACGACCGCGCCGTCGCGGTTCACGCTCGGCGACACCGAGCGGTTCATGGTGCTGTCGTCGGTGAGCGCGCTGTTCGCGCTGTTCCTGGGCCTCCAGGTATCGTACTTCTTCGGCGACCTCCCGGCCCTGGCCGGCAGCGGGTTCACGTACGCGGAGTATGCGCGCAACGGATTTGGCGAGCTGACGTTCGCGGCCACCGCCGCGACGGTGCTCATCGTGTGGCTCGACCAGCACGCCAAGCGGAGCGACCGGGAAGGCCGCGCGCGCGTCGCCGGTCTGGTGCTGATTTTCCTCGTGCAGCTGTTGCTCGACTCGGCGTATCACCGCGTGTCGCTCTACGAAGCCGCGTACGGCTACACGGCGTCGCGCTTGTACGCGCGCGTTTACATGATGATCGTGTCGGTGGCGCTCGTCGCGTTGGGGATCGAGATCTGGACCAAGATCGACGTCGCCCGTTTGTCGCGGCGCGTGGGCCTCTTGGGCGTGGCGGCCGTGATCACGTTGTGCTGCTGGAATCACGAGGCGTGGATCGTCCGCCGAAATGTGGACCGCTTCGTCGCGCCGCACTACGGACAGCTCGACACGGACTACTTGTTGAACAGCCTGTCGCCGAATGCGGTGCCGGAGATCGTGCGACAGCTGCCGCGGATCCCGGGCTCGTACCGCGACGCGCTTCGCGGCGGCCTCGAAAAGAAGTACTCAAAACCGGGATCGCTCGGCTCCCACTGGTACGAGTTCACGTGGCGCGGGCACGCGGCGCGAAGCGCGCTGGCCTCGATCGGCATCACGGTCACAGCGCGGAGCCAGCAGCGCGGAGCGTAGCAGCGCGGAGCGTAGCAGCGCGGAGCTTAGCAGCGAGTAGAAGCGGCCGTTGAAATACACGAGCGATGCACCGATGCGGCATGTGCTGAATACGTAGCGCTGCACCGATCGCGCCGGCACCGGAATGATCCGCCTGACACGAAACGATGGCGGAGCTTCGCTGGCGGCATCACAGAATTAGTGCCTACCGACTAGGCACAATTTCTCCGATGCTCACCAACAGACAGGTTTCGCTCGCGGTCGGGGCAACCGCGAAATGGGTGGACAACACCACTCGAGCGCTCGACTGCGCGTTGCGCACCGAAGCCGATGTGCGCTGGCTCGGTCTCATTCGAGAGATTTCCTGCGGATTGGGCCTGCGGCTGGAGCTCGCCGCCACCATCGGCACCCGCGTGCTCGGTCTTGATCCCGGACTAGCAGCAGCGACGGTCGCGTCGAGCGAAGAAGGAGCCGTCAGCATCGTCGTCGACGTCGCCAGGTTTCATGCCAGGTTCGGGCTGGCATACGCCGCTGCATTGCTCGATGGGCCGCGTCGCCGCGGTCGCCCGGCACCCCGGTTCCCGCGCGGGGCGCGCAGCCGTCCCGCAATTCTTGTCGGCGCCGGCGCCAGCGGTGTCGATGTTCGCCACATTCGTGCGCTGGGCTTTGCCACGCCGGCGCGCCGCATTGCGCTGTTAGGCAGCCGAGTGTGCGACGCCTTACGCGATCTCGGACGCACGGAGTTACGGTACGTCGTGATCGGTGACATCGCCGCGGTCGCGCGAGGCGCGCCGCGCGCCTGCCCGGTCCTGGAAGTTTGTTACGCGTCGGACAGCGATACGCCAACGCGGTTGGCCGGGCTGCTCACCGGCTGGGAGGCGTGGCCGCTCGGAGTGTCGCGCGAGTATCCGTTCGCGCCGGACGAAGAGATCGTCGCTCAAACGCCCGTTATGGCGCTCGACACCAACGTGGGCGCGGTCGTGCTGCGGCGCGTCGGAGAACGAGAATTCGCCGATCTAGTGAGCTCGTCTGATGTGCTCGATCTGGGCGAGGTGAATGCGCGCGTGCTCCGGATCGGGGCCCTCATCGCCGCGCTCCGTGCTCGCCAGCGCAGTGCGCCGCCTTTGGCGATTCCCGAGCTCGAGGTCGCCGCGGTGGTGCTCAATCCTATAAATTGAAAGCCGTGAGCCTGGCACCTGAAACCCTCGAAGGGTGGTATGCCCTTCATCAAGTCTTTCGCGTCCCGTCCGCGGTCATGGGCGACGCCGCGGCGCGCGCCGGTGCCGCGCGCGCGATCGCGGAGCTCGCGTGTCCGGGCGAGGGCGGGTGGACGGCCGTCGCGCCGCTCATCGGGTCGCGCGGCGACGTCATGGTGATGCACTTCCGGCCGACGTTGGACGCGATCGGCGAGGTGCAGCGTCGGTTAGGCAGCGAGCCGCTGTTCGAGCGGTCGGCGCTCGTGTACTCGTTCTTGAGCGTCACCGAAGCGGGGCTCTACCATCTGTCGGCGCGGTTGGCCAAAGAGGCCGAAGAGCGCGGCGGTACCGTGGGCGACGACGCATATCGCGACGCCCTCGCCCAACGGACGGCGGCCGAGCTCGCCAGCGCGCACGTGCAGCGCCGGTTGTATCCGCCGCGCCTGCCGGACATGCCGTACGTGTGCTTCTATCCCATGTCCAAGCGGCGGCAGCCGGGCCAGAACTGGTACGAATTGTCGCTCGACGAGCGGAGCCGTCTCATGACGGCGCACGGCATGACCGGCCGCCGGTACGCGGGACGCATCGTGCAAGTGATCACCGGTGCGATCGGGCTCGACGCCTGGGAGTGGGGCGTCACACTTTTCGCGCGCGATCCGCTCGACTTCAAGAAGCTCGTCACCGACATGCGCTTCGACGAAGTCTCGGCTCGCTACGCCGATTTCGGCGAGTTCTTCGTCGGCCGGATGGCCGACGGCGAGTGGCCTGCCTAACGGTGAAGTTTCTCGACAACGGCGGCACCACCGACCCGACGCTCAATCTGGCGCTCGAGGAGCACGCGCTGCTCACGCTCGACCTCTCGGACAGCTATGTGCTGTTCTACGTCAACCGGCCGTCGATCATCATCGGCAAGCACCAGAACACCATCGAAGAGATCGACGCCGATTTCGTGCACGAGCACGATATCACCGTCGTGCGGCGCATCTCGGGCGGCGGCGCGGTCTATCACGACCTGGGCAACTTGAGCTTCAGCTTCATCACGCGCTACACCCCGCAGCGCTTCAACAACTACGCCGAGTTCACGGGACCGGTCGTGGAGGCGCTGCGCGAGTTAGGCGTGGCGGCCGAGCGGACGGGGCGCAACGACATCGTGGTTGACGGGCGGAAGGTGTCGGGCAACGCGCAGGTGGTGCGCGGCGAGCGCATGTTCAGCCACGGCACGCTGCTGCTCTCGTCCAACCTCGACGACGTCTCGCGCGCGCTCAAGCCCAAGCCGGGGAAAGTCGAGTCGAAAGGCATCCAGTCCGTGCGCAGCAGAGTCGCCAACATCAGCGAGTTTCTTCCGGCGCCGCTTCCCATGGCCGACTTTCGCGCCGCGTTGGTCGCGCACCTCTTTCCGGGCGGCGGATCGGTGCCGACCCACGAGCTCTCGGACGAGGATCACCGCCGCGTGGAAGCGCTGGCCGATGCCAAGTACCGCACGTGGGACTGGAACTACGGCGAGTCGCCGCCCTTCAACCTCCAACGAACCCGCCGGTTCGCGAGCGGCGAAGTCGACGTGCGGCTGTACGTCGAGGACGGCCTCATCAAGACGATCCGCTTTTTCGGCGACTTCTTCTCGAGCCGCGAGATCGGCGATCTCGAGCGCGGCCTAACTGGCATCCGCTACCGCCGCGACGACCTCGCGGCCGCGCTCGACGCGGCCGAGGCCGGTTCGTTTGTCACTGGCGTGTCAGGTTCGGACCTGCTGACGCTCCTCTATTGAGCGCAGGGAACGCGCACGCGCGCCGGTGAGTTAGGCGGCACGCCCCGCCGCGCACCTTATGTCCGATCAACCCCGTTAGCACCACCGACCGCCACCGGGAACCATACTTGCCCGGGCGCGGTTCATCACGCAGGTTGCGATGGGCAACGGCACGGGCGGTCTTCGCCTAACGGTCAGTCCAGGGTGGAGGGTACGAGGTATGGGCGCAGTTCGGTCGCCGGTCGCGCGCGGTGGCGTCGCGCTGACACTCGCTCTCGCGGCCACGACGGCCGTCGCCTGCTCCAGTGACTCCATCAGTGCGCCGACGCACGAGGCGCGGCTCGAGGCGGCCGCGCAGCTCGACTCGGCACTCGATACCTCGGTCGGGTCCCGCTTCACGGTCATCGACTTCGCGCTCAATATTCTCGGCCAGGGCGCTCCCGTCGACACGATCACGATCGTGACCAACCGACAGCCGACCGCGTATTCGGCGGTCGGCGCCTATTTCGTCCAGCCGGTGCTCGGACAGCCTAGCGACTCCGCATACGTGCTCATCGCGTGGCGAGGTGACCCGATCGACACCATTCTGGAGGTATTCGACCATCACGGCGTGAACGCGACGTTATACCAGCGCAATGCGGTAGCATCTCTGTCGGCGCCCAACGCAACGACCGGCCAGGTCTCGGCGTCTCGGCCCAATGGATCGTGCGCGCCGCTCCACACAAACGTCCCGCCGGACGTGCAACTCATTACCAACCTCTCGTGCCAACGGCAAACCGTCGCGGCGGCCGTTTCAGCGCAGATCCCCAACGGCGACAGCAGCATGTTGGCGATTACGTTGCAGCAGCAATCCGTACCGGG
>DATNAM010000148.1:0-3558 GCA_035572595.1 Gemmatimonadaceae bacterium
ACGCGGTGGACGAGCACGTGGATGCCGTGATCGTCGCGGCCCCTCGTCCAATTGTGCTTCCGATCGCCCGGCGTCTCAAGACCCGGTTTCAGATGCCGTTGCTGCCGATCGTGGCCCTCACGGCGCCGCCCCGCGACCGGCCTAACGGTGCGTCGCCGGACGTGTGGCTCCGTGCGTCGACGCCCGCGGCCGACGTCGCCGACCGCGTCGAAGAGCTGGTTCGCATCCGGCACGCCGAGCGCGAGATGGCGCGCTTGAGCACCACGCTCGCCGAGCTCGCGGCGGAAAACGGACGGCTCTACGAGCGCGCGCGGAGGGATGCCGAAGCCACGGCGCTCCTCTTGCGCGAGCTCCAGCACCGCGTGCGCAACAACCTCGCGGCGATTCAGGCGCTGCTGGTGTTGGAGCGTCATCGCGTGCCGGCGCGCGAGCTGCCCGAAGCACTCGACGTCGCGATCGCGCGGCTGCGCAGTATGGCGGCGCTCCAGGACTCGCTGTTGCCGCACGCCAGCGAAGTCGAGCTGGCGTCGCTCGCGCGCGCGGTGGCGAACGGCGCGCTCGATGTGTTCGGCGCCGGCGATCGCGTGCGATGCGATGTGATCGGCGGCGCCACGCTGCCGGCACGCCGCGCGAGCGCGGTGGCGATCGTTCTCAACGAGTTGATCACCAACGCGCTCAAGCATGCGGACGCGCGCACGGTGGACGTGACGATTCGTCAGAACGCCGACGCCGTCGAATTGGACGTGACCGATGATGGCTGCGGCATGCCGAGCCATACCGGGGGCGGAAGCGGCCTCGTGATCGTACGCGCGGTGGTGCAGAACGAGTTGGGCGGGTCGTTGTCTTACGTAGCCGCGGCGCGGGGCACGCGGGCGCGCATTGCCATTCCGTCGGGCGCCGCCGCCGAGGGCGGCGGTGCGGCCGGGACGCGCGCGGGCTGAGCGCTCGACATGTCCATGTCGGCGGGCGGGCTCGACGCGACCAGCACGGCGGTCGCGGCGAGGACGGCCGCCGCGGCGATGAGCTCGAGCACCGCGGACCGGCGGAGCCGCCGGGCCGCCATCTCCGTGCCTAACGCAGGACGCATGATGCGCCAGTTGATGGCGCCCAACGCCAGCACGGTCGCGACCAGCGCCAGCTTGATGAGCAGCGTGCGTCCGTAGTCGGTGTCCACGAACGCGTGCCAGCTGCCCAGGTGCAGCCATGCCGCCACCACGCCCGTGATGCCCACCACCGCCGCCGACACGAGCGCGACGGGCGAGAACGCGTTGATGAAGTCGGCCGCCGCCGCCCCGCGCTCTCCCTCCGGCTGCGCCAGACACGCCGGCATGGCGACGAGGGCCACGCCCAACAATGTGCCTAACCAGGCGCCGGCGGCCATGATGTGGAGCGCGTCCGAAATCACCGCGACGGTGCGGAGGTGCGTGGCGGCGGCCGCGTGCCCCGTGAACGCGAACGACAGCGAGAGCACGAGCACCGACATCCACGCCGCCGGCCACCGCGCGGCGTTGGCTCGTGCCGCGGCCGCGATGGCGATGATGGCGCCGGCAAGTTCGAACAGCCACGCCCATCCCCACACGGTGGTGGTAAGAATGGCGCGCACGTCGACCGGCATGGGCGGGTTGCCGCGGAGCGCCGCCACCTGCGCGGCGAGCCGGAGCGCGGCGTCGATCACGAGCAGCACCGCCGCCACTCGCAGCACCGCGGCCGCGCCGGTATCGATGCGCCGCGCCAGCTCCGGCCGCCCGACCACCGCGCGCGGCGTGATCCACCGCGCCAGCACCACGGACCCGACTAACGCAAGCATCGCCACGAATCCCAGCCACCGCACCAGCACATAGAGGGGCGATCCGACGTCGAATCCGCCCGCCTCGGTGGTGTCCATCGCCATCGAGTCGCGCGCGCCGGCCGCGTTCGTGCCGGGCAATGCTACAGGCGGAGCGGCGGTTGGAGTTGTGGGAGCAACTGACGCTCCGTGGGTGATCGTGAACGCGAACGATCCGTGCACGGGGTGGCCGTCATCCGATGTGGTGCGCCACCGCACCGTGTACTTGCCCGGAGCGAGCGAGCCGGTGAGCGCCACCTCGAGCGTGTGCTTGGGAATCTGAACGAGTCGCGGCGCGCCGGAGTCCACGCGCGCACCGGCCGCATTCACGACTTCGATGTGCGTGATGGCGAGCTGCGGATCTTCGCTGAACGACAGGCCGATTGCCGACGGTGCCGCGGCGAGCCTCGAGCCGGCGGGCGGCGCGCTCGACACGAGCACCAGATGCGCCGACGCCGCGCGCGGAATCGCGAGCCCCACCAGCAGCACAGCGACGAATGCCACGATACGCGGCAAGCGCGATCGCCGGATGGCCAATCGATTCAGCGGAGTTCCTCCGCGTGGCGCGTGAGCGGCGACAGACTACACAAAAGGCCCGGCGGCAGTGCATCCGCCAGGCCTGAGTGATCGGCGATGGAGCGTGCGAGGCTCGAACTCGCGACCTTTCGGTTGCAAACCGAATGCTCTCCCAACTGAGCTAACGCCCCGATGCTCCGGAAAGATAAAATCGCCGGCACCGAGCGGCCAGACCGTGCTTCCACCGTTCGTCCGTGCGCTCTACGTTTCACGGAGTCCCTCTGCAGGAGCAGGCGATGAGCACCTCGTCCACCGACACCGGCGCGGCAACGCAGCATCTCACCGTGCGCTGCCCGTTCTGTCGCACCTGGAACCGCGTCGCCGCGGCTCGGGTGAGCGACCGTCCCAAATGCGGTAACTGCGCGCGTCCCCTGCTCCTCGATCGCCCGCTCGCGATTGACGACGAGTCGTTTCAGCGCACGATCAGCGAGACCGATGTGCCGGTGCTCGTCGACTTCTATGCCGATTGGTGCGGCCCGTGCAAAATGATGGCGCCGCTCCTGGACGAAGTCGCCGCGAGTCACCAGGGCACGCTGCTCGTCACGAAGCTCAACACCGATCTCGCTCCCCGCACGTCGCAGGAATTCAACGTGCGCGGCATTCCCACCACGATCCTCTTCCGCGGCGGCCGCGAAGTCGCGCGTGAAGTGGGCGCCGTGCCCAAGGGACGCCTCGACGCATTGGTCAAGCAATAGCTCGCGGGTTTGCATCAGAGCGGACACGCGCGAATCACTCGACCAACGGAGCGAACTCCCCTCCCTCGCATCCGTTCTGGTGTCTGTTTTATCCGTTCAATCCGTTGAATCCGTTCAATCCGTGTCCTCATGAGCGTGGAAGCTGCGCCCCTCGAAGCCCGAGATCGAACGCCTGGATCTCCACGCTCATGAGGACACGGATTGAACGGATTGAACGGATTGAACGGATACGACGAACGCAAGAAAAGGTTATCCGTTTCATCACCCTTCTACTCGGTCAGGGTGCCACGCGGCGAGAAACTCGAAGGGCCGCCTAACGGCGCCCCTCGATGCTCGGCCCCGAAGCGGCGGCGACTACTCGTGCGCCGGCAGCGGCTCCATCGTGTCGGGGTTCACCGGCACCTGCACCTCGTCGCGATAGGGCGATGTCATCATCGTCACGCGGAGGCGAGGGAAGGCATC
>DATNAM010000149.1:0-20256 GCA_035572595.1 Gemmatimonadaceae bacterium
CCGGCGGTGGCGACGGGGGATGGGCTGGCACTCGCGTATCGCGCCGGCGCCGAGCTCGAGGACATGGAGTTCGTGCAGTTCCATCCGACGGCGCTCGATACGCCCGAAACGCCGCTGGCGCTCATCTCGGAAGCCGTGCGCGGCGAGGGCGCGATTCTCGTCAATGCGTTAGGCGAACGGTTCATGCCGGGGCGTCATCCCGACGCCGAGCTCGCCCCGCGCGACGTGGTGGCGCGCGAGGTGTTCCGCGAGCAGCAGGACACGGGCGGCGTGCGGCTCGACGCTACTGCGTTAGGCGCGGGGTTCGCCCAACGATTCCCGGGCATCTTCGCCCTCTGCATGGCGCGCGGCGTGGATCCGCGCGTGCAGGCGATTCCGGTGACGCCGGCGGCGCACTACGCCATGGGCGGCATCGTCACCGATCTCGCGGGGCGCTCGACGCTGCGCCGGCTCTACGCGTGCGGCGAAGTGGCGCGCACGGGCGTGCACGGCGCCAACCGCCTCGCCTCCAATTCCCTGCTCGAGGGCCTGGTGTTCGCCGAGCGCGTGGCGCGCGATCTCGAAACCGTACCACCGCTCGAGCGAACGCCGCCCACGCGTGATTGGGGCGTGCCGCTGCTCACCGATCGCGGCGCCGCACAGGTAGCGGCGACCATGGTGCGCGACACGATGTGGCGGCACGCGGGCATCGTGCGGTCCGCGGACGGACTGCGCACCTGCCTCGCCACGCTCGACGACATCGAGCGCCGGCTGCCGGAGGGCGCCACCGAAGAAGCGAACCTGATCCAAACCGCGCGGCTCATCGCGCGGGCAGCGCTGCTGCGCGAAGAGTCGCGCGGCGGCCATTACCGCACCGACTATCCGCGCGCGAGGCCGAGCTGGGAACACCGGCACGTCCTCTGGCGCGGCGACGGTGCGCTCGTGACGACGTGATCGGAGTCCTCATGCCAACTCGTGACCAATATTCGGATCTTCAGAGCGAAATTCGCGACCTCGCGCGCCGGCGCAACGCGATCATTCTCGCGCACAACTATCAGCGTCCCGAAGTGCAGGACGTGGCCGACGTCGTCGGCGACTCGTTAGGCCTGTCGCGCGAAGCGGCCCGCACGGATGCCCAAGTCATCGTATTCTGCGGCGTCCACTTCATGGCCGAGACGGCGGCCATCTTGTCGCCGTCCAAAACCGTGTTGCTCCCCGACTTGGGCGCCGGCTGCTCGCTGTCGGCGACCATCGACGCGACCCAGTTGCGCGCCTGGAAAGCCGAGCATCCGGGTGCGGTGGTCGTGAGCTACGTGAACACGACGGCCGAGGTGAAGGCGGAGAGCGACTACTGCTGCACATCGGGCAACGCGGTGGAAGTCGTGCAATCGATTCCCGCCGACCGCGAGATTTTGTTCCTGCCCGACATGTTCCTCGGCGCACACGTTAGGCGGGTGACGGGGCGGCAGAACATGCACGTGTGGATGGGTGAATGTCACGTGCACGCGGGCATCACGCCGGCGCGCGTGGCCGAACAGCGCGCGGCGCATCCCGAGGCGGAGTTCCTCGTGCATCCCGAGTGCGGCTGCTCGACCAGCTTGATCGAAGCGATGTCCGCGGGCGACATCGATCCGGCGGGCGTGCAGATATTGTCCACGGAAGGAATGATCCGGCGGCCGTCGCAGTCGAGCGCAGACATGTTCATCGTGGCGACGGAAGTCGGGATTCTGCACCGGCTCGAGCGAGCATATCCCGATCGGAAGTTTCTCGCCGCCGACGATCGCGCCTCGTGCCAGTACATGAAAGTGACGACGCTGCCCAAGGTGAAGCATTCGCTCGAAGCGATGGAGCATCGCATCACCGTACCGCGCGAGATCGCGGACCGGGCGCGGGGCGCGATCGACCGGATGGTGGCGATCGGGGGCGCGGCGCCATCTTCGTCCGCGCCGGCCGCCATGCTGGGCGAATGAGCGCTCCTGCGCCTAACGGTCTGGCGGGTCCGTTCGACTTCCCGCTGTCGGCGGCCGAGACCCGGGCGCTGGCGCGTGCGGCGCTCGAAGAAGATCGCGCGTTCGAGGACGTGACGACGCTGGCAACGGTGCCGGCCGGGGCGCAGGGGCGTGCGGCGATCATCGCGCGATCGCCGGGCGTGATCGCGGGATTGCCGATGGCGATCGCGGCGTTCGAGACGCTGAGCGAGAGCGTCCACGTGCGCGTGGTGTCGGGCGATGGCGCGCGCGTTTCGGCAGGTGGTGTGGTGGCGGAGGTGGTTGGTCGGTGGCGCGCGTTGTTGAGCGCCGAGCGGGTGGCGCTCAATTTCGCGCAGCGGCTGTCGGGTGTGGCGACGCTCACGGCCCGCTACGTGGACGCCGTACGCGGAACGGCGGCGCGCATCTACGACACGCGGAAGACGACGCCGCTGTTGCGCGCGCTCGAGAAGTACGCCGTACGGTGCGGCGGCGGCGTGAACCACCGGGCGGACCTGGCCGACGCGGTATTGATCAAGGACAACCATCTGGCTGCGTTAGGCGGCGACGTCGCACTCGCCGTGCGCCGGGCGCGGGAGCTGGGGCGACCGGGGATCTCCGTCGAGGTCGAATGCGACGATGCACATCAAGTGAACGCGGCGCTCGCGGCGGGCGCGGATGTCATCCTGCTCGACAACATGTCGCTCGATGCGATGCGGGGGTGTGTGGCGCGCGTCGCCGGCCGGGTGCCGCTCGAGGCGTCGGGCGGCGTGACGCTCGATCGGGTGCGCGCGATCGCGGAGACGGGCGTCGACCGGATTTCGGTGGGCGGGCTCACGCACTCGACGCCCGCGCTCGATCTGGGCCTCGACTACCGGGCGTGAGCCTAGCCGGCCTACCAATTCAACGGCGGAGTGCGGATCCATGGGAACGATGGCGACACTACGGGGCATTCCACCGCTTGCCCTGCTGATCATTGCAACGATGCTCGAGGTGACGGGCGACGCGGTCGTGCGCCTGGCGCTGTACGATCATCCCGGCGTCACGCCGGTCCGGGTGGGGCTGTTTGCGTTAGGCGGCGCGCTGTTGCTCGGCTACGGAAGTTTCGTGAATCTCACGCCGCTCGAGTTTCGCAACGTCGTGGGGCTCTACATCGCGACCTTGTTCGTGGTCTGGCAGGTCATCAACTTTGCGTTCTTTCGCACGACGCCGACGGCCCCGATTCTCGTCGGCGGGTCGCTGATCGTGGCGGGCGGCCTCGTCGTCGCGTTCTGGAAGATCTGAACGGCAATCCTCTGCCTAACGAGTTCCGTCGCTGATCAGGCCCAGTTTCGCGAGCGCCTCGATCACGCTGCGCAGCGCATCCGCTGTCGAGCCGCCGGACACGCGCGGCTGCGCGACCGGCGCGGCGCCAAAGAAGCCGAGCCGTGCGCCGGCGCCGCCGCCGATGACGAACGAGCCGGGCGCCTGCATCGTACCGTCGGCCGAGCGGGCGAGTGCCGGCGACGGCCGCGCGCCGAACTCGCCTAACGAAAGCGACGCGCCGGCGGCCGCGCCCGGCGGCGCGAGCACGATCGGGCCGGGCCACATGGTGGACACCGTCGCGCCGGCGTAGGTCAGCTCGCAGAACGCGTCCACCGTCGCGTGCACGTTGGTCGCGTGCGGCGCCACGACTAACGACCGCTCGATCGAGCCGCCGGCCACGGCCACCCCGCTCACACGCAGCACCGCGCCGTCCTTGGTCACGCGAATGAGCGGGCGCACGAACACGTCCCACTGCGTCGTTGCATCCGGCACCGTGGTCAACGGCTCGCGGAAGGTGATGGTGTCGGCGGTGTTGTTGCTCACTTCGGCGGTTTGCCCCTGGCCTGTTCCGGCGGTCGCAACCCAGGTCCATCCGGCGAAGCGCTGCGGCGCCCAGCCGGCGCCGGCGCGCGTGATCGACGTGCGCGTGCCCGATGACGTCGTCTGCTTGACCACCATCGGCGGATTGAGGATGCGGATGCCGGACAGGTCGGTGTAGTGCGCGGCCGTGGTGATCACGTCGCCGCCGGCTTCGGACTGGCTCGCGTTCGGCACGAGCGCCGGGGAGTCGATCTCGATGTCGGCGAGGCGAATCGACCAGAACACCGCATACGGGTTGTACCCGTACGCGAGAAACGCACGGCTGCCCTCGGACCGGATGCCCGACACGGTGAAGTAGCCCTGCAGGCCGTTCACGATCTGAATGTCGGCGTGCCCCGCGGTTTGCAGCGTTCCGCCATAGATCGCGACGTTGGTGGCGCGCACCGACACGTTGTAGTCGTAGCGCACGGCATCGATGCCGTGCACGGTGTGGTTGAGGTTGTTGGCGAACGTGCCGGTGCCGAACACCCAGCCGTTGCGATACCACGGGCCCGTGTAGCCGGGACCGCCGGCGCCGCGCGCGCGACAGTTCAGAAACTCGGTGATGTCTTCCTGGAAATTGTCGTAGCGGTCGTCGAGTCCGCCGATCTGCCACGCGGCTTCCCACGTTAGGCCGCCGACTTTCACGAACGCGAAGTTGGTGGACGACGAGCCCCGCGCCGTGAGCTCCGGGTTCCGATGATAGTAAATGCCGGTGTACGCGCCGGCGCCGGACGCTCCCTCGACGCTGAACCGGTCGAACGAACCCTCGAAGCATCCGTCCAGGTCGAGCACGGCCTCGGGCAGCACGACGAACGTCGTCGTCGCATCGGGCGCCACGTGCACGGCGTGCGCGAAGGTAATCGTGTCCGAGGTGTTGCGTGCGACTTTGGCGCTCTGCCCAACGCCGGTGCCGGCGGTCATGCCGACCCACATGTCGCGCAACTCATCATCGCGCCACCGGGCGCCCGACCGCACGATGGTGAGCGCCGTGCCGCCGGTGGCGCGCGCGGCGGGCCGGCCGTACGCGCGGATCACGGAGTTCTCCATCCCGGCGCCGGTGATGGCAAACCCTTCGGTGCTCACGACGCGGAGCGGCTGCGTGACGCGATAGACCGCGCCCGCGCCTAACCGAATGCGCGCCGTGGCCCAGCGCGGCGGACCTTTCGTGGTCGGGAGCACGGTACCGCGCGGCGGGAGCGTCGAGAACGGTTCGGACGGGTTGCCGCAGCACGCGTCGATGCATGCTTGCAGCGATGCGGTGTCATCGGTGGCGCCGTCGCCGTGCGCGCCCCACCATTCGGGCAGCACGTCGGGCAGGAGCGCGGCGCGCGTGTTCGCGCCCGCGATACCGGGCGCGATGAAGCGTACCGTTAGGCCGGCGCCGAAGATCTGGTGCGCGCCGGCCTGGATTTCGCCGCGCAGCACGACCGTCGGCGTCGCATCGGTGCGCGGCGCCAAACGTGCGCCGTTGGCGAACCACATCGTGACGTTACGCGGGATCTCGATGTCGGCGGCGAGCGCGTAGTCGCCGGGCGGGAAATACATCGTGCCGCCCCGGGCCGGGATCGTTTTCGCCAGATCGCGCAGGGCGGCCGACACGTCACCCGACGTGCCCGCGGCTGCGCCGTGCGCGCTGACATCGAAGACCCCGCCGAAATCCGCCATGGTCCAGCAATGTGCGAGGAAGTGATGATGCCGGGAAGCGCTCGATCCCCATCTTTGCGTGCGCCGGCGCCATCGTGCGCGCGTGAGCACTTGCCTTTCACTCCAGCCGAGCCGAGCGTTATGGGTATGCCCGCTGCTGCGCATCGATGGACCGCGGACGAAGTGCGCGCCTTGCCCGACGACGGCAATCGCTACGAGCTCGTTTCAGGCGAGCTGGTCGTGACGCCCTCGCCGCGTGGCATCCATCAGGTGGCGGTCGCCGAGCTCTTGTGGAAGATCAGGACGTGGCTCGAGCGCTCCGGCGCCGGGCGCGTTCTCGCCGCACCAGCGGACCTCGCGTTAGGCGAAAACGAGGTGCTCCAACCCGACCTCTTCGTCTATCTGACCGCTAACGGCAAGCATCTTCGCGACTGGCGGGACATCGCCGCGGTCGTACTGGTAGTCGAAGTGCTGTCGCCATCCAGTGCACGATCCGATCGCCAGCTCAAGCGCCGGCGCTACCAGCGCGCGCGTGTTCCCGAATACTGGATTGTCGATCTGGACGCGCGGCTCATCGAACGCTGGCGGCCGGATGACGAGCGTCCGGAAATCCTGGAGAATCGAATCACCTGGGAGCCCGTGGCGGGCGCCGGTGCGCTCGAGGTCGACCTCACGGCGCTGTTTGCGGAGATGTGGGGCGACGAGCCGTCGCCCAGCTGACCACGAGCAGCACCACCACGTTCACCACCATCGCCACGATTCCAACGTTGAGATCGGTGATGACGGCGGGCCACGACGGGAACAACGACCCCATCGTTGCTCCGGTGAGCGTGAGCGCGACAACGGTCGCCTCGCCGGCGAGAATGCCCGCTAGCGCGCCCTGCCGGGTGGCGATCGGGCGGTTAGGCAGGCTCAACACCAGCGCCGGGAAGAGCTGCGTCACCACATTGTACGCGGCGAGCAGCAGGAGCACGAGCGTCGAGCCGCCGCGGAGCGTGAGCACCGCGGACACGAGCGCAACCACCGGCACCAGCGCGCGCGCGAGCCCCATCACCTGTGCGTCGGGAACCTCGCGACGCACGAGCTTGGCGTACACGTTCTTGGATAGAATCGTACAGGCCGACATGAGCAGCATCGATCCCGGCACGAGCGCCGTGAGCAAACCCGCGGCGCCCACCACGCCGAGCATCCACGGCCCGAATGCATGGTCGGTGACGCGCAGCAGCGACAGGTCGACCGACGTTCCAGTTAGGCCGGGCACCTCGAGCAGCGCGGCGAACCCAGTGAAAAAGACGAACAGCAGCACGAGTTGGTAGAGCGGCATCAACACCGCGTTGCGGCGGAACACGTTCTCGTTGCGCGCCGTGTAGCATGACCCGAACGTGTGCGGCCACATGTAGAAACCCAGCGTCGTGAGCGCTACGGTGGAGATGAACCAGGCCGGGCTCATGCCGGTGGCCGGCAGCGTGAGAAACCCGGGATGCGCGCGATTGATGTCGGCGAACATCTGTCCAAACCCGCCGTGCACGTGCGCGGGCAGATAGATGCCCAGCACCAACGCGACGCCGAGGATCATGATGTCCTTGAGCACCGCGGTCCACGCCGATCCGCGCACACCGGACACCACCACGTAGATCACGAGGACGAGGCTTCCGGCCCACACCGCCTGCGTGGCCGAGATGGCGCCGGCCGATGACTCGGAGACGATGATGCCGAGTCCTTTGAGCTGGAGCACGAGGTACGGGATCATCGCGGCCACACTCACCAACGAGACGACGATGCCTAACGCTTCGCTCCCGTACTTGTGGACGAAGAAGTCGGCCTGGGAGACCAGCGCGTGCGCGTTGGCGTAGCGCCACACCACGGGCAGCAGGAAGTACGACATCGCGTACGCCAGCGCGCCGTAGCACAAGATATAGAATGCCGGCGCGCCCTTCCCGTACGCCCACCCGCTGCCGCCCAGAAACGTGAAGGTGGTATAAATCTCGCCGGCCATGAGCACGAATACGAGAATCGTGCCGAACCCGCGGCCACCGACGCTCCACTGTTCGAGCGTCATTGGGTGCCCGCGCCGGGCACGAATGCCTAACGCGAGCGCCACCACGAAGCAGGCGCCGATCAGCAGCAGCGCCGGATTCACGAGCGGTCGCTGCCCGCGCTTCGCTCACGCGCCCGATCGAGCGCGTAGATGAGCCCCATGATCACCGTGGTCATCACCACCCACGCGGTGACCCAGAACAACAGGAACGGCAGCCCGAACACGTACGGCGTGACGCGGTTGGCGAACGGCACTCCGCCCAACATGCCGATGGCCGGCACGAGGGCCAGCCATCGGTACCACTTCACGCGGCGCGCGCTCCGCCCAAATATTCGAGCGCGGCGCCGATGAAGATCGCCACGCCGGATTCGAGCGCCCGCTCGTCGATGTCGAACCGTTCGTGGTGGTGCGGGTGCACGATGCCGCGCGCCTCGTTCCGCGCGCCGATGAAGAAGAAGCATCCCGGCGTCTTCTGCAAATACGCCGAGAAGTCTTCGCCACCCATGGTGGGCCGCGCCTCGGCCAACGCGCCAGCGCCTAACGTATGCTCCACCACCCGCTGCATGAACGCCGCCGCGCGCGCCTCGTTCACCACCGGACGGTAGCCGCGGTCGAATCCGAGCGTGTACGTGGCGCCGTGCGCGGCCGTCACGCCCTGCACGATCCGCTCGAGGAGCTCCGGGATCCGCTCGCGCAAGCCGGGGTCGAAGGTCCGGATCGTGCCCGCGAGCTCGACCGACCCCGGAATCACGTTGTACGCGGTGCCGCCGGCAATGCGCGTCACCGACACCACGGCGCGCTCGATCGGATCGACGTTGCGCGACACGATGTGCTGCAGGTTGGTCACTACCTGCGCCGCCACCGCGATTACGTCGACCGTTTCGTGCGGCGCGGCGGCGTGTCCGCCCTGTCCCCGAATCACGAGA
Organism: Gemmatimonadaceae bacterium; assembly: GCA_035572595.1. GTDB lineage: Bacteria > Gemmatimonadota > Gemmatimonadetes > Gemmatimonadales > Gemmatimonadaceae > JADGGM01. The sequence goes on from DATNAM010000149.1 coordinate 8,442, forward strand.
TCGAACACATCCGGCGACGCCATGAGCGGGCCCGACGCGACGCCCACCTTGCCGAATTCCATGGGCAGCCAGAGGTGCGTACCGATCACCATGTCGACGCCATCCATCACGCCGGCGGCGACCATCTCCTGCGCGCCGCCCGGATACAGCTCTTCGGCGTGCTGGAACAGCAGCCGCACCTCGCCGTGCAGCCGCTCGCGCAGCTGGCCTAACGCAGTCGCCGCGCCCAACAGCATGGCGGTGTGGCCGTCGTGCCCGCAGGCGTGCATCACGCCCGGCGTACGCGACGCGTATTCCGCCTCGTTCTTCTCCAGAATCGGCAACGCGTCCATGTCGGCGCGCACCGCGAGCACCGGCCCCGCGTGCAAGCCGCGCAACCGCGCCACGACGCTGGTCTTCGTTGGGCGCGACAACTCGAACCCGCCCATCGCGCGCAGCGCGTCGTATACGAACTGTGCCGTCTGCTCCTCGTGATACGACAGCTCGGGGTGCATGTGCAGGTGGCGCCGCCACCCGATCACGGTGTCGCGAAGCCGCGCCGCGTGCTGCGCGGGCGACAGGTCGGACACGGGAAGCGTCGATGTCATGGATGTCTCCTGTGAAGCGTCGAACATCTCGAGGCGAATGTGACCGCCGCGCGGCGTCATTGCCAGTCCCATCTACGTGGCGGGCTGTACGATTTCTGGCGGCGCCACGGGACGATCCCAGAATGTGAGTGCCAACACCGCCGCGACGAGCTGCGATGCGACCACGAGTGCGACGCACCCGGCCCACCCCGCGTGCGCCCACACGAGTCCGGGAACGACGCCGCCCACACTGCCGCCCAGATAGTACACGGTAACGTACGCGCCGGATGCGAGCGCGCGCAGCGCGGGCGACGACGCGATGCGCAGGTAGCTCGTCGCCGCGGCCTGGCAGATGAAGACGCCGGAGCAGGCAATCGCGAGGCCGGCGATCACGAGCGGAAGCGCGCGGCCGAGCGTGAGGAGCGCGCCGGCGGCGCCGGTGCCCAGCGCGCCCACGATCACGACGCGCGGACCGACGCGATCGATGACCTTGCCGGCGATCGGCGTGGCCACCGCGCCCACGAGGTAGACGACGAAGACGCCGCTCACGGCGGCCGTGCCTAACGAAAACGGCGGCGCGCTCAAGTAGAACGTGACGTACGTGAAGAGCGCCACGAGCGTGAACAAGACGTTGAACCCGATCGCGTACGTGGCGACGAGGCGCCGGTCGCGCAGTCCCGCCAGGGGCGCCCCCGGCCCCGTCCCCGCGCGCGGCGTGTGATACCGCGAGGCCGGGAGCCAGCGCCACGTGACCGCCGCGCCGGCCAGATTGATGATGCCTAACACAACGAACGCCTCGCGCCACCCGGCGTGCGCGGCGACGAGCCCGGTGAGAATGCGCCCGCTCAATCCGCCTAACACGGTGCCCGTCACGAACGCCGCCATCACCGTGCCCACACGCCCCGGACCGGCCTCTTCCGTCACGTACGCCAGCGCGATCACGTACACACCCGGCGTCGTGGCGCCCTGCAGGAATCGCCAGACGATGAGCGCGCCGAGGCCTTGCGAGGTGGCCGCGAGCAGCGTCGGAATCGCGAGTGCGACGATGGCGAGCACGATCACGTTTTTTCGCCGCGCGCGATCGCCGAGCGCGCCGACAAATGGCGCGACCATCGCCACGGCGATCGTCGACGCGCTCACCGTAAGACCGGCCTCTGCCTTGGTCGCGTGAAACAACGTCTCGAACAGCGGCAGCACCGGCTGCGTGGCGTACAAATCGAGGAACGTGCAAAATCCCGCGAACGAGATGGCGAGCATGCCGGCGCGATTCAAACCGGGACGCGGGACGCGGGTCATGACGCTCCGGAGCAGCGCGTGCGCATGGCACTGGCGAAACGCCGACCGGTCCTCATTATATTCCCCGCACAGTGAGGTGACCTTCGACCAGTGGTGCACCAATGAGCTCGTTCCACGTGACGCTCGGCCACGCGCACTTGAAGGTTCGGGATCTCGAGCGTGCCATTGCGTTCTACACGCAATACCTCGGGCTTCGCATTACTGAGCGCATCGGCGGACAGTTCGCGTTTCTCTCCGGCGGCACGCTGCACCACGATCTCGCGCTGCAGGCGTTGGGCTCGGCCGCGCCCGGCACGCCGCGACACGCCGTCGGGCTCTTTCATCTCGCGTTCGAGGTCCCGGACCGGCGGAGCTTCGCCGCGGCCTATCACGCACTCGACGACGGCGGGATTCCGGTGGCGGCGGTCGATCACGGCATCAGTTGGGCAATGTACTTCGCCGATCCGGATGGCAACGGCCTCGAGATCTACTGGGACACGCGTCACGAGCCGCACGGCGCCGAAACGTGGAGCGGACGCAGCGATCTGCTCAATGCCCAACGCATCGATGGCGTCGCGGCGCCGAGTGGGCCTAACGCGCTGGTGAATCCGTCGCTCACTCGAGATGGCGGAGAAATCGCTCCGGGCTGGCGAGAAACTCGCGCGTGAGCGCGACGTGCTCGAGCCGCTCGTACGGCACCGCCGACACCGGATTCGCATCGAAACTGTAGATCCGCGCGCCGGGATACGCGAGCAGGATCGGCGAGTGCGTGGCCACGATGAACTGTGCCTCCTGCTTCACCATGTCGAGCATCATGGCGAGGAGCGCCAGTTGGCTCTGCGGCGAGAGCGGCGCCTCCGGCTCGTCGAGCAGGTACAGGCCCGCCGGCACGAAGCGCGCTTGAAAGAGCTTGAGAAAGCTCTGGCCGTGGGAATTTGCGTCGAGGTCGACGCCGTAGCGTCGCTCCATGTCGCCTAACGACGCCTTCACGGGACCCGCCGCCAGGCCTTTCGCCCAGTCCGAACGATCCTGGTACTCGACGTCGATCTCCTGCAGGCGCGCGAGCAGCTCGGAGCGCTCCCGGGCGAGACGCTTGGTGTAGCCGAAGAAGTCCTCGGCGCGCAGAAAGAATCCGCGCGCCGTGCGGTGGGCCCACGAGAGCCGCAGCGCGCGGGCCAATCCCCGTTGGGCCTCGAGCGTGGTGTCGCGATGCACATCGTCGCTGCCCACGGAGGGGAGCCCGGCCGCGGCGGCGATCCCCTCGAGCAGCGTCGACTTGCCGGATCCGTTCTCGCCAACGAAGAATGTGACCGGCGACGACATGTCGAGCACGGGCAGCGACCGGATGGCCGGCACCGTGAACGGGAACGCCTCCACCGGCGGCCGGTTGGGCGGCGGCGGGCGGCGCGTGATCGTGAGCAGGTGCGTCACACGTGCCTAACGACGCGCGCCGCCCCCTCCGCCGTCGCGCCCGCGCTCACCGCGCCCGTGCACGCGCGATGTCGCCTCCTCGATGCGGCCGAGGTACGCCGCGACGGACTCGTGTCCCCCGCGCTTCGGCAGGACGAACATCGGGTCATCGGGTTCGCGTGCGGCTCCGGTGTCGACGAACAGATCGCCGCCGTGCGCATCCACTTCGCGCTCGAACATCTCGACCGCGTCCTCGAGGTCGCCGATCTCGGCGTCGCTTTCCTTGCCGGTGACCTCCACGCCCCGCGATGCGAGGTGCGCGATGGTTTCCTGCCGCACGCGGAGACGTTCCTCACGACGGTGCGGGTCCAGCGCCTCCTCGTGTTCCTCGTAGGATTCCGGGTGTCTCTCGTCGGCCATGACGTCACCTCGCAGGAGAATGGCCTTCCGTTAGGCTTTCGTGCCGTGGCGCGGCGCCGGCGTCGTGCGCGGCTCGAGCTCCTCGGGCGTCAACTCGAGCTCGTCGACGTAACACCAGCCCCACTCTTCGCCGGGCTCGAAGCTCCGCATGATCGCGTGCCGCGTTGCGTGAAAGTGTTTGGTCGCGTGCTTGTTGGGCGACTGGTCGCAGCAGCCGACGTGCCCGCACTCGAGGCACAGGCGAAGGTGCACCCACCATCCATTCGTGGCGAGACATTCTTCGCAGCCTTGCGGAGTCTTGGGTTCGACGGCGCGAATCTGGCCGAGATGGGTGCATTGAGATTGCGAGGGCATGATGTTCTCCTCGTGAAGTAGCCGGGCCCCGCAAAGGCCGAAACGGCCGAGAGGTTTCCGATGCATTGAATGGAGTCGTCCGAGTCGACTTTGTGCAAGGATTGGGCACGGCGCGCGCTGGCTTGCGTGGTGACCTACGTTGTCATACACTGTCACTTCTGCGCGAAAGCGGCAGGCGCGCGGGGTTCGCCTGATCCAGAAGCGGTGGCGCCGGCCAAGCCCGTCGTCAGTGCCGCCACACGAGGAGATCCGTCATGACGCCATCCCTCGAGCCGATCGGTGGCGACCGGTCTACCGGCGAAGATGATCGCGAGATCGTCGCAGCCATTCGCCAGGGGAGCGCGCTCGCGTTTCGCGCGTTGTTCTCGGCGCACTATGAAGCGCTCTGCCGCTACGCGTACCGCTTCGTGCACACGCGGGCCATCGCCGAAGAGCTCGTGAGCGACGTGTTTCTGCGCATCTGGACGCAGCGTGCGCGCTGGGACGTGCACGGAAACGTGCGCGCGTATCTTTTCAGCGCCACGCGCAATTTGGCCATCGATCATTTGCGCCGCGAGCTGGTGGAGCGCCGGTCGCTCGATCATACCAGCCGCGAGCTTCGCGCGTCCGGCGGGGGCGCATCGTTGGGCGACGCCGACGACAGACTGATGGCGGCCGAGGTGGCAGCCGCGATGCAGCGCGCAGTGGACGAGCTGCCGCCGAGGCCGCGGCAGGTTTTCCTGTTGCGCTGGCAGCGGCATCTGACGAACGTCGAGATCGCGTCGGCGTTAGGCATTGCCGTCAAGACGGTGGAGATGCACATGACGCGCGCGTTGGACGCATTGCGCGGGTCGCTGGCCCCCGACCTGCTCGGCGACTGACGGGGCATCCGGGGTACAGGGGTCGCCCGCTCGTCATCCGTCACAGGGGGCATGAACCTCTGCGGTTACGAGCAACCGTTGTGTTTGCGTCCCACGCCGCCCGACCCTATGGACCTTGAGCTGCTGCGGCGGTTCGTGTTGGGCGAGTGCGACGCGGCCGAGCGAGCCGCTGTGGCGCGGTGGGTGGCGGCGGATCCAGCGCGCGCGCGCGTGATCGAGGCGGTGCGGGATCTGGCGGGCGATCCGGGCGCGTGGACGCAGCGGTTCGATGCGAGCGCCGCGGGGGCTCGGCTGGGCCGCCGATTGCCGCTGCCATTTCGTCGCGAGCGCGTCGTGCGGGTTCGCCACGGTGCGGCCCGCGCGCCTAACGCCAGCCTCGGCGCGCGCGGCGGGAGCGGCCGGCGCGTGGTGGCCTGGTCGCTCGCGGCGGCGGTGCTGGTTGCGTTAGGCGTGGACATGGCGTGGCGGCCGCTGTCCCGCTTGCGGCCGCCGCCGACGGTGGTGGCGGTGCGCCAGGTGCAAGCGCCGCGCGGACAGCGCGCGGAGCTCACGCTCTCCGATGGCAGCCGCGTGGAGCTCGCGCCGGGAAGCCGCCTCTCGTATCCGGCGCCGTTCACCGACTCCGTACGCAGCGTATTGCTCGACGGCGAAGCGTACTTCGATGTCCACCACGATGCGGCGCACCCGTTCGAGGTCCGCACCGCGGACGGCGTCGTTCGCGATGTCGGCACCGCGTTTCTCGTCCGTCACTACACCGGCGACTCGCGCCTCGAGGTCGTCGTGTCACAAGGCATCGTTGCCGTTCGCACGCCGGCACACGATGCAGCCGCCGGCCGCGAAGTGGACGCGGGCGAGCGGTTCATCATCGATAGCGTTGGGCGAACAGCGTTGAGCCGCGTCGACCCGCAGCGCTATCTCGCTTGGATGCATGGGTCGCTGGTGTTCGATGACACGCCGTTCCGCGAGGTGCTGGAGCAATTGTCACGCTGGTACGATGCCGACTTCCAGCTCGCCGACACCGCCCTCGCCAACCGCCGCTTCACGGGCACGTTTCACGACGAACCACTCGACTCCGTGGTGCGTGCCCTTGCCCTGCCGATGCACGTTCGATTCGATCGACGAGGGCGCACGATCATCTTCTCCCGATTGCCGCACGGTCGTTAGGCACTAGTCGCCGCGCCCGCCACAACTCGCGATACACTCCCAACGGGCCCACACCCAGGGCCGGAGGCACATCCATGCGCGTCTTCGCCGTGTGCACCACTGTTCTGCGCGTCGCGTGCGCCATTCCGATGATCGGCGCCCACGCCACACTCCATGCCCAAAGCAGCGCCCCGGCGCCGGCGGTCGCCGGGTTCACGCGCGACGTCACCCGCACCGTCGCCGCCGGCCAGGACTCGACCCGCAGCGGCGCCACCGTGACCCTCACGATGCGGAACGCCCGGTTAGGCGATGTGCTCGAGGCAATCGCGCGGCAGACCGGACGCACCCTCATGTACAGCCGCGACGTCGTCGATGTCGACCGGCTGACGTCCATCGACGTGCGTGACGCGGACGTCACACGGGCGCTCGATGCGGCGCTTCGCGGCACGGGCATCGTGGCGCGCATCGCGGATCACGGGCGGATCGTGCTCGACGAGCGCCACGCCGCATCGCACCCGGCGGCCGCGCGCCTAACCGGGCACGTCGTTGACGCCGCCGACGGACACGGCATTGCCCAGGCGACCGTCATGCTCCGCGATACCCGGCACGCGACCCTCACCGCGGAAGATGGACGATTCGAACTGACGGATGTCGAGAGCGGCAACCATGTGCTCATCGTGCGGCGAATCGGCTACGTAGCGATGACCCAACCCCTCGCGATCACAGACGGCGAGGACACCGCGCTCACCATCCGGCTCCAGCCGTCCACGAGCACGCTCGACAAAGTGATCGTCACCGGCACCATTCTCCCGACCGAAGTGAAAGCGATTCCGACGCCTGTCACGGTGGTGGACGGAGCGCAGCTCGAGCAACAGGGATTCCGCCATCTCGATCAGGCGATTCGCATGTACGTGCCCACCGCGCTCGCCTTCGACACCGGCCCAAATGCCGAACAGGACCAGATCAGCGTCCGTGGCGCGAGCTCTCTGGCAGCGGGGTCGCCGATCAAGGTGTACGTGGACGGCATCGAAGTCGCGTCCGACGACTTCGCGATGATCGACCCGGCGAGCGTCGACCGGGTCGAGATCATCCGCGGCCCGCAGGCAGCCACGATCTACGGCTCCGATGCAATCGGAGGCGTGATGCAGATCTTCACCAAACACGGCAACGCAGCGCTCGACCGGCCGGTGGTGAATCTCGACGTCTCGCTGGGCGATGTGGAAAGCCCGTACAAGAGTGGCGGGACGCTGCGTCAGTCGTATTCGGCGACGATCAACGGCGGAACGCCATCGGCGAGCTACACCATCGGCGGGTCGTACACGCACACCGGCGACTGGCTCCCGTACTACTATCTGTCGACGCCGAGCGCGTTCGGCGCCGTGCACATGGCGCAGAGCAAGTTGTCGTTAGACCTGTCCGGCCGATTCATGAGCACGCAGGAAGCAACGGCGGCGTCCCCTTTCCTCGTAGGCGCCGGCTTCTCGAGCCCGCTGGCGACCGACGAGCCGCAGGTCTACCGCCAGTCCACGTTGGGCGCCCGCCTAACGTTCGACGCGACGCCGCGGTGGCGGCACTCGCTGACGCTCGGCGTCGATGGCCTCTCGTTCGACGACCACAATTCGCGGCCTCGCTTTACGACGCCGGATGACAGTCTGATGTTCATCTTCGTCGGCGAGCTGCGGAAGATGTCCGTGGACTACAACACGTCGCTGCGCGTGCCCATTTCCCAATCGTTCAGCGGCGCGGTGACGGCCGGCATCGATTACTACCAGTTCACGAACAACCAGTTCAACACAAGCGGCGCCCTCACCACCTCCAATGAGATCGTGACCGACTCGACGGCGCCCATCGACGCCTCGCGCAGCGTCACCAGCAACACGGGCATCTTCGGCCAGCTCCAACTCGACGTGCACGAGACGCTGTTCCTAACGCTCGGCGTGCGCGCCGAATACAACGACGACTTCGGGGATCGGTTCGGCTCGCCGGTGTCGCCTCGCGTCGGCGCGTCGTGGACGAGAACACTCGGCAGCACGACGCTCAAGCTGCGCGCGTCGTACGGAGAAGCCATCCGCGCGCCGATCCCATCGATGAAGGACTTCTCCAAGAACTCGTTCATCGAGACGCTGGCGAACGCGTCGTTGGGCCCTGAACGGCAACGCGGCTTCGATGGTGGCGTGGACCTCGCCTTCGGCCGCGCGACGGTGAGTGCCACCTACTACGATCAAACCGCCACCGACCTGATTCAGTTCGTGCTCCTCGACGGAAGCCAACTGCCTCAGATCCGGCGATTCGAGAACGTGGGGCGCGTAGCCAACCGCGGACTCGAGCTGGAGGGCGGTCTGCACATGGGCCGCGTGAACTTTACCGCGCAGTTCGGACACGCGACGAGCGTCGTCAGGGCGCTCGGGCCTGCGTACACGGGCGACCTGCAACCCGGCGATCAGGTCTTGGGCATCCCGCGGAACACGGCTGGCGCGAGTCTCGCCGTATCGGCGCTCGCGAACACGACCCTGACGTTAGGCGTGGTCTATGTCGGGGCGCGCACCAACTACGACGATCGGGCGATGTTCACGGACCCGACGCGCGAAACGCTGCGCGACTATTGGACGACGTTTCCGGCGTTTTCCAAGGTCAATCTCGGGGTGTCGCAGGCGCTGTCGCGCAGCGCGACGGCGTTCGTGAGCATCGAGAACGTGGCCAACGAGAATGCGAGCGAGCAGTCCAACCTGATACCGATCCAGGGCCGCATTTCGATGGTCGGCCTTCGGCTCCATTATTGAGACCGCCGATGCGCATCACGAGTGGATGGGTCGGATTCGCCGCGTTCTGCCTAACGGCCGGCAGCCGTGGCGTCGAGGCACAGCAGGTCAAGCCGTTGTCCGTTGCCGATGCAGTGGCGACGCGCACGTTCGCGTACTTCGCGCCCATCTCGCTATCGTCCGACGGCGCATGGGTCGCCTATACGATCATCAATCCGTTGAAGCGCCGCACGCACGCAGACGATGCGATCGAGTATCTGCGCAGCGGCACGCCGCGCCTGATGGAGGGCGCGGAGTTGCGGATCGCGAACACAAAGACGGGCGAGGCACGCGATCTAACGGGGGCCGTCGGCGCGAGCTGGGACGGCGTGTGGTCGCCGGATGGGACGCACCTTGCATTCTTCAGCGACCGCGATGGCCTCGATCGGCTCTGGGTGTGGGACAAGGGGACGGGCTCGGTGCGCCGCGTATCGCCGGTGATCGCGCATCCGTTCTTAGGCTACCAGGCGCCGCAGTGGACGCCCGACGGCACAGCGCTGTTGCTCAAGGTGCTGCCGGAAGGCGACACCATCGAGGGCACGCCGGACAGCATCGAGCGCGCGCCCGCAGGCGTGCCTAACGACACGGCCGCGACGGTCGAGGTGTACACGGCCAACCTGGGACCTGCGGACACGTCGCGGGATCGTGTGTTCGTCACGAAGCGCAACACCGCCGACCTGGCGCTGGTCTCACTGTCGGATGGTCGCGTCCAACGACTCGTGCGCAGGAGCGCGATCATGCGCTATTGGATGTCGCCGACCGGGCGTCAGGCGGCGTTCACGGTGATAATCGGGCCGGGCCACGGCAGCGAAATAACCAACCTCTACGACATCGACATTGTCGACCTCTCGACGGGTACCGCGCGGGCCGTTGCGCGCAACGTTCCCCATTTCTGGGGGCCGCCCGTCGCGTGGTCGCCCGACGGGAAGCATCTCGCGTTCACGACCAAGTTGCACGACTTCGAGTTGGAGGATAGACCGGATCGGCCGCTGCCTCCGGGTGATTGCTACATCGTCGATGTCACGAGCGATACCGCGCGCAACGTCACGCCGGGAACGCACGCCGACTTGAGCGACGAATTCAATCCGCCGGTGTGGAGCGAGGATGGCTCGACTGTGTTTGCGGTAGGCGGCGACACGATCTGGCGGATTGATGCCCAACGTGGTGGTCTCGAACGAGTCGGACGAGTGCCGGGCCGCAAGATCGTTTCGATCATCGCGACCGGGCCGTTCGCGCGGCCGTGGACGCCTAACGGGAATGACGAGCTGCTCGTGCGCACGCTGGACGATCGCACGCTGCAAGTTGGTATTGCCCGCCTCGATCTCACAACCGGAGCGAGCGAGGTCGCGTACGAGGACGATGAATCGTTGCCGAAAGCGTCGCACGTCGCGTTCGGTATCGACGCGTCCCGCGGCGTGTTCGCCTACACGCGCGAAAGTGCGGCGCATCCGGCCGACATCTGGGTCGCAGGACCGACATTCCGCGATCGGCACCGCCTCACGCATATCAATCCGCAACTCGACGCCTACGTGTTCGGCGAGCGGCGCCTCATCTACTGGCAGAGCGACGATGGCGACAGCTTGCGCGGCACGCTGCTGCTGCCGGCTGGGTATCGGCCTGGCACGCGCTACCCGCTCATCTCCTGGCAGTATGGCGGCGAGCGTTGGTCGATGTTTGCAAACGACTTTGGTGCCCTTCCGGCAATTGCCGACTACACGCAACTCCTCGCGACGCGCGGGTACGCCGTCCTTGTGCCGGACGCGCCGCAACACATTGGCACGCCGATGCTCGATCTCGCGAAGACCGTTTTGCCGGGTCTCAATCGCGCCATCGAGATCGGTGTCGCGGATCCAGAGCGCCTCGGCATCATGGGGAACAGCTACGGCTGCGCGTCGACGCTCATGATCATCGTGCAAACCACGCGGTTCAAAGCAGCGCAGTGCTCGTCAGGGCCGTCGAGCATCATTGCGATGTCGGCAGGATTGGGTGGAGAAGGCGCCGTGTGGGCCGACTCGGGACAGGGCAAGATGGGGGCGACAGTCTGGGAGCGGCGCGATCGATACATCGAGAACTCGCCGTACTTCTATCTCGACCGCGTGACAACGCCAGTCCTCATCACCAGCGGTACGTCGGACCGGGCCGTCCCGCCGTACATGAGCGACGCGACGTACGAGGCGCTCCGACAGTTAGGCAAACGGGTCGAGTACGTCCGGTACGGCGGCGAAGGACACGGGCCCATGATGTATTCACGGGCGAACGTGATCGACTACTTGAATCGTGTGGTGCGCTGGTTCGACACGTACCTCGGCGTGCCGGCGACAGCCCGTCGTTGATCCTCGACTCGAAGAACGTGCGGGCTGATCGCCATCTCACAACATCGGAGTAACGCTGGAATGCGCATGAAACGATTCGATCTTGTCGCAGCATTTTGCCTAACCACTGTGGGTTCCACAGGTTTCGCCCAGCAGGTCAAGCCGCTGTCGATCGCAGACGCGCTGGCCACACGCACCTTCGGCATCTATGCGCCGATCGCGGTGTCGGCTGACGGCCGGTGGGTCGCGTACACCATCGTTGATCCACGAAAGCGGCGAAGTCACAGTGAGAATGCGCCCGGCTTTCTATCTACGGGCGCGCCGACCTACGCCGAAGGCGCCGAGCTGTGGATCGCCGACACAAAGACGGGAGCCACACGAGATCTCACCGGGCACGCGGGGAATAGCTGGGATGGCGTGTGGTCGCCGGATGGATCCCAGCTCGCGTTCTACAGTGACCGTGACGGAATGGCGCGCCTCTGGGTGTGGGACCGCGCAACGGCAACGGTGCGGCGCGTCTCCCCTGTGATTCTGCGGACGTGGGCGCTATTTGAATCGCCCGAGTGGACGCCCGATGGGGCGGCGCTGATCGTGAAAGTTCTTCCAGAGGGCGACACGATCGGAGAGTCCGAAGACAGCGCTACGAAGGCCGCCCTCGCGCTTCCTAACGATAGCAC
>DATNAM010000150.1:0-4886 GCA_035572595.1 Gemmatimonadaceae bacterium
CCTGGTGTACGTCGCGGCACTCGAGATGCACCCGCTCGACGTGGCCGATCGCGTGAGCGAGCTCAAGGAAGCCCACGGCATCGGGTACTGCAACATCACCAAGTGCTGTACGAAGGTGTGTCCGGAAGGCATCACGATCACCGACAACGCGATCATTCCGCTCAAGGAGCGCGTCGTCGACGAGTATTACGACCCGATCGGAAAGCTGGTGAAGATCTTTTCGCGGAAGCGCCGCAGTTAGGCGCAGGAGGTTCGGATGTACTCCCTCAAGCCGATCACCGCGGCCGGCATACCGGCCGCGCTGCAGAAAGCCGAACGGTATCGGTTGCTCAACGACTGGACGGCCGCCGAGAGCATCTGTCAGGATGTGATCGAGATCGATCCGAGCAACCAGCAGGCGCTGACGACGCTGCTCCTGGCGATCACCGACGGATTCGCCGACAACGCGACCGAGTCGATGGCGCGTGCGCGCGACGTGCTGCCGCGTCTCGACGACGAGTACAAGCGCCATTACTATGCGGGTATCATTTGCGAGCGCCGCGCGACCGCGCATCTGCGCAAGGGCGGCCCCCGGGCGCACGAAGTGGCGGACGGCTGGCTCCGCGAAGCAATGCCGCACTACGAGCGCGCCGAGCATCTGCGTCCCGCCGGCAACGACGAGGCCATTCTGCGGTGGAACGCGTGCGCGCGGCTGCTCAATCGGAGCGAGCGCCTGCACCCCCGCGTACGCGAGGAGTTCGAGCCGGCGCTCGAGTAGGTCCAGTGCCGCCGCCTAACGCGGGCGCGCGGCGATCATTCAAACTCCAGGAGAACACGATGCGCGGTCTGCTCTCTGTCGTCGCGCTGGCGACTGTTGGTCTCGCCACGGCGGCCGCCGCCCAGGATCCGGGCGTGTCGGTCAAGCCGTTCGATCAGAAACGCGGCGGAAGCCCCAATGTGCACATGCTGTCGCATGTCGTCACGCACAAGGGCGCGTGGAAGCTCGCCGACGTCGAGATGGAGCAGGACCCGAACCGGCCGTACGTGTACGCCTGCGGGTTCACCAACTTCGACGTGCAGATCTACGACGTGAAAGATCCGGCGCATCCCAAAATGGTCTATTCGTGGACCATCGAGAATCCGGAGCTGCACCGCGGCATCGGCGCCATGGACGGCAAGTATTTCAAGATCGGCAAGAAATACTATTACGCGCAGTCGTACCAGTTCATGCAGGGCACGCCCGACGCCGACCTCGGCGCCGTCATCTTCGACGTCACCGGATTGCCCGATTCGTCGAAGGTGAAAGTGGTGGCGCGCATCCGCTATCCACAGGCGCCGGGCGGATTCCACAACACGTTCGCCTACAAGCACTCCGATGGCCGCGTGCTCTACTTCGCGACGGTGAACGAAGGACATGCGTTGATCTACGATCTCGACAAAGTGGTGAGCGGCGCCGACTCGAGCACGTGGCTCATCGGAGCCGTGCCGAACCCGACACCCTTCAAGCAATTCGGCACCGCGAGCTACCACGACTTCTACGTCGGGTACGATGCGGGTACACACCAGGACAAGTTCTACGGCGCCGGGTTAGGCGGCTACTCGGTGTGGGACATCTCGAAACCCGAAGCGCCGAAGCAGGTGTTCACCATCACCGGACTCGGCCTCGACATCGCGCACACGTTCACGCCGTCGCCCGATGGGAAATACGCGGTGACCGAAACCGAATACCAATTCACGCCGCTCCGCATCTGGGACCTGACCGACGGACAGACCGGCAAGACGCAGAACCTCGACACGCCGATCAGCGGATGGACCGCCGACTGGCGCGACCTCTCGCACAACCACGAAGTGCGGTGGCCGTACGTGTTCGTGTCGGCCTACGAGGATGGCCTGCAGATCTTCGATCTCAAGAATCCGACGGCGCCCAAGACCGACGGGCATTATTTCACGTGCATGTGCACGCACCGGCATGGATTCGGCGGCACGCCCGATAATGGATGGGAGAGCACGATCAGCGTCGAGCAAGGCGCGTTCGGCGTCGACGTCCGCAACTACGACGGCCTCATCGCGCTGTCGGACATGCGCACGGGGCTCTGGCTCTTCCGCATGGACGGCTTCAAGGGTTGGAACGGCCATTCGGTGGGGATGCCCAACATCTCGAGCGTCCAGGACTACGATCACGGGCCGGACGGCGCCCCCAAATCGGCGGCGTCTTCGGGATCGGGTCACTGATGATGCCGCGACTCGGATCGGCTGCGCTCGCGCTGGCGCTGTTGGTCGCGCCGGCGCCGGCGGCCGGCCCGTTCGACATTCCGTTGTTCGCGACGCCCAAAGCACCGGCCGCCAAGGGCAGCGCGAGATTGGTGTTCGCCGAATCGCCGTTCGGTGTGGCGGTGACCGCCGACGGACACATGCGGTACGACGTGCAGATCACCGCCGCCAACCTCCCCGCCCCGTCGTCGTTAGGCGCGTACCGTGCCTACGTCGCCTGGGCCGTCAGCAGCGATCTCGCACACTGGCAGCGATTGGGCGCCGTGACGAACGGCGTGTCGACCGTCGGGCACATCGAGCGGGACAAGTTTCTGCTCGTCATCACCGCCGAGTCCGATTCGGCCGCCGCCGCGCACGTCGGCCCGTCGGTGCTGCACGGCAACTCGCCGAGCAGCTGGCTTCAGACATTCCTCGCGCACTCCGCATTCTTCCATGGAGTGACGGATTGATTCGCGGTCCCTGGCTGGCGGCGCTGCTCGTCGCCACCGTTGCCGCAACGGGCAGCGCCCAACAACACGACACCACGATGCCGCCCGGCATGCCGATGCCGGGTATGCCGATGCCGTCGGACACGGCGCCCAAGCGCACGCCGCCTAAACCGATGGACATGCCGGGCATGTCGGCCGGTGCGATGACGATGCCCATCCCGATGCCCAAGGGCATGGTGATGATGCCGGGCCTCGTCGGCCTCGTGCCGCCCGGCGGCACGTTCCTGCCCGGCGCCGGCGTCGATCCGGCAACGGTGCCTTCCGTTAGGCCCAGCAGCGTGGTGCGCTTGAAGGACGGCGATACGCTCGACCTGTCGGCGACGCTCGTGCGACGCACCATCGCCGGCCGTCCCTACGTGATGTACGGCTTCAACGGCGAGGTGCCGGGTCCGCTCATCCGCGTGCCGCAGAACGCCACCATCACCGTGCGATTCCACAATCGCATCGACCTGCCGAGCGCGGTGCACTGGCACGGCGTTAGGCTCGACAACCGATACGACGGAGCGGTCGGCGTCACGCAGCAGCCCGTCGCGCCGGGCGACAGCTTCGTGTACCACGTGCACTTCCCCGACGCGGGCATCTACTGGTATCACCCGCACGTGCGCGAGGACATCGAACAGGCGCTCGGCCTGTTCGGCAACATGATCGTCGACTCGCCTGATTCGGCGTACTACTCGCCGGCCAACCGCGAGCAGGTGCTCGTGTTCGATGACCTGTTGGTGAACGCGGATACGCTGATCCCGTACGGCAAGAAGGGACCCGACTTCGCGCTCATGGGCCGCGTCGGCAACGTGCTGCTCGTGAACGGCGAGCCGCACTACGCGCTCAGCGCGCACCAGGGCGAGGTGGTCCGGTTCTATCTCACGAACGCCGCCAGCTCGCGCACGTACAACATCTCGTTCGGCGGCGCGCCGATGAAGGTGCTCGCGTCCGATGTGAGCCGATTCGAGCACGAAGAACGCGTGCCCAGCGTCGTCCTCGCGCCGGCCGAGCGCTACATCGTGGAAGCGCGCTTCGACAAGCCGGGCCGCTACGCCATCGTGAACGCCGTGCAGGCGATCAACCACTTCCGTGGCGAGTTCGACGCCGAGGTCGATACGTTAGGCATGGTGACCGTCGACTCGTCGCCGGCCGCGCCCGACTATGCGGGTCCGTTCGACGCGCTGCGCGACAACGCCGCGGTCACGCGCGACATCGACCGCTATCGGCCGTACTTCGACAAACCGCCCGACAAGCGCCTCACGCTCACGATGCGCGGCAACGGCCTGCCCATTGCCACCGTGCAGTTCATGAACGTCGACACCGCGTACTACGCGCCCGTCGAGTGGGTGGACGGCATGCCCGACATGAACTGGTTGTCGACCAGCGATCAGGTAAAATGGATTTTGCGCGACGATGCGACGGGCAAAGAAGACATGGACATCGACTGGCACGTCACGCAAGGATCGGTGGTGAAGCTCGAGTTGTACAACGATCCCAAGTCGTTCCATCCGATGCAGCACCCGATCCACCTCCACGGCCAGCGGATGCTCGTCGTGTCGCGCAACGGCGTCCGCACCACGAATCTGGTGTGGAAGGACACGATCCTCGTTCCGGTGGGCTCGACGGTGGACGTCCTCATCGATGCGTCGAACCCCGGCGACTGGATGCTCCACTGCCACATCGCCGAGCACCTGGGGTCGGGGATGATGACCGTGCTGCACGTCGACCCCGCCGGCAGCGGAGCGCGGTAATCCGTTAGGCGGTTAGGCAGCGCTCAGGCGCGGGGCCCGGGCTTGAACAGGCGCCGCCACTTGTTCGCGAGCCGGAGCAGCGAGAAGCGGTAGGCAGCCCGGTACTCGCGGGCCAGCCGCGCGTGCTCATCGTAGAGGTGCGTGATGATCACGTTGCGCTCCATGATCTCATCCACGAACCGCTCGAGGCTGATCGATCCATCGGCCGACGGCGGATCGTTCGGCCACCTGGCCGGGTCGTAGCCGAAGGCCGCGAAGTCGCGCTCGTAGATGGCGCGCACGCGCGCGGCGAGCACATCGGTGTACGTGCTGCCCGCCGCGAGCGCCGCGCGGTTTTCGCGCGGGATGGCGGCCGGCGGGTCCCGCCTAACGCTCTGATAGAGCAGCGCGATGGTCCGCGCCAGCATCTCGGTCT
>DATNAM010000151.1:0-11689 GCA_035572595.1 Gemmatimonadaceae bacterium
GCGCGAGAGACGCGCTGGAGCAGAACGCGCACGATCCGCGCGCTCTTGTTAGCGCCGCGCGGCGGCGCCGGATCCGGCCGCAACCGACGACCGGCCCGTGAGGGCGCGGACCGTCTCGCGCAGCCCGTCGTCCAACGTCACCACCGGCGAGTAGCCGAGCATCGCGTGCACGCGGTCGAGCGACGCGAGCGAGTCGCGCACGTCACCGGTGCGGGTGGGCTCGTAGCGCGCCTCCACGGAGGCGCCGAGCATGTCGCGGATGCGGTGCCAGAGCATGTTCACGCTCACGCGCTCGCCGCAGCCGACGTTGTAGGCCTCGCCTAACGCAGCCGCCGGCGCCTCGCACGCCAGGAGATTGGCCCGGACGACGTTCGCCACATAGGTGAAGTCGCGCGTCTGCTCGCCATCGCCGAAAATGGTGGGCGCCTCGCCCGACACGGCGCACACGATGAACTTGGGGATCACCGCCGCGTACTGCGACGTCGGATCCTGTCGCGGCCCGAATACGTTGAAGTACCGCAGTGCGACCGTGCCCACGCCGAACGACGCGTGGAACGCGCGGCAGTATTGCTCGCCCGCCAGCTTCGCCACCGCGTACGGCGACAACGGCCGCGCCAGCATGTCCTCACGCTTGGGCAACTCTGCCGTGTTCCCATAGGCCGACGACGACGCCGCATACACCACGCGCCTCACCTTCGCATCCCGCGCCGCGATCAACACGTTGAGCGTGCCGGTTGCGTTGGCCTCGTGCGAGGCCAACGGATCGCGCAACGACCTCGGCACCGAGGGCAGGGCTGCCTGGTGCAACACGAAGTCGGCGCCGGCAATGGCCTCGCGACATGCGTTCGGATCGGTCACCGAGCCTTCGACCATGCGAATGCGATCGAGCCACGGCGCCAGATTTTCCCGCTTGCCCGTGGAGAAGTCGTCGAGCACGGTGACGCGATGGCCGCCGGGCGCATTCACGAGATGTTCGACGAGGTGCGAGCCGATGAAGCCCGCGCCTCCGGTGACGACATAGTGCATGTGGGCCTGTCCTCGGTGTACGGGGCGCCGTTAGGCCGGCGCCCCGCGCGCGTTTGCCTTACTCGACCGTCACCGACTTGGCGAGGTTGCGCGGCTGATCCACGTTCGACCCGCGCTTGACGGCGATGTAATACGCCAGGAGCTGCAACGGCACCGCCGCCAGGATCGGCGTGAACATGTCGATCGTTTCGGGCACGCGGATCTCGTAGTCGATCTTGCCCGCGAGCGATGGTTCGGTGCGACTCGTGAGCGCGATGACGCGCCCGCCGCGCGCTTTCACTTCCTGGATGTTCGACACGATCTTGTCGAAGACCGAGTCGTGCGGCGCGATGAACACCACCGGCATGTTCTCATCGATGAGCGCGATGGGCCCGTGCTTCATCTCGGCGGCCGGATAGCCTTCCGCGTGGATGTAGCTGATCTCTTTCAGCTTGAGCGCGCCTTCGAGCGCCGCCGGGAAATTGTAGCCGCGGCCCAGGTACAGGAAATTCGCGGCGTCCTCGAACTCGTCGGCGATGCTCTCGATCTCGTCCGCGCGGTCGAGCACGTCCTTGATCTGCGCCGGCAATGCCTGGAGCGCTTCGACGACGCGGCGTCCGTCCTGCGCCGGCAGGCCGCGCAGACGCGCCAGCCGGAGGGTGAACAGCGCCAGCGCCATCACCTGGCTCGTGAACGCCTTGGTGGACGCCACGCCGATCTCGGGGCCGGCGTGAATGTAGATTCCGCCGTCCGACTCGCGCGCGATGGTGGACCCGACCACGTTCACGATGCCTAACGCACGGGCGCCGCGCTTCTGCGCCTCGCGCATCGCCGCCAGCGTGTCCGCCGTCTCGCCGGACTGCGAGATCACGATGCACAGCGTCTTGGGCCCGATCACCGGATTGCGGTACCGGAACTCCGACGCGTACTCGACCTCGACCGGAATGCGCGCCAGCTCCTCGATCATGAACTCGCCGATCAGCGCCGAATGCCAGCTGGTGCCGCAGGCGGTGATGACGATGTTGTCGAACTCGAGCAGCTCTTCGTTGGTCAGGTTGATGCCGCCCAGCTTCGCCGTTCCGTCTTCCGCGAGCAGGCGGCCGCGCATCGTGTTCTCGATGGTCGTCGGCTGCTCGAAGATTTCCTTGAGCATGAAGTGCGGGAATCCGCCCCGCTCGATCATGTCGAGGTCCCAGTCGATGCTGTTCACGGTGCGCGTCATCGGCATGGCCTGCATGTCGATGATGCGATAGCCGTCGCGCTCCAACACCGCGAGGTCGCCGTCATCCAGGTAGATCACCTGGCGCGTATGGGCGAGGATGGCGGACACGTCGCTGGCGACGAAGTACTCGCCTTCGCCTAACCCCACGAGCAGCGGGCTGCCCTTGCGCGCGGCCACGATCTTGTTCGGGTCGCGGCTCGACACCACCGCGATGCCGTACGTGCCTTCCACTTTGCGCAGGGCCTCGAGCACCGCTTCCTCGAGGTTCCCGTCGAAGAACTCTTCGATCAGGTGCGCCAGCACCTCGGTATCGGTTTCCGAGCGGAACGTGTGGCCGACGTCTTCCAAAGCCTGCCGGAGCGCAGTGCCGTTCTCGACGATGCCGTTGTGAACGACAGCGATTTCATTGTCACAGGACAGGTGCGGGTGGGCATTGCAAAAATTCGGTGCTCCGTGCGTGGCCCAACGGGTGTGCGCGATGCCAAGTGTGCCGTTTATCGGCGCGGCTAGCACCAGGGTCTCGAGCTCGGAGATCTTGCCCGGCGCCTTTCGCGTCTCGACGCCTTTCCCGTTCATGATGGCTACACCGGCCGAATCGTAGCCCCGATACTCGAGCCGCTTGAGTCCCTCGAGCAGCAACGGCGACGCGAGTCGCGGTCCTACATATCCAACTATTCCGCACATATGTGGTTGAGCCTCGGTTGGTTCATCGTCCTAACGCGTCCAGCGGAACGCGCGACCGGGTCACGAGCTCGCGTGCTGCTGCCGCGTTCGGCGCTTCAGCAATCACACGCACAATCGGCTCGGTTCCCGACGGCCTGACATGTACCCATCGGTCCAGCCATGACAACCGAAGTCCATCCTGCATATCAGCTTCGGCGTCCATAAACCCTTGCCGCAAAGCATTATACACCGCATCCAAGGGCGCGTTCGGCCGATCCAGCTTGTCCTTCACGATCACGTATCTGGGATAACGGGCCACAATGGCTGAGAGCGGCTCGTTGTCCTCTAGCAACATTTGCAGCAGCACTGCCACACCCACCGGAGCGTCCCGCCCCAAATGCAGTTCCGATAGAATGACGCCCCCATTCCCTTCGCCTCCAATCGCGGCGCCTTCCGTGCGCATCCGAACCGCGACGTTCACCTCACCGACCGGTGCGCGAACGACTTGTGCACCAGCCTCTTTAGCCACGTCATCGACGATTCGACTGGTCGATAGATTCGCAACCACCGGACCGCTGCGATACCTAAGCACAAGGCGGGCCGCCAACGCCAACGTCCAATCCTCTCCAATCGCCGTGCCCTGATCCGACACCAACGCCAACCGATCGACGTCCGGATCGGTGGCAAACCCGACTTCGGCCTTCGACTCTCGCACGAGACGTTCCAAGTCACCAAGGTTCGAGGCGACAGGCTCTGGCGGCCTCGTGAAGCGCCCGTCGGTCTCGAGGTTGATCGCGTGCACCTCGCAGCCGAGCCGCTCGAGCAATTCGGGTATGATCACGCCGCCCGCACCATGCGCGCAGTCGAGCGCCACGCGAAACTTCCGCCGGCGAATCGCATCGACTTTGATGAACGGCAGCGCGAGCACCGCGGCGAGATGCTGCTCGATCGCCTGCTCGTCGACCCGCACCTGCCCAAGCAAATCCCACGTCGCGCGCGGAAACGCGCTCTCGACTACGCCGCGCATCTCCATCCCTTCAGCTCCATCCAGGAACAATCCGCTCGGCCCGATGAACTTGAGCGCGTTCCATTCGATCGGATTGTGACTGGCCGTGATCGCCAACCCGCCCGCGGCGTGATGATGCTCGACCGCGAGTTGAATCGTTGGCGTGGGCGCGAGTCCGACGTCGATCACATCGCAACCAACCGACTGCAGCGCCGCGAGCGTCGCGCGATGAAACATCGGTCCGGACACACGCGAGTCGCGTCCGACCACGATGCGACATGCCGTCGAGGCGTGTGGCGCCGCGGACCATTTGCCGTGTGCCCACGCGCCGAAGCCGGCCGCGAACCGCGTCACCACTTCCGGCGTGAGCGCTTCGCCTACGCGCCCGCGCACCCCGGACACGCTAACCATCAGGCCTTCGTACACGCGGTAACCTCCGTCACGGTCCATGAAAAAGTACGCGAGCGCTTCGACCAAATGATAACGACTTGGACGAGGCGACGCGGCGGTCGTGAAACTTAGGCGGATGGTGGTCGCAACGTGTGGGCCGCCGACGCCGCGGCGCGCGCGGCGCCCCGGCCGTTCGACGGACGATCGATCGTGGTACGGCCGCGCTCGCGTTAGGCGCGGCGCGAACCGCCGCTCAGCCGGCGGATGGCGCCATGCGCCGCTGCCGGGCGGGATCGGTGAGCGGCTCGCGGGGATCGATCACGATTCCGCCCGTGGCGGCCGCCTCGACGAACGCGTCCACGACGTCGCCGTCGAACTGCGTCCCCGACATCCGCTTGAGCTCGTCCATCGTGTCGATGTAGGACAGGCCTTTGCGGTATGGCCGTTGGCTCATCATCGCGTCGAACGCGTCGGCCACCGCGATGATGCGCGCCTCGCGCGCGATGTCGCTGCCGCCTAACCCGTCGGGCACGCCGGTGCCGTCCATCCGCTCATGGTGCGACCGCACGATGTTGAGCACCACGGAATTGTCGCCCAACAACGGCCGCAAAATCCGCCACCCGAGGACCGGGTGCGTCATGATGTGCTGGTATTCGTCCTTCGTCAGCGGACCGGGCTTGTTCAGCACGTCTTCGCGCACACCGATCTTGCCGATGTCGTGAAGCTGCCCGCCTAACTCGATGTGCCGGATGGTCGCCGCGTCGATGCCGAGTACCCGGCTGATCGCCACCCCGTAGCGGCTCACGCGAATCGAGTGGCCGCGCGTGTACGGATCCTTGAGCTCGAGCGCCTCGGCCAAGGATTGCACGCTCGCCACGAACAGATCTTCGAGCCGCTGCGCCTGCGCCTTCACGCGCTCCTCGAGTCGCTCCTGATACCCGCGATTCTCGAGCAGCAGGCGCCGCTTCTCGAGCGCCTGGGTCACGCGCGCTCGGACTTCCTCGAAGATGAACGGCTTGGTGATGTAGTCCATCGCGCCGGCCGACAGACACGATACCGCGACCTCGACTTCCGCGACCGCGGTGATCATCACCACCGCAACATCAGGGTGTGCCTCACGGATGCGCTTGAGGAGCGTTGCGCCATCCATGCCGGGCATGCGCATGTCCGACAAAACGAGCTCGAGCGGCTTGCGGTCGAGAATGGCGAGCGCATCCTGAGCGGAGCTCGCCTCATGGCAGCGGAAGCCGGCGCCTTGCATCAGGCGCACGAGTGCTTGTCGAAGTCGCGGCTCATCGTCCACTACCAAGCAGCGACTCCCGTCTACGCCATTGGCGTGCGTCATGGGATTCGGGGAGTTATCTTGCGCGAACTGATCAACGGACGTTGGCATGACGCGCATATTCGACGACGATCTTCAGTCCGGGTTGGGCACGCGGGCGATTCATGCCGGACAGCGGCCGGAGCCGCTGGCCGGCGCAATCATGACGCCGGTTTACCTGACGTCGACATACGTGCAGGAGGGGCTCGGAAAGAACAAGGGCTTCGAGTACTCGCGCACACGGAACCCGACGCGAGACGCACTCGAACGAAACGTGGCTGCGTTAGAAGATGGTCGACATGGCTTCGCCTTCGCTAGCGGTACGGCGTGCGTCGACTCCATCATGAAACTATTCCAATCTGGCGACCACGTGATTTGCGGGCAGAACGTCTATGGCGGCACGTTCCGTCTGTTCGACAAGCTGCTCCGGAAAATGGGACTCGAGTTCAGCTACGTCGACACGCGCGATGCCCAACGCATCGCCGACGCATGCACGCCCCGCACGGTGGCCGTCATCGTCGAGACGCCGACGAATCCACTCATGTGGATCACCGACCTCACGGCGGCAGCGGAAGCGGCGCACCACGCGGGCGCGCTGCTCATCGTCGACAACACCTTCGCGACCCCGGTCTTCCAACACCCGTTCGCGCACGGCGCGGACATCGTCTTCCACTCCACCACCAAGTATCTGAACGGACACAGCGACATGGTGGGCGGTATGGCCGTGGTCCGCGACGACGGGCTCGCCGAGCGATTGGCCTTCATCCAGAACGCGTCGGGCGCGGTGCCGGGGCCGTTCGATTGCTGGCTCGCGCTACGCGGAACGAAAACCCTCCACCTGCGCATGCCGCGGCACGACGAAAATGGACGGCGCATCGCGGCATGGCTGGTCGATCGCGTCGGTGAAGACCATGTGATCTATCCCGGGCTGCAATCATTCCCGCAGCACGAGTTGGCCTGCCGGCAGATGTCCGGGTTCGGAGGCATGATCTCGGTCGATCTGGGATCGCGCGAACGGGCTGCTCATGTGCTGGAGCGGACGAGAATCTTTTCGCTGGCGGAATCGTTGGGAGGAGTAGAGAGCCTCATCAGCCACCCTGCATCCATGACGCACGCGTCCGTGCCTCCTGAGCGGCGTGCCGCGCTCGGCATAACCGAAGGATTGGTTCGGTTGTCGTGCGGCGTCGAAGATGTGGGCGACCTGATCGCCGATCTCGATCACGCGTTCGCGACGTAGTCCGGCACCCTCCGACGAGCAACCGCCCATGCCTAACCAACTGACACAGATCGCCCCGGTGTCGTGGGAGCACCCCGCGGACCGCGCCGCGCTGAACACGCTGCGCGCACTTCCGGGTTTCGACGACGTGCTCCGCAAGGTGATGAGTCTGCTCGGCGAACGCGGCGTGCGGAGCCTCTTCACCGCCAATGCGGTCCGCGTTGGGCCGCGCCAGCGGCCGCACTTGAGCGTACTGCTCGACGAAGTGCAGCACACCATGGATTGGCCCACTCGTCCGGACCTCTTCGTATCGCAATCCCCGATCGCCAACGCGATGGCGGTGGGCTTCGACAAGCCGTTCATCGTCGTCAACTCAGCCGCACTCGACCTGCTGGATTGGGACGAGCGGCGCGTGCTCCTCGGACACGAGCTGGGGCACGTGATGAGCGGTCACGCCACCTACACCACGCTGGCGCTGATCATTCTCAGCATTGGCTTCAGCAACCTTCCGGGCCTCGGCCTCATCGCGCTGCCCATCCGGCTCGCGCTCATGGAGTGGTCGCGGAAGGCTGAGCTGTCGTCCGACCGGGCTGGCCTGTTGGCGACGCAGGATCCGCAGGCGTCCATGCGCCTCTTCCTCAAGTTCGCCGGCGGCATCACCACCGACGATGAATCGAACCTGGATGAGTTCCTAACGCAGGCCCAGGAATACGAGGAAGGCGGCGGCGCCCTCGACACCATCTTTCGCGTGCTCAACGTCGCCGGCCGGACGCACCCGTTCAACACCGTGCGCGCAGCCGAGCTGCAACGATGGGTTCGGAGCGGCACCTACGATCGGATCATCTCTGGCGACTATCCGCGCCGCGGCGAGAACGACCGTCCGCTGAGTGATGACTACGCCGAGGCCGCCGGATACTATCGGAGCGAAGCGCAGACGGCGGTCGACCAGGTGAAGGACGCGCTGCGCGGTGCGCGCGATGCCTTCAGCAACGCCTACCGGAACGCGACATCAAAGTGAAGGTGTTGCTCGTCGGCGGCGGCGCCCGGGAACATGCCCTCGCTTGGAAACTGACGCACGACGATCCATCGCTGGAGCTGCTCGTCGCACCCGGCAACCCCGGCATCGCACAACACGGCCGGTGTGTGGCGATCAACACCACCGACATCGCCGGGCTGGTTGCGTTAGCGCGCGACGAGCAGCCCGATCTCACCATCGTTGGGCCCGAAGCGCCGCTCGCGGCGGGGCTCGGCGACGCGCTCCGCGAGCACCGGCTTCCCGTCTTCGGCCCGACCGCCGCCGCCGCGCGCATCGAGTCATCCAAAGCATTCGCGAAGCAGCTCATGTTGGACGCGGGCGTTCCCACGGCGCGCGCCGAGCGGCACGTTCGCCCCGAGGATGCCAGGCGCGCCGCACGGGCGATGGGCGCGCCGGTTGTGATCAAGGCGTCGGGTCTGGCGGCGGGCAAAGGCGTGGTGATCGCCCGCACGTTAGGCGAGGCCGATGATGTCATCGACGCCATGCTTCTCGAACACTCGTTCGGCGACGCCGGCAACGAGATTTTGATCGAGGAATTCATGGACGGCGAGGAAGTCTCGCTGTTCGTGCTCACCGACGGGACGCGCGCGGTGCCGATGCTCCCGGCGCAGGATCACAAGCGCTTGCTGGCCGGCGATACCGGACCCAACACCGGCGGCATGGGCGCGTACGCGCCGCTCACGCTGGCCACGAGCGCCGTGGTGGACGAGGTGATGGATCGCATCGCGCGCCCAACGCTGCGCGCGATGCGCGAGGCGGGCTCGCTGTTCAGCGGCGTCCTCTATGCCGGCCTCATGGTGGCGCGCGACGGGTCGACGCCGCGCGTGATCGAGTTCAACTGCCGGTTCGGCGATCCGGAGACGCAGGCGGTGCTCCCGTTGATGGCCGAGCCGCTGCTGCCGCGCCTGTTGGCGGTTGCGTTAGGCGAAGGCCTCGATGAAACACCGCTCCGGTGGACCGGACGCCACGCCGTCACCACCGTGGTGGCGTCCGCTGGGTATCCCGAGGCACCGCGAACTGGTGATCCTATCATCATACCATTGTCGAGCGACCCCGATGTCCACCTCTTTCACGCCGGGACGACGCGCTCGAGCGATGGCCGCTTGCTCACGGCGGGTGGCCGCGTATTCGCGGTGACAGCTGTGGCCGACACGCTCGCCCAGGCCCAACGGAAGAGCGTCCACGCCGCCGGCGCGATCGAATTTGCCGGCAGCCAGTACCGCGCCGACATCGCGTGGCGGGAGCTCGAGCGCCATGCCGGAGCTGCCTGAAACCGAGACCATCGCGCGCGATCTCGAGCGCGAGCTCAACGGTGCGCGAATCTCGGGCGTGACCGTGCGGCACGGCGATGTGCTGCGCGAGACCACGCCCGCCAAGCTGCGCCGCGCCGTCACTGGCGCCACGATCGAGCGATGCTGGCGTCGCGCCAAGCTCGTGGTGCTCGATCTCTCGACCGGCGATCGGTTGGTCGTGCAGCCGCGGTTCACCGGCGCGCTGCTCATCGACACCGGCTCGCTGCCCGAGCGCGAGCTCGCGTACCTCACGGTGACGTTCCGCCTCGCGGACGGACGTGCCCTGCACTACCGCGATATCCGGCGCTTGGGCACCGTCACGCTCATGTCGCCGGCGCGCTGGACGAAATACGAATCGACGTTGGGCATCGAACCGCTTGACCAGGGATTCACCGTCGCGCATCTATCGGGCGCTCTTCGGGGCTCCTCCCAGGCGGTGAAGAAGTTGTTGATGGACCAGCGCCGGATTGCCGGCCTCGGCAACATCTACGCGAACGAAGCGCTGTGGCGCGCCGGGATCGATCCGTCGCGCGCCGGGCGATCGATTCGCGCCGACGAAATCAAGCGGTTGCGTGCGGACATCGTGGACGTGCTGCGCGAATCGATCGCGGCGCGCGGCACGAGCTTCCGCGACTATCGGGACGCGTCGGGCGAGCGCGGCGGATTCGCCGAGCATCTCGACGCGTACGGACGCGGCGGCGAACCGTGTCACCGCTGTGGGGGACGACTCGTGGCCACCGATGCGATCGATGGCCGAACGACCGTGCTGTGTCCCCGTTGTCAGCGATGAAGCGGCGCGCCCTTCTCTCTCCGTGCACTGACGACGACGAGCTCGCGCGCATGCGCGCCGCGGTGTCCGCGGGCGCCAAGGACCGGCCGGGCGTATATCGGATGCACGCGCGCAGCGGCGAGGTGGTGTACGTCGGCAAATCGAAGCGGCTGCGCACGCGCCTCTTGAGCTATTTTCGCGGCCGCTATCCCGAGGACAAAGGCGCGCGCATCATCCGCGAGGCGGTGCACATCGATTGGGACTACACGCCGAGCGAGTTCGCCGCGCTGCTCCTCGAGATGCGCCTCATCAAGCGGCTGCGTCCGCGGCTCAACGTGGCGATGAAGCGCGACGACCGGCACTTCGCGTTCATCAAGATCTCGCGCGGACCGGCGGCCAAGCTCACGGTGGTCCGCGGCCCAACGGAAGACAGCGCGGCCTACTACGGCCCGTTTCAGGGCGCCCAACGCGTGTCCGAATCGCTGCGCGAGCTCAACGATGCGTTAGGCCTGCGCGACTGCACCGTCGAACGGCGGATGCACTTTTCCGACCAGAGCGAGCTGTTCCAGATCGCGCGCACCCCGGGCTGCATTCGGTTCGAGATCCACAAGTGTCTGGGTCCCTGCGTGGGCGGGTGCTCGGAGCTGCAGTACGACCAACGGCTCGGCCTCGCCCGCGCGTTTCTCGATTGCACCGACGACACGCCGCTCGACACGCTGCGCCGCGAGATGGAAGCCAGCAGCGAGCGCCTCGAGTTCGAGCGCGCCGCGGCGCTGCGCGACAAGGTGCAGCGCCTCGAGGAATTGCGCGTGCAATTCCTCCGCCTGCGCTTCGGCGTGGAGTCGCTGACGTTCGTGTACACCGTGCCGGGCTACCAAGGCGACGACCGCGTCTACCTCATCCGGCGGGGCCGGGTGCGCGACGAGCGGCCGTCGCCCCGCACGCCTAACGACAAAGCGGCGCTCGAGCGGGCCATCGAAGACGTCTACGGCCCGGTCGAGCGCCCGACCACCCGCGTACCAACGCATGAGATCGACGAGATGCTACTTCTCACCTCGTGGTTCGGCCGCTTCCCGCAGGAAATGGAACGCGTGCGACAGGTCCCTCATTTGAGCACTTTGTCGAGGTACGAGGCCGTGGCGCTGTCCGCCGTTAGCCAGGAAGCGTAGCGCAGGAAGCCGTGGATCTCGTCGGGCAACACGAGCTCCTCGTATTTCACGCCCTGCGCATCGAGGCGCCGCGCCAGATCCACCGTTTGATGAAAGTGCACGTTGCGATCGTCGTCGCCCTGGATGAGCAGCACCGGCGACTTCCAGGTGGACATGTACGCGACCGGCGACGACTGCCACGCCACTTTCTTCGCCGAATCGAGATCGGCCTGCTCGTACTGTTCGGCACGGCGCACGAAGAAGTCCTGCACGTCGGTCATCCAATCGTGCACGCCGTGCATGTCGACGCCGGCGGCGAAGAGGTCGGAGTTGCGCGCCAGCGCCATGGCGGTGAGGAATCCGCCGTACGAGCCGCCCCAGATGCCGATGCGGCCGGCGTTCACCTCCGGCAGCGTGCGCAGATACTCCGCGCCCGCCTTCACGTCGAGATATTCGGACGCGCCCCATCGTCCCGCGTGCGCGGGATGGTGGAACTCGTGGCCGTATCCGATGCCTAACCGATAGTTCACGGCCAGCACCACGTATCCACGCGACGCGAGATACTGATTGACGGCATACGAGTTGGAGTAGTAGTCCATGTAGTGCCAGCCGAGCATCATC
>DATNAM010000152.1:0-8530 GCA_035572595.1 Gemmatimonadaceae bacterium
GCCCGCGCCACCTCCCGCTCGATCCGCCGGTCGGGCACCAGCCACGGCAGCACGCCCACGGCGTACAGCAGGCCCGCGATCCACGGACGCACCAGCGCCAGCGGAATTGCCGCGACGAATATCCCGAGCGAGATGCGCGCCTTCCACTCGCCGCCCACCGCCGCGGCGAGCGTCGAGCCCGCGCCCTCCTTGCGTAGTATCGCGTACTCGAGCAGCCAGTACGCGATACCGGCAAGCAACAAGATCACGCCGTACAGCATCGTCGGACCCTTTGCAAATCCGCTGTCCCCCATCCACCGCGTGGCGAACGGCACCAGCGACAGCCAGAACAACAGGTGCAGGTTGGCCCACATGATCGCGCCGTTGATGCGGCGCGTGACGTAAAGCAAATGATGGTGATTGCTCCAGTAGATCCCGACGTATACGAAGCTCAACACGTAGCTCACGAACACCGGCGCCAACGGCCGTAACGCGGCGACCCCGACGCCGGCCGGCGTCTTGATCTCGAGCACCATGATGGTGATGATGATGGCCAACACGCCGTCGCTGAATGCCTCGATGCGTCCTTTCCCCATCACCACCTCCGTCGATCGTTAGGCCGTCAGTGGCCGGTGCTGCTCGTTTGCGTGACCGGCACCACCGGCGGCGCTCCGGTGTTCTTCACCAGAATCGCCAGCAGCTTGGCCGGCTTTGTCTTGCTGGCATTCTTCCCCACAATGTGGATGTCGTCCGGGCCTTCGTAAAAGGTCTGGCCCGCCGTCAGCGTCACCGGTTGCCCGCCCTTCACCTGCTCCACGACCGAGCCCTCGAGCACGTACACGATCGCATTCGCGTTGTGCCGATGCGGGGAGTCCGCCGCACCCGGCGCATAGTCGACCGTGAGCACCAGAATTTGCTTCCCCGCTATGCCTTTGAGGTCTTTCGAGACGACCGGCTTCACCGTTGGCTCTTGAGCGCCCGATGGAATGGCGGCGAGGGACAAGAAGCCAGCCAGTACAGCGGCCGTAGAGATCGTCGAGGTGCGCATCGTTCCGTTCTCCGTGTGTGTGGATGGGCGCCGGATGAATGGCGGGCCGCTCGCACTGGTCGAGGGTCCGCCATCCATCCGGTCGCGTGAGACTGCGTTCGGTACCCGGCGGCGTCAGTTAGGCGCGCGCCGGCACAGGCTGCTTGAGCCAGTCCTCGAAACGGATCTGCCCGTGCCTCGCGTTGCCGCTCGGCACCAGCATGCGCTCGGTGAGCTCCGTCCCGAAGTACTGCGCGTGCGGGTCGGCCACCACTTTCCGCTCATCGTGGCGCGCGCGCAGTCCCTCCTTGATGAATTCGTCGAAGCGGAACTGCTCGGGCCCTTCCACTTCGAGGATGCCGTTGAGCGGCGCGCCCTCGGCCACGGCGGCCACCGCATCGGCGACGTCCTGGGCCGCGATGGGCTGGAACAGCACGTGAGCGATGCGCACCGTGTCACCCTTGGTCGCCTCATCCGCGATCCGCTTGAAGAACTCGAAGAACTGCGTCGCGTGCACGATCGAGTATGGGATCTTCGAGCTGCTGATCAGTTTTTCCTGCGCCGCCTTGGCGCGCATGTAGCCGCTGTTGGGTATTTGGTCGCAGTTCACGATCGACAGCGCGACGTGATGGCCCACACCCGCCTTGGTTTCGGCGGCGAGCAAGTTCCCGGTGGACGTCTGGAAGAACTTCATCACCGCCGCATCGTCGAACGACGGCGAGTTCGACACGTCGACCACCACGTTGGCTCCCGTTAGGACTTGGGCCAGCCCTTCGCCGGTGATGGTGTTGACGCCGGTGTCTAACGAGGCCGGCACCGCCTGGTGGCCGTGCTCGCGAAGGCGGGCGACGACCTTGGATCCAATGAGGCCGGTGCCGCCGATGATCACGATCTTCATGATGGCCCTCCTCAGCGCGCGCCGGAGGTCGCCGCCATTCTGCGCTCGCTCGGCTGCGGCGCCGGCGATGCGCGCAAGAAGCGGAGCAGCTCGGCGTTGATCTGATCCTGATGCGTGGTCGTGAGACCGTGCGGCGCGCCCGGGTAATACACCTCTTTCGCGCCCTTGATGATGCGCGCCGATTTCATCGACGCGATCTTGATGGGCACGATCTGGTCATCTTCGCCGTGCAACAACAGCGTCGGCACGTCGAACTCCGCGAGGTCCTTGTGGAAATCCGTTTCGGAGAACGCCTTGATGCACTCGTAGGAATTGAGCAGACCGACCTGCATGCTCCAGAGCCAGAACGTCTCGAGGATGCCCTGCGACACTTTCGCGCCGGCTCGATTGGCGCCGTAGAACTGGAGCGCGAAGTCCTTGTAGAACTGGGCGCGGTCGGTGAAGAGCGCGGCGCGCAGCCCGTCGAACAACTCGATGGGTAGGCCCTCGGGATTTGCCGGCGTCTTGAGCAACAGCGGCGGCACGGCGCCGATCAACACCGCCTTCGCGACGCGGCTCGTGCCATGACGTCCGATGTATCGCGCGACTTCACCACCGCCCGTCGAGTGCCCAACCAACGTGACGTCGTGCAGGTCGAGGTCCTCGATCACCGCGGCGAGATCGTCGGCGTACGTGTCCATGTCGTTGCCGTTAGACGGCTGGCTCGAACGACCGTGCCCGCGGCGGTCGTGCGCGACGGTGCGAAAACCGTTTTGCGTTAGGAACAGCATCTGCCCGTCCCACGCGTCGGCGTTGAGCGGCCAGCCGTGCGAAAACACGACGGCGGGCCCCTCGCCCCAATCCTTATAGTAGATCTGGGTGCCGTCCTTCGTTGTGATGGTGCTCATGATCTTGCTCCTTGTGAAGGTGAACGAAGGAGCATGATGCGCGGGTGGACGACGGATCGCCTCCGTCGAATACCCTAGTCCGCGCCGTTACACGAAGACAGCGGCGCCGCGGGGCCGGCGCCGCTCAACACCTTACGGGGAAACAGCCGTTGAGGCGACATCGGGAATGGCGTCGCGAAGACGCCGGCGCGAGCTGATGCCGAGCTTGGTGAACACTTTCCGCAAGTGATACTCGGCGGTGCGCGGACTGATGAAAAGCTGCGCGCCGATCTCGGGGTTCGTACGTCCCTGGGCCGCGAGCCGTGCGACCAGCACCTCTTGCGCGGTGAGCACGTCGCGGGATTCGACGACGCGCTTGCGCACGGTCTCGCCGGTCGCAAGCAGCTCGCCCCGCGCGCGTTCCGCAAATGCTTCGGCTCCGATGCGGCCGAGCTTGTCGTACGCGATTCGCAATTGTTCGCGCGCGTCGACACGCCGATTGTGGCGGCGCAGCCACTCGCCGTAGACCAGGTGCGCACGTGCGAGGTGCACCACGATCCGGCAGCGTTCGAGCTGCACCAGCGCCTCGCGATACAGTGATTCGGCGGCGTGGCCATCCGCGAGAAGCGCGCTCGATCGCGCCAAAATGC
This sequence comes from Gemmatimonadaceae bacterium, assembly GCA_035572595.1. Taxonomy (GTDB): domain Bacteria; phylum Gemmatimonadota; class Gemmatimonadetes; order Gemmatimonadales; family Gemmatimonadaceae; genus JADGGM01. Next base: position 3,421 of record DATNAM010000152.1, read on the forward strand.
CTAACGCCCAGTTCGTGCCGGTCGCGCGGGCGCGTTCCTCGAGATGACGCAAAGCGTCGCGTGCCACGTCGTGCGTGCCGCTCCGAACGGCCGCCTCGACGAGCTCGATGAGTGACCAACCAAAGAACCCCAGGTCATCGTAGTCGCACGCCTGCCGCGCGCCGGCGAGCGCCGACTCGTAGCGGCCGAGCCCGTTGTACAACACCGCCGTCGCGTATCCCGCGAGACCGAGCGCCCGTCCTTCGCCGCGCGCCGTCGCTTCCTTGACGCCGGACTGAATGAGCCTAACGGCCGGCCCTTCCTCTCCGCGCCACGCGGCGAGCATCAGCGCGGTGTACCGGAGCGGCGCGTTGCCGGTGGCTTCGGCGATCGCATCGGACTCCTGAATGAGCGCCGACGCGGCGTCGAATTCGCCGGCGTGCACGTGCACGGCCGCGCGATAGCTCAGCGCAATGGGCAGCGTCGCGAGCGCGCCGGCATCGCGCGCGAGCCGCACCGCGTGCGTCGCCAGCTCGTGCCACGACTCATCATCCCACAATTCGGCGGCCATCGGTTCGGGCGCCACGGGACACGCGGTCCAGAGCCAGCGAATGATGCCGTCTTTGGTGCGCGCGGCCTGCGCACGAAACGCGTGCAATGCGCGCCGCAGCGGTTCGACCGCCGCCGCGTAGCCGTCGGTGAATCGCGTTGCCAACCCATCGAGTAGAAGGTCCGCCGGTCGCGGAGGCTCCGGTCCGGGCGGCGCGGCGCGAGCGGCCACGGCAACGCTCGGACCGTCGCGCGCACCGAGGCGGCCGACGAAAATCTCTGCGCCTAACGCTTCGACGTACGTTTCGCGCGCCAATGCCGGATGCAGCGCATCGAGCTGCTTGGCCGCATCGAGCAGCAGCGCCGGCGCGTCGCTCCCGCGCCGTTGGGCGAACACGATGTGCGCGCGCATGCGGGCGAGCCGCGCGCGCTGGAGGTCATCCACCGGCCCGATCTCGGCCGCCGAGAGAAGGTCGTACGCCGAGTGCGCCGATCCAGCCTCGAACTTGGCCTGCGCGGCGGCCAGCGCCCGGGCCGCTCGCCTAACGGGATCGGGCGTGAGGTCGGTTGCGCGCTCGAGAAACGCGGCGGCGGCCGCCATGCCGCCGCGCCCCTGTGCGCGATCGGCCGAGCGTTCCAGCTCGCCGGCCACGCCCTCGTCGGGTCCGAACGCCGCCTGCGCACGATGCCACGCGCGGCGGTCGGGATCGACCTGCAGATCCGTGACGTCGGCGAGCGCGCGATGCACGTCGCGCCGCTCGTGCGCCGTGGCCGCGCGGTAGGCCGCCGATCGTGCTAACGGATGACGAAACCGCACGCGCGCGCCGACGTCGATGAGTCCATCCGCCACCGCCGGCGCGGCCGCGTCGGCGCCGATCCCGAGCAGCGCGGCCGCGCGCCACAGGAGAATCGCATCGCCCACCGGCTCCGCCGCGGCCGTTAGGAGCAGGCGCTGCGTCTCGCCCGACAGGGCGCGCACGCGCCGCAGAAAACTCTGCTCGATGAGATTCGCGACCGGCCGCGCGTCGGGACGGCGGAATCCGCCCGCGAGCTCGGCCGCGCTCAATCCCTTGGGCAGCTCGAGCAGCGCCAGCGGATTCCCATTCGACTCGGCGACGACACGATCGCGAATCCGTTCATCGAGCCGGCCCGGTATCGCCGAGTCCAACAGCGCGCGCGCATCCGCATCGCGCAGTCCTTCTATTACCATGACCGGAAGCGTGCCCAGCTCTCCGTCCTCGTACTGGGTTCTCACGGCGAACACGATGGCCACGGATTCCGCGAGAAGCCTGCGTGCGACGAAGCCCAGGACCTGGGCTGATGCCTGATCGAGCCACTGCGCATCGTCCACGATACAAACGAGTGGCCGATCTTCGGCGATGTCGGACAGCAGACTCAAGACCGCCAAGCCGACCAGAAATCGGTCCGCGGCGGCGCCGTTGCTGATGCCGAACGCCGTGGCGATCGCATCGCGCTGCGGGCTTGGCAGTCGCTCGAGGTGACTCAAGAGCGGTGCGCAGAGCTGGTGCACGCCGGCGAACGCGAGCTCCATCTCGGACTCGACTCCAGTCGCGCGCACGATACGGCATGCTGTCGCGTTGGCAGCGAGATATTCCAGGAGCGCCGTCTTGCCGACGCCGGCCTCGCCTCTCAAGACCAGCGACCGGCTCTGTCCGCCACGCACATCATCCAGGAGCCGGTCGAGCGATTCGCACTCGTGACGCCGGCCGCGCAGTTCCGTTCGATGATGCGAAGCAACCATACCCACCGCCAAATCTTTGGAGTCGCGGATGGGGCGAGCAAGAAAAATATATGGCTCGGTGCGCGCCTTTCCATTGCCGGCCGCTACTGAATGGCGGCGCTCGTGTCACGGCGAGCTCGTCAGCAGAGCTCGTGATGCGGTGTGCCGCACACCTGCTGGTGCATCGACGCGCTGCGTGGCGTGCGCGACCTACGACGAGAGCGAGCTCGGCGCGTTGACGTTCGCGTCCTTGTACACCCCGACACCCAGGCGGCTGACGAGCTCGCCGCCTAACCAGCCCGTTACTAACGCAAGCAACAGGGCGAGCACGCCGAGCAGGAAGGCCGACGTCGTGGGGTTGCCGGCATCGTGACGCCTGAGCCAGAAGCTGATCGCGAACAGCACCACCACCACCACGTTGCCGATCGCGTGCCACGCGCCGATGGCTTTCGCCCGCGTGCCGGCGGGAATGCCCAACCAGTCGATGAAACCGAAAACCGCGGCCAGCAGCCCCGTGATCACACCGGCGGCAATCATGTGGTAGGACGCGATCGACCACGTGCCGCCACGCCAGAGATGAATGATGTCGAAGATGACCGCCATCCCGAGGAGGCCGAGCGGAAACACGATCAGCATCTGGTGGACCGAATGCCCGAGAACCTTCGCGCGACTTTCCATGGTGAGCTCCGTGCGGAGTTGGGTGCGACCGCGATCGCTGCACTAACCGTTCCGCTCGTTCCGTGCGACTCGGCCAAGCCCAAATCAGTGGTGCAGAATGCCGTCGACGAGCGCGCGGAACCGGTCGCCGATGCTCGCCGCCAGCGACTCCGGCGGTTGTCATGCCGTTGCGCCATCGCGTCCACGCCTGCTCGCGATCGCGTGCTTCTCCGTTAGGCAGAGGCGCGGCGAAAGCGATGGACTCGCCGCGCGGCTAACGCTGAGATCGTTGGGGGCGGCCGTTAGTCATCGCGACGCCCCCAATCAAGTCGTCCCCGCGAGCAGAGCCGAAGATGCGCGGAGCACCTACCGGCGGTGTGTGCCTACAATGTGATTACACACGCCCGTCGCTCGCGAGGAACTGACGCGATCGACCTGACCCGCACTTGCCCGCGTATCGGGCGCATGTCACATCCTCGCCTTGGCGGTATCGAAGATCCTCTTCGCTTTCGCCGGCGCATGGTCCACGCCCGAGAACGTGATCGTGACCAGGTCCTTGCCGCTGCGGATCATCAGCGACGTCCCCACCGCTACTGCTTGGTCGCCAATGCCGGCGTAGGGGTTGTCGATACCCGGCTCCTTTTGCGCCATCGCCCCCGCAGCGTTCATCGCATCTTCGCCTTCGCCCCATTCGACCGAAAACTCGACATAGGGGCTAACACCTCCCGTCGGTTGATAGATGCATTCGGTCTTGCCGGATGATTTGTGGCCCGGCTCGATGCCGGCGACGGTGCTGCCCAGGATCGTCGACATTTCCGCAGGCGTGACCAAGTCGCAAGCCTTGGCGGATTCTCGGGCGGGTGCCGCAGCGACCGCTCCGGCCGTAGATGGTTGCACATCCGCGGTCGTTGCCGGTGCGTGGGCGGGCGATTTGGAACAACCGTAGACTACCGGCAAGGCCAGCAGCAAGGATGCGAAGACGCGTCGTGTCGCTTTCATGGAACGCTCCGGAATGACGAGAGTGGTTTGCGCCCGTGGGCGCTTGCCAACGTGCGAGCAGGTTTCGGTGTGGTGAAGAACCTGCGGTCTCGCGTTTCGCACAGGCCCTCGAGTCTTCGTCCGTTCGTCGTGGAGACCTCTGCGTGAAACCGCGATGCGAGGCGACGTCGACAAGGGAGCACTTCACCGATACCGTGCGCGGCGCATCGGCGCGCTCGGTGGTCGGAACCAGCGCGATGCCGGAAGCCAGCGGCACAACGAGCATCACGGAAAAGAGAAGGTGCCGCGACGCTTGCTGATTCTCCTCGAAACTTGACTCGCGCGCAAGGCGCGCAATGCAATTCGCCGACGCGATCCGCGTCGTTCACTGGAGCATACGCGCCGGCGTGGCCCTACGCGTTGACCATGGTCGTGCCGCACGGGAATGGGTAGTGTTTATTCTGACGTGGTATCGGGAACCTTCCTGACTGCGCGCTCCGGGGGACGCAGGGAGCTTGCGACATACCAGGAGGCGTTATGCGTAGGTCGCTTCTCATTCCAGTCCTCGCCACGTTAGGCGGTGCCGTCCTCGTCACGGCGCAGTTGGCGTGTCAAGTGAGGTCTGGCTCGCGCGTGCGCGTGCAGGTGGATTCGCCACCGCCGGCCCGAACGCTCGTCGGCACCCTTGGCGGCCTAACGCGCGATACGCTTTGGTTGTCGCCCTCGAACGGTGGCGCCGGGCAGCGCATTCCGACCGGCGCGATCGGCCGGCTCGAGGTGAGCACTGGACGACACATTGTCGCGTCGCACGTCATTCTCGGAACGTTGGGAGGCGCACTGGCAGGAGGACTCATCGCCGGCGTGACGTCGTCGTGCTCCAGGGATCAGTGGCTTTGCCTCCAGCCCCTGGCCGTGGCCGGCGGCGTGATGCTGGGTGGTGCCGCAGGCGCGGTAATCGGGTTGCTCATCAAGGGCGAGCACTGGAAGACGGTACCGCTCCCGAGCGTCGCGGTATTCCCCGGCCCGGCTCACGGCGTGGGCGTTGCCGTGCACGTGGAGTTCTAACCGGCGGCACGCTGCGTCGGCGAGGGCGCCGATGGATACCGCCGCCGGACGGTCGGAGCAACCGCAGAGTCTGGCCTAACGCAGTGACCCCAACGTCGGCCCGTTTCCCTCGAGCGGCACGTGCTCAGCCGCCTCGGTCAA